>NZ_QUBI01000002.1:0-356635 GCF_006493595.1 Apilactobacillus micheneri | reverse complement strand
CATTCCTTTATGGAAGTAAGACCCCTAAGAGATGATTAGGTAGATAGGCTAGAAGTGGAAGTGCAGCAATGTATGGAGCGGACTAGTACTAATTGGTCGAGGACTTAACCAAGTAAGGTTGTTCTCTAAAGAAATAATAATATCTAGTTTTGAAAGAACGAAGTTCTTTCAGATAAATAGTGTGGTGGCGATAGCTAGAAGGATACACCTGTTCCCATGCCGAACACAGCAGTTAAGCTTCTAAACGCCGAGAGTAGTTAGAGGATCGCCTCTTGCAAGGGTAGGAAGTTGCCGCGCTATATTATGGAGGATTAGCTCAGTTGGGAGAGCATCTGCCTTACAAGCAGGAGGTCACAGGTTCGAGCCCTGTATCCTCCATATATCGAGCCGTTAGCTCAGCTGGTAGAGCATCTGACTTTTAATCAGAGGGTCGGCAGTTCGAACCTGCCACGGCTCATAAAACTAAATAGTTTTTATTTATGCCGACTTAGCTCAGCTGGCAGAGCATCTGTCTTGTAAACAGGGGGTCGGAGGTTCGAATCCTCTAGTCGGCATTTATGCGGAAGTAGTTCAGTGGTAGAACATCACCTTGCCATGGTGGGGGTCGCGGGTTCGAATCCCGTCTTCCGCTTTGTCAATTCATTAATATGCCGGGGTGGCGGAATTGGCAGACGCACAGGACTTAAAATCCTGCGGTTAGTAATAACCGTACCGGTTCGATCCCGGTCCTCGGCATTTATATTGCACCCATAGCGCAACTGGATAGAGTGTCTGACTACGAATCAGAAGGTTGTAGGTTCGAGTCCTACTGGGTGCATATTTCGGGAAGTAGCTCAGCTTGGTAGAGCACCTGGTTTGGGACCAGGGGGTCGCAGGTTCGAATCCTGTCTTCCCGATTAGGGTCAAAGTGCTCTTGTTTTTAATTGTGTTTCGCGGTGTAGCTCAGCTGGCTAGAGCGTCCGGTTCATACCCGGGAGGTCGGGGGTTCGATCCCCTCCGCCGCGATTTAGGGCTTGGACCTTTAGCTCAGTTGGTTAGAGCAGACGGCTCATAACCGTCCGGTCGTAGGTTCGAGTCCTACAAGGTCCATATGATGGGTCTTTGATTTTATTATTTACATGGAGAATTACCCAAGTGGCTGAAGGGGGCGGTCTTGAAAACCGCTAGGTGGGTCAAACCACGCGAGAGTTCGAATCTCTCATTCTCCTTATTATCGCGGGATAGAGCAGTCTGGTAGCTCGTCGGGCTCATAACCCGGAGGTCGTTGGTTCAAATCCATCTCCCGCAATTATGGTTCGTTGGTCTAGTTGGTTTAGGACGCCTGCCTGTCACGCAGGAGGTCACGAGTTCGAGTCTCGTACGAACCGCTTTAATATGGCTCGGTAGCTCAGTTGGTAGAGCAACGGATTGAAGCTCCGTGTGTCGGCAGTTCGATTCTGTCCCGCGCCATTTATTCAAATATTATTATGCGGGTATAGTTTAGTGGTAAAACCATAGCCTTCCAAGCTATTGTCGCGAGTTCGATTCTCGTTACCCGCTTTTGTAATGGGCCTATAGCTCAGTTGGTTGAGAGCGCACGCCTGATAAGCGTGAGGTCGATGGTTCGAGTCCATTTAGGCCCATTTTGGAGAAGTACTCAAGTGGCTGAAGAGGCGCCCCTGCTAAGGGTGTAGGTCGGTTTTCCGGCGCGAGAGTTCGAATCTCTCCTTCTCCGTTGCGACCCGTTGGTCAAGTGGTTTAAGACACTGCCCTTTCACGGCAGTAACATGGGTTCGAATCCCGTACGGGTCATCATTTATATTATCGCGGGATAGAGCAGTCTGGTAGCTCGTCGGGCTCATAACCCGGAGGTCGTTGGTTCAAATCCATCTCCCGCAATTATGGTTCGTTGGTCTAGTTGGTTTAGGACGCCTGCCTGTCACGCAGGAGGTCACGAGTTCGAGTCTCGTACGAACCGTATTTATAAAAGATCATCCTTATGGATAATCTTTTTTGTTTTAAATTTTTTAGACCCGTTGGTCAAGTGGTTTAAGACACTGCCCTTTCACGGCAGTAACATGGGTTCGAATCCCGTACGGGTCATTTATTTATATGGAGAATTACCCAAGTGGCTGAAGGGGGCGGTCTTGAAAACCGCTAGGTGGGTCAAACCACGCGAGAGTTCGAATCTCTCATTCTCCTTAATAATAAAAGAGTAGATACATATAAATATGTATCTACTCTTTTTTGTAACTCAGCGACATATTACTTAAATCCTTTATATTACATTTATTAAACCATTTACTGAAGTCTAAAGCATTATTCCATTCAGTCATAATTATCAATTGCTTTTTACCCGAAACTTCTTGCAAAAGTTTAACTGAATTGATATTTAAGTTTATATTATTACTTAATTCCTTTAGTTTTGAATTAAATATTTTTTCGTTGTTTTTATCTAAATTAAAATAAAGATAATTAATAAAATTACTTATATTATTAGTGCTTTTTTCTAAAATAATTATATATTTAATTGTATTATGAAATATTGAGGGCTTGTTACTCTCATCTATTATTTGATATTGACCATAAGTATTCATTGACTTAAAAATTGATAATTTTCTATCAGGGTGATTATTAGATATTTTTTCAAGAATATTTTTACTGCCAAAAGTTACTTTTATGTTATTTGTCATTATTTGCTCCTAGTTGTTAAATGTTTTACAAACTACATTTATATATTTACACTAAAAGTATATTTAAACAAGTAAGAGGAGTTAAAATATGAAGATTAGAATATTAGGATATTATGGTGGATATCCATACGATGGAGTTGGAACTAGCGGTTATTTAGTTCAAAGTGGAAATTTTAATTTATTGTTAGATTGTGGCAGTGGCGTTTTATTAGAACTAGAAAAATACTTGGATCCTTTACGATTAGATGCAGTTTTATTATCACATTATCATCATGATCATAAAGCTGATGTTGGAGTTCTAGAATATTATTGGCAATTGCATTCTGAAAATAGAAAAGAAAATACTCTTCCGATTTATGGAAATATAGATGACAAAATAAATTTTGATGGACTTACTTGGAATGATGACACAAAAGGTATTCCATATCATGAAAATGATACATTAAATTTAGGACCATTGTTAATTGAATTTATGAAAACTCAACATCCAGTTTCTGCTTATGCGGTTAAAATCATTGAGAAAAGCACTAATAAAATATTTGTCTTTACTGCTGATACAAAATACTTTGATGGCTTAATTAATTTTTGTAAGAATGCTGATTTATTAATTACTGATACTAATTTTTATAAAAATAAGCAAGGAACTAAATGGCATATGACTTCTGAAGAATCTGGATATTTAGCCAAGCAATCTAATGCTAAAAATGTTATCATTAGTCATCTACCACAATATGGTAGCCTTAATCAGTTATTATATGAAACAAGAGCTGAAGCTGGTTCTAATATAAACGTAAAGATTGCTAAGTTAGGGTTACAATTTAATATTTAAGTTAATATTGTTTACTTATAGTAACAATATGATATAAAATTTATATGTAGAAGAGGTGTGCCTAATTATGGAAATGCAACGTATAAATGAAGATACAATCAAAGTTATGATAAGTAATGACGAATTGTCTGAACGTGGAGTTGATGTATTATCTTTACTTGGTGATGAAGATCGTATTGAGTCTTTTTTGTATGGAATCTTAGAAGAAATTGATGCTGACAAAGAATTTAAAGATACTTCTGCTGTTACATTTCAGGTAGTTCCTAATAAATCTGGATTGGAAATGTTTATCAAAAACAATCATTTAAGTGAAAATGATATTGATAAAAATAATTTATCCAGTGGTAAAATTAGCAAAGAAAAACTTTCTGAAATTACTGATAAAGATAAAAAGTTTGAAGATCCTTCTTTAGAAGGTATAAGTAATAATATCAAAAACAAAATTGACGAATTTAGTAAACTATCATTAACCGATGAAAGTAAAAACAATATATTAAATTATTTAAAAACACTAAAAAACAAGGTTGATGAATTAGAAGGTAAGAATGAAAATCATATGGTCAACAGTTCTATATCTCAATTAGTTAATGCTGCAAAAGGTATGGATAAAAATAGTAAGCCATCTAATCATATGGTTAATAATATTGTCCTTAAATTGAATTCATTTGATGATTTGGTTAGTTTATCTAAAGCCTTAAATAATAATATGCCAGAAACATATTTATACAAATATGAAGGTAGTTATTATTTATATATGTCGTTACCAGAAGGTTATAACGAAGACGATGCTCTTGTTTTTCAAAGAGATGTTGCGGTAGCACTGGAATATTCATCAAAGAGTAATATTTCTTTATCTAATTTGGAAGATAATGGTAAATTAATGATTTCAATTAGTGCATTACAAACAATAAAAAAATACTTTGCATAATTTAAAGCCAGTAGATTTTTCTGCTGGCTTTTTGCGTATATAAAATAATAGGGCGATAAAAATATTAACAGCAATTTATAATAATCAATTAGTTTTAGCTATTAATTCATCTAAAAACAAAAAATATCTTTGTCCAATATGTAAATCAGTAGTTATTTTAAAAAGAGGTACTGAAAAGATAAGTCATTTTGCTCACTCTAAAAATAACGATTGTCCCAATCTTGGTGAACATGAAACGGATGAACATTTAACTGGAAAAATAAATTTATTTAAATTTATTAATAATAACAGCACGAAAATTGAATGTTTTATTACTAAAATTAATCAAAAGCCAGATCTCATTAATAATAAAATAGCATTTGAGTTTCAATGTAGTCCCATAACTAAAAAAAGACTTCTTGAAAGAATTAATGGCTATAAAAGTTTAGGAATACATTCATTATGGATACTAGGACAAAATTATAGAAAAAAATTTAGTAGTAAAAACACTACTAAATTTTTTTATTATTCTTTTAACATTGGTTTTTATATTTTATTCTTGCACAATAGTGGTTATGTAGAAATTAGATACAATTGTTTAGAAATAAATGGAATAATCAATTATCAATCTAAAATGATATATTCATTCAAAGAACTTTTATCTTTTATAAAAAGTAGACAAGCTTTATTGCAATACAATAATAATCTAAGACGAATCAATTATTTATTAAGAAATTTTAGAAAAAATATGATATTAGGAAACAAAACAATTCTTAATCTTCAAAATGATTTTTATTTAAAAGGTCATAATATTGATGGAGCTCCATTATTATGTAACGAAAAGTATTTTTCTTACCCAATTTTTGATAATAAATTCTTTTTATGGAAAATTATTTGTTTAAATAACATTGAAGATGGAATTAATTTGGAATATTTATTCAAAACTTTGTTTAAGTTTACATTTCCTTTAATAGAAAATATAAATATTTTTTATAAACATGAATTTAAAACTTTTATTAATATTCTGGTTAATGAAAATATTATTAAAATTGAAAGCAATATTATTCATTTATTAAAAGATCCCATATGGTTTAAAGATTATTTAGACAGAGAAAATATTCAAAATAAAAAAGACCTTTAAAATTTAAATAAAAAGGTCTTTACTTAACTATATGAAATCCAGAATTTTTGACTGATTTTTTTTGAGATTCTTTCATCATATCTTTTAAACTATCTTTTGTTAAATCCTGATTGCAACAAGCATCAAATAGTCCAGAATAGCAAACATTACTGGTTAAAACACCACTATTTGGTTTATTACAATTAAATATAACAGCAGAAGCGGGTTTTTTAATTTTCATGTTTTTAACAATCTTTTGATCTTCTTCCACAGTATTTTTAGCAAGACTAGATCTACGATCTTCTTCAAACATTGGTATATCTAAATTATGTTCTTTAGCTGTTTCTAATGACAAACTGTCTGTATATTTTATACCTTGATCTAAGATTTTATTTTGCATATCCATGAAAAATGATTTTCCATTTTTCATACCTTGGAATAATGCTGCTTTATAATCTAAAACTACATCATGATATAAATTATACAATTCATTTGAAGATAATACTTTTTTTATTTTATTATTCGAATGACAAAAATCAGTTTGGATTACTTTTAGGTTATATATAGGAATGAATTGAATCTTAAATTTTGAATCAATATCTTTTGATAACTTTAAGACAGTTTTTTCTGACTTTTCGCATTCTTTGCATAAAGGATCTACAAAAAGAAATATTTCAAACAAAATTTTACCTCCCTCAAATAATCAAAACATCTTTACAAATATATACAACACTTAGCATACCAAATTATTTACTAATTACAATAATTTTGCTTTTATATATATAAATTTTTTACTTATATTAAATTATGGTAAAATAATTCAATGAATGGCTTAAATAGAGGAGGTTTTCCTAGTGGTAAAAAATTGGGAACATTTTTTATTTCCTTATGAACAAGCAGTAGGGGAACTTAAAATAAAATTACGAGGAATAAGAAAAGAATTCTTGCAATTTGGTAAAAGAAGTCCAGTAGAGTTTGTTACTGGTCGTGTTAAGCCTGTATCAAGTATTAAAGAAAAAATGAATCGAAGGTATATATCTGAAGATCGCTTATCTCAAGACATGGAAGATATTGCCGGTTTAAGGATAATGTGTCCTTTTGTTGAAGATATTTACCAAGTAGTAGATATTTTGCGTAAAAGAACAGATATAAATATTTTAGAAGAACGTGACTATGTTAATAAAGAAAAATCTAGTGGTTATCGTTCATATCATATTGTCTTTGAATATCCAGTTGAAATGTCAACTGGAGAACATAAGATATTATCGGAAATTCAAGTCAGAACTTTAGCTATGAACTTCTGGGCAACGGTTGAACATTCTTTAAATTATAAATATAATGGTGTTTTTCCAGAAGAATTAAAAAAACGTCTACAGGAATCGGCCGAAACTGCATTTAAATTAGATGAAGGTATGTCAGAAATTCGCGATGAACTAATTGAAAAACAATCTGAAAACCACAAAAATAATAGGGATGATTAATAATGAGAGTTTCAATATATAGTAATGATGGTTCAACTTCTAATGAAGTTGCAAGTCAACTAAAAGAGAAAATTGATAATTCCTCAAAATTACAATATGATGGATTAAATCCTCAAATTGTAATATCTGTTGGTGGTGATGGTACATTATTATCTGCATTTCATCATTATAATGATTCAATTAATAATATTAGATTTGTTGGAATTCATACTGGGCATTTAGGATTTTATACCGATTGGAGAGACTATGAAGTTCAACAATTGGTAGATAGTTTAGAAAATGATAATGGTCAAAGTGTTAGTTATCCACTATTGTCTATAAATATTAATTATAAAGATGGTGGACCATCTGATAGTATGGTTGCCTTAAATGAATCAACGCTTAAAAGAATAAATGGAACTATGGTTACTGACATAAATATTAAGAATGAATTTTTTGAGAAATTTAGAGGTGACGGATTATGTGTTGCTACTCCAACTGGATCTACTGCATATAATAAGTCAGTAGGTGGAGCAATTATTAGTCCTGAATTTGATGCTGTTCAAGTTTCTGAAATGGCTTCTATAAATAATAGGGTTTTTAGGACGTTAGGTTCTCCAATTATTATTCCTCCCGATGAATGGATCACAATTATTCCTGATAATCCATATCATAATATTTTGACTTGTGATCAATTGGTAGTTCAAAATAGACCAATTCAATCTATTACTTATTCCATTTCAAATGATCGAATTTATTTTGCTCAATATCGACATACTCATTTTTGGAAAAGAGTAAGCAATTCGTTTATTGGGGTACATGATAATGACTGAATTTAATTGGGTGAACCATAACATTGAACCAATAAGGTTAAGAACTTTTCTTGGGTCTAAGGGTGTCACTAGAACATTACTAAAACAAGTTAAGTTTCACGGTGGGATGATGTTTGTAAACAATAGTGAAAGATACGCTAATTTCATGTTAAAAAATAATGACAAAATTAAATTAATTTTGCCTCCTGAAATTAGTGGTGATTACTTTAATGTTTCTAATTTACCCATAGACATTATTTATGAAGATGAACATTTTTTGGTAGTTAATAAGCCAGCAGGAGTACCGTCAATTCCTTCAAGAATTTACACTGATGATACATTAGTTAATCGTGTTAAGGGGTATTTTCAAAGAAAACAATATGAAAATCAAAAAATACATATTGTTAATCGATTGGACATGGATACTAGTGGCCTAGTCATTTTTGCAAAGCATCATTTTGCACACTCAGTGTTAGATAAACAATTTAAAGATGACAGTATTCAAAAATATTATATTGCTATTGTACAGGGTAATATTTACTCTAAACATGTTGATATTAATTTACCTATTGGTAGACAAAATGATTCATTTGTTAAACGAACCATTAGTGATGGTGGAAAGATGTCTAGGACAGAATTTTGGGTTAATAAAAGGATAAATGGTTTAAGCGTGCTTAAAGTTAAATTACATACAGGAAGGACTCATCAAATTAGAGTTCACTGTAAAGCAATTGGGCACCCTTTAATTGGTGATTGGCTATATAATCCTGATAATCACATTATGAATAGACAAGCTTTACATTGCTATAAAACCATTTTTTATAATCCGTTTGTTGATAAATATGTTGAGTGTGATGCACCATTACCAGAAGATATGAAAAAAATTATTAAATAAAAGCTCCTTTATAAAGGAGCTTTTATTGTTGTCTATATTAAAATTTTGCTTATATGATATACTATAATATTGAATAGAAGGAGATTTAATTATGAAAAAAATAGAAATTGCTAAGCAATTTTTATCAGACAATATTAATTTATTTAAATGCCCTACATGTGGTAAAGGTTATAAAAAAATCAATGATTTTTCTATTGTTTGTCCTAATAACCATTCTATGGATATATCTAAAAAAGGAACTTTATATTTTATCAATCATAAAGTTAACACTGAATATGATAAGAAAATGTTAGTTTCTAGAAGAAAATTGATTAATGCAGGATTATTTGATGGTATTATCAATAAAATATCTGATTTAATACCTAGTGGGAAACAAACCATTTTAGATATTGGTAGTGGTGAAGGAACTCCTATAAAAAAACTTGAGGAAAATAGAAACAATGAAGATAGTGCAATTGGTTTTGATATATCAAAACCAGGGGTTAATTTATCAACTAGTGAATTAAGCAAAAATTTATTTTATTGTGTTGCTGATTTAGCACAATTACCATTTAATGATAAAAGTATTTCAGTTGTTATGGATATGTTTTCTCCATCTTCTTATGAAGAATTTAATCGAATTATCAAAAAAGATGGTCACTTAATAAAAGTGATTCCTAATTCTAATTATTTAATTGAGTTGAGAAGAAAATTGTATAAAGATGATCATAAAAAGCAAGATTATGATAATACTAAAGTTTTAGATTTATTTATGGAACACTATCCTAATGCTGTTAAACATAATGTTAAATATACTTTTGCTTTACCTAAAAGTATTAGACAAGATATGATTTTAATGACACCTATGCATTGGGGTAAAAATGCTATTAATTTAGAAACAGATGAAATAGAGAATTTAAATTCAATTACAGTTGATGTAACAATATTAGATAATAAATTTTAATATAGGAGATAGTATAAATGACTAATCATATTGTTTTATTTGAACCACTTATGCCTGCTAATACAGGTAATATTGCCAGAACTTGTGCAGGAACTGATACTACTTTAGATTTAATCAAACCACTTGGATTCTCTGTTGACGATAAACACTTAAAAAGAGCTGGATTAGACTATTGGAATAAAGTTAATATTAATTATCATGAAAGTTTACCTGAATTTATGGAGACATTAGGTGATAAGGATAAATTACACTTAGTTTCAAAATTTGCTAGTAAAGATTATACTGATTGTGATTATTCAGACGATAATTATAATAATTACTTTATGTTTGGCAAAGAAACTACAGGTTTACCTGAACCATTTATGCGAAAAAATAGTGATAAAGCTATTCGTATACCTCAAGATGATACTCATATTAGAGCTCTTAATTTGTCTAATACTTGTGCAATCGTTATTTATGAAGCACTTAGACAACAAGATTTTCCAAATTTAGAAAGAAGTCATGAATATGAACATGACAAATTAAAATAAATAATTTAAAGGAGTAATATATTTGGCTAGAAAACGAAAAAATAATTCGCATACAAAAAGATCAAATAAAAATTTATTCTCAATTGATAACAAATATAATAATTATTTATTTGGCTTATTTATGATATTTATTAGTTTATTTAGCTACTTACAATTAGGATTTTTAGGTATTACTATTAATAACTTTTTTCGTTTCTTTGTAGGTGACAGTGTTGTTATTTTTTATTTAATTACTTTAATTACTGGCATCATATTTTTAATAAAAGGAAACAATCTTAGTTTAAATAAGAGAGTTATATCAGGCGTGATTGTTACATATTTAGGTATATTAATGTTTTTATCTGCACTTTATTTTTCTGGATATAATAACAGCGATTTTATTAGACAAACATTGAATATAATTTCTAACGACTTTATAGGAATGAAATCTAATAGTTCTGTTGGTGGTGGAATCATTGGAGCTTCCTTATTGACGATTTTTAACTTTTTAGTTTCTATTCTAGGATCTGAAATTATTTCTATTATCATGATAATTATTGGTGGTTTGATTTCATTTAACGTATCAATGAATCAAATATTTGATAAATTTCAAAAGCATTCAGAAAAATTATCAGAAAAAATAGGTGAATCTTCACAAAAAATAGGTAAAAAGGTTCATGATATAAATAATAAAAAACAAGTTAAAGAAGATACTGATGATAAAAATTTAAAGCCAGATAATAAGACTCCTAAGCCTAAATTATCTGGTTGGATGGATTCATCAAAGAAAGATACAAAATCTGTATCCAAAAAAGAAAATATTGAAGAACCAAGTGATGATTTTAAAGACAATGATAAAGATTACAAATTAGCTAGTGAATATAATAATGATAATAAAAAATCTGAAAAAGTTTCTGATGTTATTAATAAACAAAAAGATAATTTTGATGATCCTATTATAGAAAATAATAGTGAAACTAACGACGAAGAATATGATTTACCATCGTCTAATCTATTATCTGAAATTAAACAAACTGATCAATCTGACGAGTATAAGGCCATCGATAAAAATACTGTTATATTGAAAAAAACGCTTAATAGTTTTGGCGTTGATGCAGAGATAAAGAATGTTAGTTTAGGACCATCGGTAACTGAATATGAACTTCATCCTGCAATTGGTGTAAAAGTTAGTAAAATTGTTAATTTGGCTGATGATTTGGCATTGGCCCTTGCCGCTAAAGATATTAGAATTGAAGCGCCTATTCCTGGAAAATCTTTGATAGGAATTGAAGTTCCTAATAAAAATGTTTCAACAGTGTCTTTTAAAGATGTTGTAGATTCTCAAGATAAAAATCATAGTTTACTGAGTGTTCCTTTAGGAAGAAATGTTAATGGGGATGTTATATCTACTGATTTAACTAAGCTACCGCACCTATTAATTGCAGGATCTACTGGGAGTGGTAAATCTGTTGCTATTAATGGAATTATTACTAGCATCTTATTAAATGCTAAGCCTAGCGAAGTTAAAATGATGCTTATTGATCCTAAAAAAGTTGAACTAGGTGTATACAATGGGATTCCTCATTTATTAACACCAGTTGTTTCTGAACCCAAAAAAGCAGCAAGATCATTGAATAAAGTTGTTACTGAAATGGAAAATAGATATGATTTATTTGCTAAAAATAATCAAAGAAAAATAAGTAGTTATAATAAATATGTTAAAAAATTAAACAAAGAAGATGGTGGAGACCGTCAAACATTACCATATATTGTGGTAGTAGTTGATGAATTGGCTGATTTGATGATGACTGTTTCTAATGAAGTGGAAAGTGCAATCATTAGATTAGCTCAAATGGGGCGTGCTGCTGGTATTCATATGATATTAGCTACTCAACGTCCCTCAGTAGATGTTATTACTGGTTTAATTAAATCTAATGTGCCATCTAGGATAGCATTTGCTGTTTCTAGTGGTGTTGATTCAAGAACTATTATTGATACAAATGGTGCTGAAAAGCTACTTGGACGTGGTGATATGTTATATCTACCTGTGGACAAAAACAAACCAGTTCGTATTCAAGGGGCTTTCATTTCAGATGATGATGTTGAAAATGTTGTTGATTATATAAAAGAACAGCAAACTGCAGATTATGATGATTCAATGATGGTTTCTGATGAAGATATTAAAAAAGAAGAAGAGGTTGAAGATCAAGATGAATTATTTGGTGATGCTTTAAAATTTGTTATTCATGAGCAAAAAGCAAGTACTTCATTATTACAACGTAATTTTAGAATTGGCTATAATAGAGCTGCTAGGATTATAGATGATTTAGAACAACGTGGTTATATTGGACCTCAAGAGGGTAGCAAGCCACGACAAGTTTATAAGCAATCAAATGATGATTCTGATTAAATAAAAAATGGAACCATTATAATGATTCCATTTTTTATTTATTAAATTTTTATTGTAGCACTGTGTATAATGAACCTAGAACTAATCCACCTAAAGTGGAAATAATCATGATCCAAACGAAAATCATTGTAATGATTTGAAATCTAGATTTTTTCTTTTTAGCCATTAATTGCACCACTTTCTTAAAATATATATTATCAAGTTTACATTTGATATCTTTATATTGCAAATTCAATTAATAATATGAGAGGAGTTGAATATAATCGGTCCTTTTAAGTTTTTAGCATTAATATTATTTCAATCAATCTTAATTTTTATAATATCTCTGGTTTTTAATGCGATTAAAAAATCCTTTGGCAAATATTTTCCAGCTAATTTTAATTCAAGTGATTTATTTCCATTTATTTTTGGATTATATATATACCAAATATCTTTGGACAAACATTTAATTTCTTGTTTACCGCAAATTTTGATATTTTGGCTAATTTTAGGTATCATATTTGGAATATTTTATTTAATTAGATTTCAAAAATCCAGTATATTAAAATATTATAAAATATTCTGGAAAATGGGTATTATATACATGTTTGTTGCTTGGATTGGTACAATTATTTTTTACGGATATCAAATCTTATAAAAAGTCATCTTTTTTAAGATGGCTTTTTTATTATAATTAATAGTGATATTGTGGTGGAACAAAGTCTTTTTGAGTGTTAAAATTTAATTAAGTAAACTTTATATTATATATAAACAAAATATTAACAATAAAAAATTTTATTAAAGAATAAAGAGGTGAGTTATATGGTTAAATTTAATCATGAAACGGTACTACTTAACGAGGCAGTGGATGGATTAGATATTAATCCAGATGGCATTTATGTTGACTGTACATTAGGTGGAGGTGGACATAGCCGTAAAATTTTAGAAAAATTAGATAAAGGCCATTTGTATTCATTTGATCAAGATCAAGTTGCGATTGACTATAATAAAGAAAATTTAAAAGAATACATAGATAATGGCAAATTATCATTTATTAGAGATAATTTTAAAAATATTACTAAGAATTTAAATGAATTAGGAATCTATTCTGTTGATGGTATTGTTTATGATTTGGGTGTTTCATCACCTCAATTTGACGATGCAAGTCGTGGCTTTAGTTATCAACATAATGCTCGATTAGACATGCGGATGGATCAAAGGAATTCATTAGATGCTTGGCAGATAGTTAATGAATGGCCATATAATAAGTTAGTCAAAATTTTCTTTAGATATGGTGAGGAAAAGTTTTCAAAACAAGTTGCTAGAGCTATTGAAAACAATCGTGAAAGACATAGCATTGATACTACTGAAGAATTAGTAGAAATTATTAAACAGGGAATTCCTGCTGCTGCTAGAAGACATGGTGGACATCCTGCTAAAAAGGTTTTCCAGGCATTAAGAATTGCTGTTAACGATGAGCTTGGTTCATTGGAAAGCTCATTAGAAGATGCAATTAAACTGATTGGATTTAATGGAAGAATATGTGTTATTACTTTTCAATCACTTGAGGATAGATTAGTTAAAAATATGTTTAAAGAACAGACTACTATTATGGATTTACCACATAACTTACCTATCATTCCGCCAGAAATGGAACCAGATTATAAACTAGTTAGTAGAAAACCTATTTTACCTAGTGATGAAGAACTTAAAGAAAATCATCGTTCGCATAGTGCTAGACTAAGAATAATACAAAGGATAAGTAAATAATATAGAAAAGAGTAATTGGGATGTCACAAAATAATTTAGCCAGAAAGAAATATAATAATTTTTATAATGGTAATACCAATAAAAAGAAAAATATTAACAGCACAGAAAAAATTAGTCTTTCTTTGTCTAAATTTGAAAAGGTGCTTTTGGTTACCGGAAGTGTAGTTGTATTTACATTGATGTTATGTTTAGTTGGTGAAAAAATAAGTTTAAGTAACCATTCGACTAGTTTGCAATCAGTAGAAAATTCTTTAAATAAGGTTAACTCTGATAATAATTATTTAAAGCAAGAAATTGGGGAATTAGAAAGTGGTAATAGGCTTCAATCTGTTGCTAAAAAAGCCAATCTTTCTTTGTCTAATAAAAATGTAAGGAATGTAAACAAATGAGTAAGAAATTGAATAACAATCCTAAATTAAAAAAACGCCAAAGAAATCGTAGCCATATAGGACAATTTTTATTATTGCTATGTATGGGCGTTTTTTTGTGTATTGGTCTAAGATTTTCTTATATAGCCGTTTTTAAAAATGTTCAAGGAGTTAATCTAAGTCAGCTAGCCAGAAATCTTTATACTCAAAGTAGTGTTATTCCAGCTAAACGTGGGACTATTTATGATGCTAATGGTCAACCTCTAGCTGAAGACACAAGTACATATACTTTGTACGCTGTTTTGGATAAGCATCAGATTGATACGGCTAATAATAATAAGCCTATGTATGTTACCGACAAAAAGAAATTTGCCAAAACGATTTCATCAATTATACCTATTTCCTATAAGAACGCATACAAAGATCTAACACCAAAAAATAATACTTTTCAAGTAGAGTTTGGAAGTGCTGGTTCAAATATATCGCTTATTACTAAGCAAAAATTAGAAGCACATAAGTTGAATGGAATGGGCTTTATTCAACAACCATCTAGAATCTATCCTAATGGAGAATTTGCTTCTCACATTATAGGATATGCATCTTCTGAGACTAATAAAATTGGAAATACTAGCCTTATCGGACAAATGGGGATTGAAAAAATATATAATAATCTTTTAACTGGTAAAGATGGCTTTAGTCAAGAACAATTAAGTAATTCTGGAGTTAAGATTCCAGATAAGAATAATAAAAACAAAAAAGTAAAAAATGGTGATGATGTTTATACTACTTTAGATTATAGACTTCAATCATTATTAGAAACTGAAATGAATAGTGTTTATAAGCAAGCGCATCCTTCGACGATGAATGCCGTACTTGCTAATGCTAAAACTGGTAATATATTAGCAGCTACGCAAAGACCTACATTTAATGCAACAACCAAACAAGGGTTAGATAAAATTTGGAGAAATACTTTGGTTCAAGATTCTTATGAACCAGGATCAACTATGAAAGTATTTACAATGGCATCTTCTATTGATAGTGGAAATTATAATGGAAATGCTACTTATGCATCTGGTAAATACTTCATTGATGGAAAGTTAGTACCTGATTGGAACACTAATGGTTGGGGAGTTATCAATTTTGATAAAGGATTTGCTCTTTCTAGTAACGTTGCTATGGCTCATTTGGAACAAAATATGGGACCAAAAACATGGCGTAAATATATGGACAGATTTAAATTCTTCCAATCATCTAACACTGGTTTTCCTGGAGAAGAAACTGGTGGTTTACAATTCCAATATCCAATTGAACAGGCTAATACTGCCTTTGGACAAGGAATTCAAGTGAACGCTTTACAAATGATTCGTGGACTAACATCGATTGCCAATGATGGTAAAATGTTACAACCTAGATTTATATCTAAAATTGTAAATCCAAAAAATAAGAAGACCATCAAATCTTTTGCTCCGGAAGTTGTTGGCAATCCAATTAAAGCAGATACTTCTAAAAAAGTTATAAAACATATGGAAGATGTTGTTTATAAACCATATGGAATTGGTGCTGATTATAAAATTCCAGGATATAAAATTGCTGCTAAGACTGGTACTGCTCAAGTTAGTGATGGTAAAGCAGGTTATGCTTCTGGAGATGATAGCTATCTATATTCAGTTGCAGGGATTGCTCCAGCTGATAATCCAAAATATATTTTATATCTAACTATGAAACAACCTAAATTACCAGCAGGTAAAACTGCTTCTCAATTGATGTCACAAATATTTAATCCAGTTATGCGTTTAGCACTTGAAGAAAATGTTAATTCAAATGAAGAAAATAATATTGAAATACCAGATCTTCATAATGTAAGTACAGATGCAGCCAAAGCTAAACTAAATAAAACAGGTGTTAAATATATCTTGATTGGTAATGGTGACAAAATATTGGATCAGTCTGTTGATTCAAATGAAAAAATAAATAAAAATCGTCTTGTCATTTTGCAAACTAATGGTGATAAAAAAATGGCTAATCTAAAGGGTTGGTCTAGGTATGACGTTGCAACTTATTGTAGGATGGCTGGCATATCAGTTGATTTAGATGGTGATGGATATGCATATCAACAAAGTATTTTACCAAATAGTTCAATCTATGATATGTCTAAATTAAGCGTCAAATTTAAATAGAAATGGAATGTATTTTATATTATGATAAACATTTTTTTACCAGCTATTTTAAGCTTTTTAATAACATTAATATTTATGCCAAGTTTGATTAGTTATTTTCGAAGTAAACATGAAGGTCAAATGATCAGAGAAGAAGGACCTAGATGGCATGAAAAAAAATCAGGAACTCCTACAATGGGTGGTTTACTTTTTATTCTTGCAATTATTATTGCAAGCATCGTTAATGGAATATTCATGCATAATTTGAATCCAACAATTTTAATTCTACTTTTTATATTATTTCTATATGGCCTGTTAGGTATGTGGGATGATAGTATAAAATTATTCAGAAGACAAAATGAAGGACTAAAGGCTTGGCAAAAATTGTTAGGCCAAATTGTTGGTGGAGTTATATTTACATGGGTATATTCTCAAAATTTTCCTATGGCTTTAAGAATACCTTTTTATGGTGATATTAACATGGGCTGGTTTTATGTAATTTTTGTTATTTTTTATTTAACCGGTTTTTCTAATGCTGTTAATTTAGCAGATGGTTTAGATGGATTAGTTGCAGGATTATCGATAATTTCTTTTGCAGCATATGGAATAATTGCATATTGTCAAAGCCAAATCGATGTTGCTATTTTCTGTTTTGCAGTTGTTGGTGGTTTGCTAGCATTTTTAATTTTTAATCATAAACCAGCAAAAATATTTATGGGCGATATGGGATCATTAGCCCTAGGAGGTTCACTAGCTGCTGTATCAATTCTTTTACATCATGAATTGTCATTGATTTGGATTGGGTTAGTTTTTGTTGTTGAAACTTTAAGTGTAATGATTCAAGTTACTTCATTTAAATTAACTGGTAAAAGGGTATTTTTAATGTCCCCAATTCATCATCATTTTGAAATGTTAGGATGGTCTGAATGGAAAATTGATATTACTTTTTGGTTAGTCGCATTATTTACAGCAATTACTGGAATAATGTTTATTATTTAAAATATTAATGATTGAAAGGGCTTTTGGTTATGAAAAAAATAAGCAAGTATGAAAATAAAAATGTATTAGTGTTAGGTGCTGGAAAGAGTGGAACTAACGCTGCAAAATTATTAGTAAAATTAGGTGCTAAAGTTTTATTAAGTGATTCAAAGCCCTTAGATCAAATTACTGATAAAAATGAACTAGAAAAAATCGGTGTTGATGTTATCGGTGGTAAACAATCTGTTCAATTATTTAAAGATAATCAGTTTGATTTAGTTGTGAAAAATCCAGGAATACCATATGATACGCCCATAGTTGAAAAGGCTAAAGAATTAGGGTTACCCATTATTGTTGAAGTAGAATTAGCCAGCGAAATTAATTCTGCAGAGTTGATTGGTGTAACTGGTAGTAATGGAAAAACTACTACAACCACTATGATTAGTAAGATGCTGAATATGGAAAGGGATAATGGGAAATCACATGTTGCTGGTAATATTGGCATTCCGGCTAGCACTGTTACCGAAAAAGCATCCAAAGATGATGATGTAGTAATGGAATTGTCTAGTTTTATGTTGTTAGGAATTACTGAATTACATCCACATATTGCAGTTTTAACTAATATTTTTTCTAATCATTTAGACTATCATAAAACTCGTAAAAATTATGTAGAAGCTAAGATGCGTATTACTATGAATCAAAATAGTGATGACTTTTTTATAATTAATTTTGACAGTGAAGAATGGAGAAAACTAAGCGAACGCAGTAAAGCCCAAGTAGTTCCGTTTTCTAGAAAAGGTATTTCACAAGCTGGTTCTTATGAAAAAGACGGTAAATTATATTTTAAAGATGAATATATTATGGATGCTAATGAAATCAAAATTCCAGGAGAACAAAATGTTGAAAATGCTCTAGCTGCAATTGCTGTTGCTAAAATTAAACACCGTTCTAACGATGCGATTAAACATGTTTTAACAACATTTGGTGGTGTTAGGCATCGTGTTCAATACGTCCTAACTTCTGATGGTAGAAAAGTATACAATGATTCTAAAGCAACTGACATTGAAGCAACTCAAATGGCCTTGCGTGGGTTTAATGAACCAGTTGTTTTACTAGCAGGTGGATTAGATCGTGGATATAAGTTCGATAAATTAGTTCCAGATTTAAAAAAACATGTTCATTCAATTGTTTTATTTGGTGAAACTAAACATCTGCTAGAAGATGCAGCTAAAAAAGCGGGAATTAAGAATATTAAATTGGTTGATAATTTAGACGAGGCAGTGCCTTTTGCATATAAATTTAGTCATCCTGGTGATATTGTTTTACTTTCACCTGCTAATGCAAGTTGGGATCAATTTTCTACTTTTGAAGTTCGTGGAGACCAATTTATTAAAGACATTGAAAAAATAACAGGAAAGAAGGAAGAACAATGAGATTAATTGTTTCTGGTGGAGGAACCGGAGGGCATATTTATCCAGCCTTGGCTCTGATTGAAGAAGTAATTAAAAAGGAACCAGACTCCAAAATCCTTTATGTTGGGTCTACTAGGGGACTTGAGAAAGATATTGTTCCTAAAAAAGGAATTGATTTTAAAGAACTAGAAATTCAAGGATTTAAAAGATCAATATCTTTATATAATTTTAAGACAGTTGCCCTTTTCCTAAAAAGTGTTCATAAATCTAAAAAGATCATTAAAGATTTTAAACCAGACGTAGTTATCGGTACGGGTGGATATGTATCCGGAGCTGTTGTATATGCAGCTGCTAAACTTCATGTGCCATCAATGATTCATGAACAGAACAGTGTAGTTGGTCTAACTAATCGTTTCTTAAGTAAATATGTTGATAAAATTGCGGTAGGATTTGAAGACGCCATCAAACAGTTTCCTAAAGATAAAACTACATATACTGGTAATCCAAGAGCACAACAAGTCGCTAATATTAAAAGTGATTTTAATTGGTCTGAATATGGACTTAAAAATGATGTTCCAACAGTATTGATTTTTGGAGGTAGTCAAGGTGCTTTAAAAATTAATCAAGTTGTGTCTAATTCAATCAATCAATTTAATAAACGTAGCTACCAAGTTGTATTCGTTACCGGAGCTAAAAGATATGATTCTGTGATGGAGACACTTTCTAATGTAAAACTTTCTAGTAATATTATTATCAAAAAATATATTTCTGATATGCCTAATGTATTACCTAAGGTTGATTTAATTGTTGGTAGAGCAGGGGCTACTAGTCTTGCTGAAATTACTTCATTAGGAATTCCATCTATTCTTATTCCCAGTCCATATGTCACTGCAGATCATCAAACTAAAAATGCACTTAGTTTAGTGAAAAATGATGCGGCACTTATTATTACCGAAAATGATTTATCTACTAACACATTGATGAAAAATATTGATTTTGTTATGCATGATAAGGATAAGCGAGATGAAATGGCTAATAATTCTAGAAATATGGGATGTAGAGATTCATCAAGTAGATTATTCAATTTAGCTAAGTCAATTATTAAATAAGAGGAAATAATTTTATGAAGGACTTTTTACAGAATTACTTTAATAAAATAAAAAATTCTATTCTAAACTTTTTTAAAAATAGTTCATTTAAGAGTCGTATGGTTAAATTATATAAATATGTTATTGATAAATTTAAAATTAACTCTAAAAACTTTGAAAAAATAAATGGTGGTAAGTTTAAACAAAATTTAAAAAAATCTTTGTTATTATTTTTACCATTATTATTTTTTATCTTGATTCTTTCATATTTCATATCACCATTAAGCAAGATTGATTCAATTACAATTAATGGTAATGGTTATATTTCAAAATCTCATATATCAAGTAAAATGAATATTGAAAAAGGTGACAGTGTTTTTAAAGTAATAGGACATCGGAAAAATTTAACAAAATACATTTTAAGTGAAGATCATAGAATAAAATCGATATCATTTTCTCTTACTTCTTTTAATAAATTAGTTGTTAATGTTAATCCATATAAGCAAATTGGATATGAAACAAGAAAATCTGGTCAATATTTGATTTTAGAAAATGGTAGTGTTTCTAATAATCCGGTTAATAATCCTAATGATAATAAATATCCTTACATCGTTAACTTTGATAATCGTGAGAATTTAAATACAATTATTGATAAATATTTAAAACTTCCTAAAGATATACGTGATAATATAAGAGTTATATCTTATTCACCAACAAAGATTTATCCAGATGAATTACATGTGTATATGAGAGATGGTAATAAGATAATAATATTATTAAGTAATTTCAGTTATAAAATGCAATTTTATCGTTCAATAGCAACTAAATTGAAATCTAGAAGTATTATTAATATGGAAGTTGGAGCATATTCATATCCTATAAAAAAGTAGGATAATTGTATTCTTTAGTGTTAAAAAGTAATGTGTTAAAATTAATTTATAATTAATAGGTAAAAAAACGTTTTTCTAATAAAAAATTTTAATGGGGGTTCCCTTAGACAATGAATTCGGAAATGTATGTTGGATTAGACATCGGAACTACATCAATAAAGGTGATTGTTGCTGAAAATGTTAAGGGACAGATGAACGTTTTAGGTTTAGGAAACGAACGTTCTGATGGAATTGACAGAGGAATAATTGTTGATATTGATAAGGCTTCTGAATCTATTAGAAGAGCTGTAGACCAGGCAGAAGAAAAATCTGGTATCCAGATTAATGATGTAATAGTTGGTATTCCTGCTAATCAATTGAAAATTGAACCATGCAGTGGGATGGTAGCTATTTCAGATCAATCTAGAGAAATTTCAAATGCAGATGTTAAAAATGTTACAGTTTCTGCTATGATTAAAAATTTACCACCTGAAAGAGAAATTGTGGATACTTTACCTGATGAATTTGTTGTTGATGGCTTTGATGGTATTAAAGATCCAAGAGGTATGGTAGGTGTAAGGCTTGAAATGAAGGGCCGTATTATTACAGGGCCTAAAACTATTATCCATAATATCAGAAAATCAGTTATTCAAGCTGGCTTAAACCCTTCTTCAATTATTAATAGTCCCTTAGCTCAAGGAAAAACAATTCTTGATGATGGGGAACAAGACTTTGGTACAATCCTAATTGATATGGGTGGTGGACAAACTACTGCTTCTATTATTCATGATCATCAGCTTAAATTTACGACTGTTGATAGTGAAGGTGGAGAATATATTACCAAAGATATTTCAGTGGTGCTTAATACTTCAGTTGAAAGTTCAGAAAAAGTAAAGAGAGATTATGGATTTGCTGATGCACTTGAAGCATCTGAAAGTAATGAATTTCCAATTGAAGTTGTTGGTCAAAGCCAGCCAGTAAAACTTTCCGAAAAGTATTTGGCAGAAATCATACAAGCTAGAATTGATCAAATATTTAATCGCATTGCTAAAAGTTTAAGTGGTATTTCTGCTCTAGATTTACCTGGAGGCATCGTTTTAACTGGAGGTGTTGCTGCATTGCCAGGTATTTCAGAATTAGCAGCTGACCGCTTTAATTCTAATGTTAGGGTTTATATCCCTAATCAAATGGGATTAAGGCACCCTTCCTTTTCATTACCTTTGTCCTTAGTGACTTATCGTGCTAACATGAGTGAAATACAAGTATTGGTGCGTTCTTCACTAGAAGGAAAGATTGTTAGTGAAGATAGTAATGATGTTGAAGATGATAGTTTTATTCAAAATGATGTTTCAGATGATGACATGCAATCTGATGAAGTTTATGATAAAAATAAAAATGCCGATAGTAAAAATAAAAAAGGTATTATGTCTAAATTCAAAAGTGGTGCTAAAAATAAATGGCGTGGCTTTTACAAAGACTTTTTTGAATAAATAAAAAAGGATTAAACGGAGGAATTTTACATGGAATTTTCATTAGATTCTACAGAAGATCGTGGAGCAAAGATTAAAGTAATTGGTGTAGGTGGCGGTGGAAGTAATGCCGTTAACCGTATGATTGCTGAGGATGTTAAAGGTGTAGAGTTTATTGTTGCCAATACCGATGTGCAAGCTCTAAGTACATCTCAAGCTGAAACTAAAATTCAATTAGGACCTAAATTGACTAGAGGTCTTGGTGCAGGTTCTGACCCCGAAGTTGGTACTAAAGCAGCTGAAGAAAGTGAAGAAGCTATTGCTCAAGCACTTGAAGGATCAGATATGGTTTTTGTTACAGCTGGAATGGGTGGAGGTACTGGTAACGGTGCTGCCCCAATTGTTGCAAAAATTGCAAAAGATTCAGGAGCTTTAACTGTTGGGGTTGTTACAAGACCATTTACTTTTGAAGGTCCTAAGAGATCTAAATATGCAGCTGAAGGTGTAGCTGCTTTAAAGGAAAATGTTGATACTCTAATTGTGATTGCAAATAATCGCTTACTAGAAATTGTTGATAAAAAGACACCAATGATGGAAGCTTTTCAAGAAGCAGATAATGTTCTAAGACAAGGTGTACAAGGTATTTCAGACTTAATTACTAGTCCTGGATATGTTAACTTGGATTTCGCTGATGTTAAAACTGTTATGCAAAATAAAGGTTCTGCATTAATGGGAATTGGTGCTGCTAATGGTGAAAATAGAACTGCTGAAGCAACCAAGAAAGCTATTTCTTCACCATTACTAGAAGTTTCAATCGATGGTGCAAAGCAAGTACTATTGAATATTACTGGTGGACCAGATATGTCATTATTTGAAGCTCAAGATGCTTCTGATATTGTATCTCAAGCAGCAACTAGTGATGTCAATATTATTTTTGGTACATCAATTGATGAAGACTTAGGTGATGAAATTAGAGTTACTGTTATTGCTACTGGTATCGAAACCACACCAGAAGAATTAATGGGGAATAAGAGTAATGTAAGACAATCCTCATCTAATAATAGTCGTGTTATGGATCAACCTGGAAAAGTTGTAAGTCCAAGAAGACACAAAGAATCTGATCATAATGATACTAATCATAAAGATGGCGGAGAACCGGTAAATTCAAAACCTAATAATAATCGATTTGCTAATGTTAAAAAACAAGAATTTGATCCATTTGATGCTAACAATTCTTCAGATAATCAAAGTGATGATAGTTCAGCAGATGATGATTTACCACCATTCTTTAAATTCCGCCACAAGAAAGAATAATCTTTATGTTTACATTTCTTGAAAGGAATGAATTAAATGACATCTAAATTTAGTTTTAGTAAATTTTTTGGAACTGATGACGAGGATTTATCTAATCCTAATGATCAGGAAATGACTTCTAATCAAAAGATAGTTTCAATCAGTGATAATAAAAAAGGTGATAGCAAAATTGCTGTATTTGAACCTAGAATTTACACTGATGTTAAAACTATCGCTAAAAAACTTATTGATAATTCTGCGGTTATTATTAATTTTGATAGTGCAGACGATAAAACTACTAAAAGAATCATAGACTTTTTAAATGGTGTTATTTTTACTATTGATGGCAGAATTGAAAGAATTTCTGAAATGGTGTTCTTGTTTTCACCACATAGTTATGCTATAGATGGTGAATTTAAAAAAAAGATAAATCGCAGATTAAATTAAAATTATTTGATTGAGGGATTTGATTAATTAAATGAACTCTAATGTTAAACAACATTTTAGAAAAGAAGAACTTCCATTTGTGGAATCATGTGATGATTTAGCAAATGAAGCTATTAATCAGTATCGACCAATTTTGACAAAGTTTTTAAATCCTAGAGAAATATATATATTAACTACTATTGTTAATGGTTATAATGATTTAGAGATTACTAGTTTTGGTGGTTATAGAACTTCTGAAATGAAGAGAGCAGTTATATATCCTGAGTATTTTTCTCCTAACTATGACGATTTTAATATCGTGGCCTATCAAATAATATATCCAATTAAGTTTTCTAAACTAAAGCATAGTAAAATTTTAGGGACACTTATGGGTGCAGGAATTGAACGATCTACAATTGGTGATATCTTAACAGATGGTGAAAATTGGCAATTCTTATGTACCGAGGAAATTTCTGATTACTTAAAAATGACTATTGATAAAATTGGCAAAACTAAAGTTTCTATTAAACAAATTAATTTTTCTGATATTATAGTTCCGGAAGATGAATGGAAAGATAGGTCTCTTACTTTATCTTCTTTTAGAATAGATAATGTTATTGCTAGTTCTTTTAATATTTCAAGGAATGATGCTAAAACACTTGTTAGCCATAAACGTGTTCATTTAAATTGGACGCTTTATGATCATCCTGATAATGAAATTTCTGTAAATGATGTTATATCTGTTAGACGATATGGTAGGATAAAATTAAAAGGTCAAAATGGAGAAACAAAAAAGGGTAAAAAGAGAGCGCTTGTTTCAATATTAAGAAAATGATTTGGAGGAATTGATAAAATGGTACTTAGCCCACAAGATATTCATAATAAAGAATTTTCAGTTAAAATGAGAGGCTATAATATTGATGAAGTTAATGATTATTTAGATAGGATTATTAAAGACTATCAATTAACTTTGGAGGATAATGAATCATTAAAGAAAAAATTGTCTTCAGCTAATGAACAATTAGAACATTTTAATGGGATGAAAGACTCATTAAATCAATCAATTATTGTTGCACAAAATGCTGCTGATAACTTGAAAAGCAATGCTGAAAAAGATTCCAAGGAAATATATCAAACTTCTCATAAAAAAGCTGATAAAATTTTGGATGATGCTAGTGATAAGGCTGACCTAATTATTAAAAATGCTTCAAATCGAGCAAAATCTTTATTAACAGTTAATGATGATTTGCATAAGAGTACTGCTCAATTTAAACAAAAAATTCAAAATTTATTAAATAGTCAAATTGAATTATTAAATAACGATAAATGGGATCAAGTAATTAATTCTTCAGATGATAATTATGATAACGTTTTGAAAAAAGTAAATGAACTTGACAATAGTAAATCTGCAGGCGTAAAATCAGTAAATAATGATGAATCAAATGATAAAAACATTGAAGTATTTTATCCAGATGGTTCTTCTAAAATAATTAAATAGATAATTAAGTTAGAGAACAGAAAGTTTATATTGAAACATAAGCGAGCTAATGTATGGTGTGAGGTTAGTTGTTAATCAATATATTACAGATCATCTCTTTGTTATACTTAAAATTAATCAAGATAGAATTATTATTCTAAAATTGGGTGGTACCACGGAAGATTTCGTCCCTTGTGATGAAGTCTTCTTTTTTTATTAAATTTTAAAGGAGTTGTTTGTTCATGCGAGTAAAAGATACTCTAAATTTAGGCAAAACTAAATTTAAGATGCGCGGTAATTTACCAGTTAAAGAAGCTGAGCGTCAAAAAGTATGGGAAGATAATCATGTTTATGAATTAAGACAAAAGTTAAACCAAGGAAAGCCATCATTTATTCTTCATGATGGCCCTCCATATGCCAATGGTGATATTCACATGGGACATGCTATGAATAAAATTTCCAAAGATTTTATTGTTAGATATAAGTCAATGAATGGTTTTAGAGCACCATATGTTCCAGGTTGGGATACTCATGGATTGCCTATTGAACAAAAGTTAACCCAAGCAGGTTATGATCGTAAAAAAATGTCTACTAACGACTTTAGAAAATTGTGTCATGATTATGCGTTGAAACAGGTTAATCGTCAACGTAAGGAATTTGAAAGATTAGGTGTTTCTGCTGAATGGGATAATCCATATTTAACCTTGAAACCTGAATTTGAAGCAGCTGAAATTCGTGTTTTTGGTAAAATGGCTGAAAAAGGTTTAATTTATCGTGGTAAAAAACCAGTTATTTGGTCTTGGTCTTCTGAATCAGCATTAGCCGAAGCAGAAGTTGAATATCATGATATTACTTCACAGACTGCTTTTTATGCAGAAAAAGTTATTGATGGTAAAGGCGTATTAGACGAAGATAACACTTACATGGTTGTTTGGACTACTACTCCTTGGACTATTCCAGCATCTGAAGGTATTACTATTGATGGTGGCTTTGACTATTCAGTAGTTCAACCTGAAGGTGATAATCGTAAATTTGTTTTAGCAACTGAATTAGTTGAAAAAAATGCTGAAGCATTTGGTTGGGACAACTATAATATTGTTAAAACTGTTAAAGGTCAAGAACTTGAAGGGGTACTTGCAAAGCATCCATTTATGGATCGTAAGATTCTTACTATGATAGGTGACTTTGTTACTATCGATACTGGTACTGGATTAGTTCATACTGCGCCTGGATTTGGTGAAGATGACTATAATGTTGGTAAAGCTAATGGATTAGATATTTTTGTGGATGTTGATGCACAAGGATATTTAACTAAAGATGCTGGTAAGGATTTTGAAGGTGTCTTTTATGATGATGCTAATGAAATTGCTTTAAATAAATTAAAAGAGGCGGATTTATTACTTAAACAAGAACCAATTGTTCATAGTTATCCATTTGATTGGCGTACTAAAAAGCCAGTTATTTATCGTGCTACTGATCAATGGTTTGCTTCTGTTGATAAAATTAAAGACAACATTTTAAATGCAATTGAAGACGTTGATTTTAAACCTAGTTGGGGTAAAAAACGTTTACACAATATGATTAAAGATCGTGGTGACTGGGTAATTTCTAGACAACGTGTTTGGGGAGTTCCACTACCTATTTTCTATGGTGAAGATGGTGAAGCAATTATCACTAAGGAAACTACGGATCATGTTGCTGATTTATTTGCTAAATATGGTTCTGATATTTGGTTTGAAAAAGAGGCTAAAGAATTATTACCTGAAGGTTTCACTAGTGAACATTCTCCAAATGGTAAATTCACAAAAGAAAATGATATTATGGATGTCTGGTTTGATTCAGGTTCATCACACCAAGGTGTTTGTGCAGAACGTGATTATTTAAACTATCCAGCTGATTTATACCTTGAAGGTTCTGACCAATATCGTGGTTGGTTTAATTCAAGTTTAATTACTAGTGTGGCTTATGCTAATAAAGCTCCATACAAGCAATTGTTATCACAAGGATTTACTCTAGATGGTAATGGTCACAAAATGAGTAAATCACTTGGTAACACAATTGCTCCTATTGATGTAATTAAGAAAATGGGTGCTGAAATTGTTCGTTTATGGGTAACATCAGTTGATACATCTGCTGATGTTCGTGTATCAATGGAAAATTTTGTGAAAGTTTCTGATTCATACAAGAAAATTAGAAATACTATTAGATATATGTTAGCTAATACTAGCGATTTTGATCCTAAAGAAAATGCAGTTAGTTTTGATGAAATGCCATCAGTTGATAAATATATGCTAATTAAATTGAACAAATTTGTTAGTGAAATTAAGAATGATTATGATAACTATGATTTCTTAAGCTTAAATCGTAAATTACAATCATTTATTAATTCTGATTTATCAGCATTTTATTTAGATTTTGCTAAAGATATTCTATATATTGATCCAAAAGACAGTTTGACTAGAAGATCAATGCAAACAGTTCTATACAAAGCTGTTGTATCAATCACAAAATTGATTACTCCAATTCTTCCACATACTGCTGAAGAAATCTGGCCATTCTTGAAAGAATCCGAAGATTTTGCACAACTATCTGAAATGCCAGAAGTAGAAAATTATCCAAATGAAAATGATATTTTAGATAAATGGTCAAAATTCATGAATCTTCGTGATGATGTTCTAAAATCATTAGAAGAAGCTCGTGATAATAAACTAATTGGTAAACCATCAGAAGCAAAATTATCATTATATTTAAATGATGATAATAAAACATTAATGAATGAATTAAATGCTAATATTCAACAAATATTAATGGTATCTCAATTGTCTACTGATAATATCGAAAATGCACCTAGTGATGCTCAAAACTTTAAAGATGAAATTTCAATTAAGGTTGATCATGCAGATGGTGACACATGTGAACGTTGTCGTTTAATTAGTACTGATGTAGGAACCGATTCTGATTATCCTAAATTCTGTGGACGTTGTGCTAAAATTGTTCGTGCAAATTTCCCAGAAACTGCAACTGAAGGATTTGAAGAGAAATAATAAAAAAATTCTGGGATGTTTTTATCCCAGAATTTTTATTTTAAGGAGCATATTATGATAAAAGGTAAAGTAAATAATTTTAATCCAGAACATGATTTTGGATTCTTAAAGGGACAAGATAAAAATAAAGTTTTTTTCCATGCATCTTCAGTCACTAATAAAAAGGCCGATGATATTAATATTGGTGATCTTGTTGAATACCAAATCGCTGAAGGAAAAAAAGGTCCTCAAGCTGTAAAAATAACTTTTATTGAATCTGATAATTGAAAAAACATTTAAATATCGATAGAATAAAACTATTAGGATAAAGGTGATTATTTTATGGATTTGGAAGAAAAAGTGATTAAAAATGAGCCTAAATATAAAGGCTCAATTATCAATGTTGAGAAACAAACTGTTAAATTACCTAACGGAGAAACTGCAACTAGAGATGTAGTTCATCATGCTAAAGCAGTTGGGATTCTTGTTGTGACTAAAAACAATAAGATGTTATTAGAAAAACAATGGCGTGCTCCAATTGCTAAAGCTACTTTAGAAATTCCAGCTGGTAAAGTTGATAGTAGGGATGATGCATCTTCTAAGCATGCTGCTATTAGAGAACTTAATGAAGAAACTAGATATCATGCTAGAAATTTAAAGAGAATTACGGGTTTTTATTCAACAGTTGGCTTTTCTGATGAATACATGGATCTTTATATGGCAACAGACCTAGAACCTGTTAGTGACGAATTGCCTAGAGATCAAGGTGAATATTTAAATATTAATGAATATAGTTTAGAAGAAGCTATGCAATTAATTGAAGATGGTAAAATTGAAGATGCTAAAACTATTACTGCAATTTTTTATTGGAAATTGTTGCAGAAAAAGTAGGTGTTTAGTGTTATGAAAAATGATACTGATAATTTAACTAGGGAAGCTTATAAAAAACACATAAAAGATTCCCACAACAAACATATTAATAAAGAAGATAAACAAAAATTTGAATATACAAATAGTGGATTAAAAAGAAAATTAAATTGGACAATTTTTTTACTAATTATTGGAATAATAATTGTCTATTTAGTATTGTTCTTTTTTAATCCTTAGAATATGGAGTGCTAATTATGAAATTTGGAATTTTATGTGCAATGGATGAAGAAATTAAAACTTTAATTACTCAGTTAGACAATGATAAACAAACAGATATTCATGGAGTCGTTTTTCATGAAGGAAATATTCTTGGACAAGAAGTTGTTTTAGTTAAATCGGGAATTGGTAAAGTAGAAGCGGGATCAACTACTGCAATGTTAATTACCAATTTTAATGTGGATATTGTAATTAATTCTGGATCTGCCGGTGGAATTGGATCAGGCCTTTCTGTAGGGGATGTAGTAATTTCTAGTGAAACGGCTTATCATGATGTAGATGCTCGTCCTGCTGGATATGTTTATGGTCAATTACCTGGACAACCAGCCAGATTTAAAGCATCTGAATTATGGGGTAAGCAGATTGCTGAAGCATCAAAAGATGTAGGTATGAATGTAAAGAGTGGATTAATTGTTACCGGAGATCAGTTTGTTGCATCAAAAGCTGACACAGATAATATATTAAAAGAATTTCCTGACGCATTATCATGTGAGATGGAAGGAGCTGCTGTTGGACAAATTGCTAACCAATTTGATATTCCTTATGTTGTTGTAAGAGCAATGTCTGACGTTGGCGATGAAGATGCTGATAACAGTTTTGATGAATTTATTCTTGAAGCTGGAAAGCGTTCTGCCAAGATGCTATTAGACTTGTTTAATAATCAAAAATAGAGAGGGTTAGTTATACTTGAAAGAAATTTATTTGGATAATGCTGCTACAACCAAGATGGATAATGAAGTTTTAGCAGATATGTATGATAAATTCAAAAATGTATATGGTAATGCTTCAACCCTATATGGAATAGGCAGACAGGCACATACTATTTTAGAAAATAGTAGAGATATAATTGCAAAAAGCATTAATGCCCAATCTGATGAAATTATCTTTACTAGTGGTGGTACCGAAAGTGATAACACTGCAATTATGCAAACCGTTGAAGCTAGAAAAAATTTAGGTAATCATATCATTACTACTGCTATTGAACATGAAGCCGTTTTAAAGCCATTAGAGTTCTTAGAAAAAAAGGGCTTTAGAGTTACTTATCTTCCAGTAGATGAAGATGGTCAAATTAGCTTAGATGACTTAAAAGATGCTCTAGATGATGAAACAATTTTAGTTACCATTATGACTGGCAATAACGAAGTTGGCTCACATTTACCTATTCATGAAATAGGTGAATTATTAAAAAATCATCAAGCATGGTTTCATACTGATGCTGTGCAAGCCTATGGATTATCTGATATAGATGTAAAAGCTGACCATATTGATATGTTATCGACATCAGCACATAAGCTTAATGGTCCTAAAATGATGGGCTTCTTATATAAAAATTATGACATTAACTTTCCAAGTTTTATCAAAGGTGGGGATCAAGAAGATAAGAGACGTGCAGGTACAGAAAATATTCCAGCTATTTCTGGATTTGCCACTGCGGTTTCTTTAACTACCCCCGATTTGAAACAAAAATTACATGATCGTTATATTTCTTTTAAAAATCAAATTATTAATCAATTTAATGAAAATAATATTGAATTTGAAGTTAATGGTTCAATGAGTGAAACTAATTTGCAACATGTCTTTAATCTATGGATTAAGGGAGTTCCTACTGATTTATTACAGACAAATTTAGACTTAGATAATATTGCAGTTTCATCTGGCTCAGCATGTACTGCTGGAAGTATTGAACCATCACATGTGTTAATTGCAATGTATGGTAAAAATAGTCCTAGAATTAATCAATCAATTAGAGTTAGTTTTGGTAAGTTTACCACTATGGATGACATTAATAAGTTTATTGATTCAACAATTAAAATCATTAAAAGAATTAAAAAATAATAGTTGGGGGAATATATTTAATGGCATTTACAACAGAAAACAAAATTGATGGCGATAATCAAATTTATTCGATTAATCCAGCAATTAAACGTTATACTTTAAGCGATACTGGTTTTAATAAAACTAATGCTGGTAATTTTGCTTTTGAACAATCTCTTGATACTGAAGATCCATATAATGGTATTAAATTAAAAATAACCTTTAAATCAGATTTAAAATCATTCAAAATGTCTACTGTAAGTGGTAATGGATTAAACAAAGTTAATATTTTTAAAAATATTAATAAAGATAAATTAGTCGAACAATTTCATTATTTAATGAATAATTTTATTGACAGAGAAGTATTTATTCAAAACTAACAAAAAAGAAACACTCCAGGTGTTTCTTTTTTGTTGCAATTAATAATTAAAATATGTATTATATCAATTATGGGATATGCGACCTTCAAATCGTAGATTCTATGAATCTAGAAGAAATGATGGTGATTTTTGTATGACAGACAATAGTAATACTCGTGTTGTTGTTGGAATGTCAGGTGGTGTTGATTCATCTGTTTCAGCTTACTTATTAAAGCAACAGGGTTATGATGTTGTTGGAGTTTTTATGAAAAATTGGGATGATACTGATGAAAATGGAGTATGTACTGCAACTGAAGATTATAAAGATGTTGCTAAAGTAGCTTCTGAAATTGGGATTCCTTATTATTCTGTAAACTTTGAAAAAGAATATTGGGACCGTGTTTTTACTTACTTTTTAGATGAATATAAAAAGGGAAGAACACCCGATCCTGATGTAATTTGTAATAAAGAAATTAAATTTAGAGCATTTTTAGATTATGCATTAGAATTAGGTGCTGATTATATTGCTACCGGTCATTACTCTCGTTTAGAAAGAGATAGTGACGGGAACAATCATTTACTAAGAGGTAGTGATGATAACAAGGATCAAACTTATTTCTTAAGTCAACTCTCAGAAGAACAGTTGGATCGTGTTATGTTTCCAATTGGTGATATGGAAAAACCTAAGGTTAGAGAAATTGCCAAAAAAGCCGGTTTAGCTACTGCTGATAAAAAAGATTCAATGGGAATTTGCTTTATTGGAGAAAAAAACTTTAAATCTTTCTTAAGTAATTATTTACCTGCTACTTCTGGTAAAATGATGACCTTTAATGGAGAAGTTAAAGGTACCCATGATGGATTAATGTATTACACAATTGGTCAACGCCGTGGATTAGGTATCGGTGGAGATGGAACTGATAATCGTCCTTGGTTTGTTGTAGGAAAAGATTTATCTAAGAATATTTTGTACGTAGGTAAAGGATATGAAAATAAGCATTTGTATGCTGACTATTTAGAAGCTTCCGATATTTTTTGGATAAATGATATTTCTAATCGTGGTAATGATTTCCGTTGTACTGCTAAGTTCCGTTATCGTCAAAAGGATGTTGGTGTTACTGTTCATCTTAATGATGATGGTAAATCCTTAAAAGTTGATTTTGATGAACCTGCTAGAGCAGTTACCCCAGGACAAGCAGTTGTTTTTTATGACGGTGATGAATGTCTAGGATCAGGTATTATTGATGCTGCATTTCAAAATGATAAAGAATTACAATATATTTAACGAAAAAAGTCTTTAAAGTTTTTTAAAGACTTTTTTTATTTAATACTTTGAATTTATATCAATAAATTGAGATAATATACATAATCATTTTTGAACGAGGGATAAAATTGAAATTATATTTTATAAGACATGGAAAAACTAAATGGAATTTAGAAAGTAGATACCAAGGTTCAGGTGGTGATTCTGATTTACTACCACAAAGTTATAAAGAAATGGAACAACTTGGAAGTTATTTAGAAAATATTAATTTTGCGCATGCTTATTCTAGTCCAATTAAAAGAGCTAGAATAACTGCTGAAAGAGTTATTTCACAATTGAAGCATCGTCCAGACCTAACCTTATGGAGTCGTTTAGAAGAATTTAACCTAGGAAAAATGGAAGGTCAAAAGTTTGATGATGTAAAAATTAAATATCCACAATCATTTGATAATTTTAGAAATCACCCTGAAAAATATGATTCTAAAGATATCGGTGGAGAAAGTTTCCAAGATGTTATTGATCGAATGAGACCAGCTATTAATTATATAGTTAAAAATCACAATAATGACGATAACGTAATTATTTTTAGTCATGGAGCAGCTTTAAAAGCCTTAATAAATTCGTTGTTAGGAACACCAATTAAAAATATTAAACAGCGTGGTGGCCTTGCCAATACTAGTACCACTATTTTGGAAACTAATGACTGTGGCAAGAATTTTAATCTAATTAAATGGAATGATACTGAATATTTAAATAAACATTTAAAATCTACTGATTTAATATAGGTGGTTAATTATGGTAAAAAATGATGAAAATCTAAAAAATTCGCAATTAAAGATTCAAAAAGAACACGAAGAAAAACAAAAAAAAGCAGACGAAACTTTACACAAATTGGTTAATGATATTGATGAACATCCTAATGATTATCGTACTTACTATGATTTAGGAGCTTTTTTAGTAGAATTGCATAATTTTACGCAAGCTGAAGAATTAATAATGAAAGCGCTAGGTTTATTTGCCGATAAGAATAAAAAAGCAAAAGAAGTACTTACTTATGGGTTAGGCAATGTTTACTATGCAGCAGGTGAGTTCGATAAGTCTATTGAGCAATTTAACTCTTTAAGTAGCAGTGATATGAAAGCTGACGCTTACATTATGCTAGCTCAAAGTTACATGGGTAAAAAAGATTATAAAAAAGCAGTAGTATTTGCATTAACTGCTCAAGGATTTAGAAAACAAGATCCAGATGTTAATTATCTTTTAGGTAGTAGTTTGATAGCACTGGCTAATTTCTCTGAAGCTGCACAATTTTTGGATAATACATTACATGCTCAACCTAAAAATGGAAAAGCAAATTTTGATCGTGGAATTGTAGCAATGGTGTTAGAAGAAGACTTTGATTATTACTTTGAAAATGCAAAAAAATATGATAAGAAATATTTTGATAATGGACAAAAACGTTTAGCTGATATTGAAAAATTTGTTCAAGCAAAGCAAGGTAAAAAGTAAGGAGGATTAAGCCTGTGTCAGAATCTATAAGTTTATTTTCAGACGTTAATGATAATTCTGATGATGATCAACTATATGTCAAAGGAAAAGTTGCGGCGACCTTCTTTGAAAGTAAAGATAGCTTTTATAAAGTTATTCTGGTTAAGATAATTGATACTAATATTAATGACTGGCATGAAGATGAAATAGTTGTTACCGGTAATTTTGCTGATGTGGTTGAAGATAATGAATATTGCTTCTATGGTGAAGTTATAGAACATCCAAAATACGGTAAGCAATTTAAAGCTTTAAATTATGAAAGTAATGTTCCTACATCTCGTGAAGGCCTTATATCTTATTTGTCTGGTGAAGATTTTTCTGGAATCGGTAAAAAAACTGCAAAAAGGGTTGTTGATGCACTTGGAACTAACTTAATTCAAGAAGTGTTAAATGATTCTAATAGTTTAGATAAAGCTGGTTTAAACAGTAATCAAAAAGCTACTATTACTAGTGCCATTAATAAAAACAATGGGATGGAACAGGTTATAATTGGATTAAATAGTTATGGATTTGGTAGTGATTTATCCTCGACAATTTATAATAAATATAAAAATGACACTTTAGAAGTCATTAATGAAAATCCATATCGTTTAGTGGAAGATATTAATGGAATTGGTTTTAAAAAAGCGGATGAAATTGCTGCAAAAATTGGAATGCCATCAAATGATCCTGCTAGAATAAGAGCAGGATTGATTTCTGCTCTACAAAATTTATCCATTAAAAATGGAGATACTTATACTTTTACAGGGCCAATTGTTGATGAAACCTTAAAACTATTAAACAATGGGAATACCCAACTTATAAATGGTGAAGACTTATCTAGTCAATTCATTGAATTGGCTAGGAACCAAAAAATAGTTGGTGAAGATGATCGAGTTTATTTAAAATCCCTATATGATGATGAATGGAATATTGCTGAACATCTTAATCGAATTATTAAAAACTCTGATTCTAGTAACTATAGTGATGAAAATGTTAATAAAAAAATTAGATTAGTAGAGCAAAAACTCAATATTCAATATGATGATTCACAGACTGCCGCTTTAAAAGATGCGGTTAATTCCAAAATGTTTTTATTAACTGGTGGTCCAGGAACTGGTAAAACTACTATTATTAAAGGGATTACCTATCTTTATGCCTATTTAAATGATTATTCTTTGGATTTAAATTCATATAAGGACAAAGAATTTCCAATCCTTTTGGCTGCACCTACAGGTCGTGCTGCTAAGAGAATGAATGAAGCAACTGGGATTCCTGCTAGTACAATTCATCGATTGTTGGGATTAAATGGTCATGAAGGAGACAATGAAGAGCCTACCAAAGATTTAGATGGTGGCTTGTTGATCGTTGATGAAGTTTCAATGGTGGATACTTTTCTTTTTCAATCATTAGTTCGTGCTATTCCAAACAACATGAAAGTAATTCTTGTTGGGGATAAAGATCAATTGCCATCAGTGGGACCTGGGCAAGTATTTAATGATTTATTAAAATCTGATTGCATAAATAAGATGCATTTAAATACTATCTATAGACAGGATAGTAATTCTACTATCATTCCTTTAGCCCATAGTATTCAGCAGGGAACACTGCCTGATGATTTTACAGATAAAAAACCTGACCGTAGTTTTATACCTTGTACTCCTAATCAAATGAGTAATGTGATTGAACAAATTGTTACTAAGGCTAAACTCAAGGGATTTACTGCTAATGATATCCAGGTGTTGGCTCCTATGTATCGTGGAGCAGCCGGAGTTAACAAACTTAATGATGTTATTCAATCTATTATGAACCCAAAAGCTGAAGGAATAGTCGAGGTTGATTATCGAGGTATAGTATATCGTGAGGGAGATAAAGTATTACAACTGGTAAATAGTCCTGAAGATAATGTTTTTAATGGAGATATCGGCCAAATAGTTGAAATTATTAAGGACGATGCAAAATCTAGTAATGATAAGATTAAGATTGCCTTTGATCAAAGTGAGGTAACTTATAGTAGAAAAGATTGGTTACAAATAACTTTAGCTTACTGTACTACTATTCATAAAGCTCAAGGTAGTGAGTTCAAAATGGTTATATTACCAATAGTTCCACAATTTTCTAAAATGTTAAAAAAGAATCTTTTATATACTGCGATTACTAGATCAACAGATGTTTTAATCATGATTGGCGATTATAATTCCTTCTTAAGTTGTGCTAAAAGCGAGTCTGATAACCGAAATACTAGTTTAAAAGAAAGAATTCAAAAGTTATTGAACAGTGGTATCAAACCTGCTGCTAATAATAAAGTGGAATCTGTTGAGAAAAATGATCATAATAAAGGTTCTAAAGATTATCATTTAACTAGTAGTATGATTAGGGATGAATTAGTTGATCCAATGATTGGCATGGAAGGTATTAAGCCTTAAAAATTCATGCTTTATTTATTATTTTATGTTAAAATTAATCATTGAATTATTTGATCGATTAGGAGGAAAATTCCATGACAGAAAATTCTGATAATAAAGGAATTAAAATTTTTTCTTTAAGTTCCAATAGGCCTTTGGCTGGAAAAATTGCCAAGACATGTGGAGTTGAACTAGGGAAAGCTACAATTAACAAATTTAGTGACGGCGAAATTAAAATTCAAATTGATGAGAGTATCAGAGGTGACTCTGTTTATATTATTCAGTCAATGTCTGATCCTATCAATGCTAATGTCATGGAATTATTTATTATGATTGATGCTGTTCGTAGAACTAGTGCTAAGTCTATCAATGTTGTTATTCCTTACTATGGATATGCTAGATATACAGCTAAAAAGCGTGAACGTAAGCCAATTGTTGCTAAATTAATTGCATCTGTTTTGGAAAACGATGGCATTGATCGTGTTGTAACTTTAGATTTACACTCTCCACAAATTCAAGGTTTCTTTAATAAGCCTGTTGATAATCTTAAAATGGATAAAATTATGTCTAATCATATGAAAAAAAATTATGATTTAGATAATGCAGTAGTTGTATCACCAGATCATGCTGGAGTTGCTCGTGCTAGGGGCTTTGCAGGTTTAATAGATTCACCAATTGCGATTGTTGATGACCGTGATCCTGGCAATGTAAAGCATATTCCTACGTTTGTGATTGGTGATGTTAAAGATAAGGTTGCAATTATTGCTGATGATATGATTGATACGGGTAATGGTGCAATTAAAGCTGCTAATGTTTTGGCAAAGCATGGAGCTGCTAAAATTTATGTTGTTAGTACGCATGGAGTTTTTGCCAAAGATGCTTTAGAAAGAATTGAACAATCACCTATTGAAAAGGTAATTGTTTCTGATTCTATATATCTTGATGATTCCAAAAAGACTAACAAGTTAGATATTGTTTCAGTTGCTGATTTAATTGGAAATGCAATTACTAGAATTCATGAAAATAAGTCAGTAGGTAAATTATTTAAATAAAGTTTTGTAAGCATCTGATTAAATCGGGTGCTTTTTATTTTAATTCGATATGATTTTCTGCTATAATATTTTTTGTTATAAATTATGGTAGGTGATAAATAGTGAAGTGGAAAAAATCAATTGTAGGAATGGCAACTGCTGCTTTGGCATTAGTCTTGGTAGCATGTGGTAGCCAAAATGCTCAAGATAAGCAAATTAGTAATAAAGAATTAAATTTAAGTTATCCAACTGAAATATCTTCAATGGATAATACTAAGGCTTCGGATGCTTCTAGTTTGACTATGTTATATCATACAACTGAGGGATTATATCGATTAGGCAAGAATGATAGTATTGATAATGCCTTAGCAAAAAGTTATAAAGTATCTAATGATGGTAAGCAATACACTTTTAATTTAAGAGAAAATGCAAAATGGTTAAATGGAAAACATGTTACTGCTAATGATTTTGTGTACTCATGGCGTCGAGCAGCTGATCCAAAATCAGCTTCTCAATATGCATATTTATTTGGACAAATCCAAAATTATGATGCTATTCAAAAAGGTCAAATGAGTCCTGATAGTTTAGGTGTTAAAGCCGATGGTGATTATAAATTAGTAGTTAACTTAAATAAACCGGTCCCTTATTTTAGAAGGCTTTTATCATTCCCAGTATTTTTCCCATTACAACAATCGGTAGTTGATAAATATGGTAAATCATATGGTGAAAATAGTTTGAAAACTAATTCTGATGGTCCATTTATCTTAAAAAAATGGAACGGAACTAATGAAAATTGGCAGTTAGTTAAAAATAATAAATATTGGAATTCAAAAAATGTTCATTTACAAAAGATAAATGTTTCTGTTGTAAAGAACCCAAGTACTTCATTAAACTTATTCCAACAAGGTAAACTAGATATTACTCCACTAAATGGTGATCAAGTAGTTAATTATAAGAACTCTAAAGGGTTTAAATCATTTACTGGTGGAGCAACAGTTTACATGATGTTAAACCAAAAGAAAAATCCTATTTTAAGAAATGAAAATGCTAGAAAAGCATTATCTATGGCAATCAATAGAGATGAATTATCTAATAATGTTTTACGTGATGGTTCAGTTCCAGCCAAGGGATTAGTTCCATCTAAACTTGCAAGTATGAAAGGCGATAATAGAGATAAAACATTTGGTGAAAAATCTTATGTTAAAGACGCGGTTTCATATAATTTAGATAAGGCCAAATCTCTTTGGCAAAAAGCTATGAAAGAGGAAAAAATGTCTTCTGTTAAATTATCATTATTAACTGCAGATGACGATCAATCAAAAGCTAATGCTGAGTTCTTACAAACTCAATTAAATAAATTACCAGGATTATCAATTAATGTTACTTCAATTCCTGATAAGACTAGAATGAGTCGTCAAGATAATGGTCAATTTGATATTGCTGTTAATAAATGGGGAGCTGACTTCTCAGATCCAATTAACTTTTTACAATTATTTGAATCTAATAATTCAATGAACTTTTCTAAATGGAGTAATCGTGATTATGATAACTATATAAATATGTCTAATAATCGTGATGCTAATGATTCTGGAAAACGCTTTAATGATTTAGTAAACGCTGAGAAAATATTAATGCAAAATCAAGGAGTTATTCCATTGTATCAACCTGCTACTGCAGAATTATGGAATACACATATTGATGGGTATATTTGGAATCCAGCCGGCATGAGTAGAAATTGGATTAATATTAAAATTAAGTAAATAAAAAGCCTTTAACATATTATTGTTAAGGGCTTTTCTTGACTTTAGATAAAAAATCATTTTAAACTGTTTATAGTCTCTAATTAATAAATGAGGGTGATTATTATGTATAAAGCTTCAGATAAACGCTATGATAATATGAAAGTACGTCGAGCAGGTAATTCTGGATTACAATTACCTGCATTATCATTTGGAATGTGGCATAGTTATGGAGACAATGCCAATTTTAAAGATAGTGAAAAAGCAGTGCTTAATGCATTTGATAAAGGAATCTTTAGTTTTGATTTAGCTAATAATTATGGACCTGGTTCTGGTGCAGCCGAAAGAATGTTTGGTCAAGTTTATCGTGCTGATTTAAAACCTTATCGTGATGAATTAGTTATTACTACTAAGGCTGGTTATCATATGTGGCCTGGACCATATGGATCATTCTCTTCTAAAAAGACTTTAGTTGCTGCAATTGATCGCTCATTAAAACGTATGGGACTGGATTATGTTGACATATATTATAGTCATAGATTTGATCCTAATACTAGCTTAGAAGAAACTGCTGAAGCACTTGATGGAATTGTAAAGTCAGGTAAAGCTTTATATGCTGGTATTTCTAATTATAATGGCGAACAAACTAGAGAAATTATTAAATACTTTAAGGAATTGCATACACCATTTGTTGTTAATCAAATGTCATACAACTTATTAAATAGACAAGTTGAAGAAGATGGGACTATTGATGCATTAAAAGAAAATAAAGATGGTTTGATAGCTTATGGTCCACTTGCAGAAGGTGTATTAACTGATAAATATTTAAATGGAATGCCTGAAGATCTTAAATTACACTTTACAAATAGTTTTATGTTGAATGATAAAGATAATGTAGTTGAAAAGCTTAATAAACTTAATAATTTAGCTAAAAATCGTGATCAAAGTCTTGCTCAAATGAGTTTAGCTTGGCTATTACATGATCCGGTAGTAACTAGTGTTGTTACTGGTGCTTCTAAGCCAGAACACTTAGATTCTAATTTAAAAGCTTTAGATAATTTGCATTTTACTCCTGATGAATTAGATGAAATAAATAACATTTTAAAAAAATAGGTTTTAATTAAAGTTATGTCTTTTTAGACATAACTTTTTTTATATACAAATCATTCTTTACTACGTTATAATTAAAGTTATGTGATTTTTATATAAAGTTAAAGGAGAGATAAAATGGGGGATTCCTCAAAAAAATTAAATCTATATGAATTAATAGGTTTAGTTATAGGTTCAATAATTGGTGGGGGAGTTTTTAATTTAATGAATGATATGTCTGCCAATGCTGGAGCAGGGGCAGTTATTATTGGTTGGATTATAACTGGAATAGGAATGTTATCATTAGCTTTCACTTTTCAAAACTTAACAAATAAACGACCAGACTTACAAGCGGGAGTTTATAGTTATGCAGAAGCAGGATTTGGAAAGTACATGGGATTTAATTCTGCATGGGGATATTGGTTGTCAGTCTGGCTAGGTAATATTAGTTATGCAACTTTACTTATGAGTGCTTTGACTTATTTTTTCCCAATATTTGGTGATGGTCATAATTGGATATCTTTTATAGTAGGATCAATTTTTCTATGGATTTGTCATTTCTTAATTTTAAGAGGAATTCAATCAGCATCCTTTATTAATACAGTTATTACTATTACAAAATTAATACCATTATTTTTATTTATTGTTATTATGATTGTTGCTTTCAGATTGAAAATTTTTACTAGTGACTTTTGGTTAATGGGTGATAAACCTTTTAATTTTGGTGATGTTTTAGCACAAGTTAAAAGCACAATGCTAGTGACTGTTTGGGTTTTCTCAGGAATTGAAGGCGCTGTTATCTTTTCTGGATATGCTAAAAAAAGGAAAGATATTGGTCGAGCAACCGTTCTAGGAATAGTTATTGTTTCATTAATATATATGTTAGTTACATTGCTATCATTTGGTGTAATGAAACAGGCACAATTGTCTAATTTACATCAGCCAGCTATGGCATATTTATTACAAAGTGTTGTTGGTAAATGGGGAGCAATTATTGTTAATCTTGGTTTAATTGTTTCTGTAATTGGAGCTTGGTTATCATTTACTATGTTTGCATCTGAGGTGCCATATGCTGCAGCTAAATCAGGATCGTTTCCCAAACTATTTGCTAAATCAAATAAAAACGGGGCACCAGTTAACTCACTAATTTTTACTAATATTCTAGTTGAAATATTTATGATTTCTTTCTTAATTTCTTCGGAGGTATATCATTTCTTTTATTCAATTTCTAGTGCGGCTGTTTTAGTACCATATGCTTTTTCAGCATTTTATCAATTAAAGTATTCTTATTTGGATCATCAAGGTCATGATAGAAATAAGAATATCTTTTTAGGTATTGTTGCTAGCATTTACTCTTGTTGGTTGTTATATGCTGCCGGAATGAGTTATATATTACTAGCTACAATTATGTTTGCTGCAGGAATACCCATATACTATTATTTACAAAAAATCGATAATAAAGAAAAATTTGTATTTAACAAATTAGAGAGATTAATTGCTATATTATTATTTATTTTAGCAATTATATCTATAATTTGTCTGTTAAATGGTTTAATAAAAATATAAATAAAAGCATCTTCGACAATTATTATCGAAGATGCTTTTTTATATAATAAAAGGATATTTTATTATTTTATAATCAATATCATAAAAGCGACTGCCAAGATTATCGCCATCTACTTTACCATATTCTAATGAGGGAATAGATAGGTGGATGTTATTTCCATAAAAATTATGAATTGATTTTGATTTATGTTTCTTACCCAGTAATATTATTAGAATTGTGTATATTAATTTAAATATATTTCTTTTTTCTATTATTGATAATTTTAATGACTTTTCTTTATCATTATTTTGCATTGTGTTTTCTACTGAACAAAATATTGCCTTTTTAAAACTATATTTTGTTGAATCCACTTTTACATTTGTATTAAAAAAATCAATATTGTATAGCATTGGAATCAAAGTAATTAAGTGTTTTAATCTATGCAGCTTATTATTACCATTTTTAGGATTTGTATCAAGTCCTATAATTATTTGATTGATAAAAATACCATTTTCTTGTTTTATGTTTTCTTTAAAGCTTCCAATATTAATTTTATTATATTTATCGCTTTTTATTATATTTAGAAGATTTTCTTTCCAATCCAATTTATTATTATTAGCTTTAACAAATTTATTGTTTTTTCCAAATGGTAGGATTCCTATTGGAATATTAGGAGTTTTTTTATCATTAATGATTGAACTTAACACTTCATTGATGGTCCCATCTCCACCAATTATAATTATGCATTTAGGAAATTTGTTTTCTTTGTACCATTTATTTAAATAATAATTCATAATTGATTTTGCATGATTTATTTTTCTTGTAATTCTAAGTTTATAGTTAGTTTTATTAGATTCTAATATATTTTTTATTTTAGGCCAATTCTTTTGAGCTTTTCCATTATTAGCTTTGGGATTCAAAATTATTAGGTAATCTGAAGGCAATTTATTTTCTCCTTTTTTGTTTAATTAAAAAGGGCGAATTCTATTAAGAATTCGCCTTTTAAATAAGATTAGACAATTATTTTGTATTCATTATAAGCATTGGTAAAATTAATGGATGTCTTTCAGTCTTATTATATAAGAATTCTTGCAAGTCTTCTATAATTGCATTTCTAATACTAGATTCATTTGCATTTCTATTACGCATAGCTCTTCGAATAGTTCTAAATACTAGACGTCGACCTTCATCTAATAACTGACCAGACTCTCTCATATAAACAAATCCTCTTGATAATAAATCGGGGCCTGATTGAATTTCTTGATCTTTTAAATTAATAGTTGCAACAACAACTACAAGACCTTCTTCAGATAATAATTGACGATCACGAAGAACCACATTGCCAACATCACCTATACCGTTTCCATCAACATAAACATCTCCGGAAGTGAAATGACCAGCTATTCTTGCTGAATCCTTAGTCAGGGCAAGAACATCACCATTTTGCATAATAAAACTGTTCTTTAATGGTACTCCACATTGTTCAGCCAATTTTGTATGAATTTTTAACATACGGTATTCACCGTGAATAGGCATGAAGAATTTAGGCTTCATCAATCTTAGCATTAACTTTTGTTCTTCTTGACCACCATGTCCAGAAGTGTGGATTTTATTAATCTTACCATGAATAACTTTGGCTCCAGCTTCTTCTAACTCATTAATAACTCTGTTTACACTTATTTTATTTCCAGGAATAGGGTTACTTGAAAATACAACAGTATCATTAGGTTGTATTGAAATTTGTCTATGAGTTCCATTTGCTATTCTTGAAAGGGCAGCCATTTGTTCACCTTGTGAACCTGTACATAATATTAATGTTTTTTCAGCAGGTAATGATTGAAGTTCTGATGCATCAACAAATGTATCATCTGGAACATCTAAATATCCTAATTCTTTACCATTCACAATTGCCGCTTCCATACTACGACCAAAAACAGCTATCTTTCTACCATGTTTAATGGCAACATCACATGCAGTTTTAATTCTGGAAATATTTGATGCAAATGTAGCAAATATTATTCTGCCAGTTTCTTCATCAAATATATGTCTAACCGCATGACCAATCCAGTTTTCAGACTTAGTCCAGATAGGACGTTCGGCATTTGTACTATCCGACATTAAACATAGTACGCCTTCTTGTCCAAGTCGAGCCATTTCTTGTAAATCAGGTGGCTGTCTTGTGACAGGGGTAAGATCAAATTTATAATCACCAGTTTCAACAATTACACCAGAAGGTGTATGCACAGCGATTCCAATTGTATCAGGAATTGAATGTGTAGTTCTAAAAAACGAAACCTTGGTTTTATTAAATTTAAGCACACTCTTAGGCGTAATTTCATGCAATTCGGTTGTTCTTAATAGGCCATGTTCTTCTAGCTTACTTTTTATTAATGCTAGCGCTAATGGACCAGCGTAAATTGGAACGTTTAAGTCTTTGATTAGATAAGGCACACCACCGATATGATCTTCGTGACCATGGGTGATAACTAAAGCTTTAATCTTATCCTTATTTTTAACTAGATATTGGTAATCAGGAATAACATAATCTATTCCCAATAAATCATCTTCTGGGAACTTAATTCCAGCATCAATTAAAATAATTTCATCCTGGAATTGAACTCCGTAAGTATTTTTACCAATTTCGCCAAGTCCACCAACGCCATAAATAGCAGTTTCATTATTTTTGACGTTTAGTTTATTCATAATTATTTAAACTCCGTAATTTTAAAATCTGGGCTTTTTTGTTCGTAAGCCAAGTGATTTCCTTCTAAAGGTTCAATAAATTCAATGTTATGATCAGTATTCTTATCTACCAATTCTCTTGCTTCAACTTCTGTTTCACAGTCTAGATAAAGAGCATTAGTAAATTCCCTTTTTGGATTAGATTTTGTGTTTTCTTGATATAAAACTTTGAATATCATTTTAATAACTCCTTTTATGTTTTTTAACCGTACGATTGTGCGACTGCACAAATGATTAAGTTAATTTTATCATAGAAATTTTAATAAGTATAGTAAGCAGAAAAACGATAATAATGTTAAAATTTAATCTATATTAAAATGAATTAAGAGGTGAAATCAATGTTAATTTTTGAAATGATAGTTGGTTTTATCATAGCAATTATTATTTATAATGTTATTCATCATTTTTTTATTATAAGGCCTATTGATATAGGTAATAAAGAAACTATAAATGTTTTAGATGATTTTATTCATCACTTAAGCGAAAATTTAGATAATACTTTGAAGATTGTTGAAAAAAATAATAATTCTGTAGTATGGGGAAGAAATATATATGACTATGAGTATGTTTTAAAATATAACAATCATTTTAGTGAAGAGTACCTAAGAATAAATATAAATAGTTTAATAAAAACTTTTAATGATAGTAAAAAATTCAATCATGACCTGGTTGTAACTGATTTTTTTATTAGAGATAATTTAATTCATATCGATTTAGCTTACCTATTAAATTCTGCAACTTATGAATATGTATTAGATATGAAGAAAGTAGATAAATAAAAAGCTTGGGAACCATTTAGATTCTCAAGCTTTTTATTATTCAACAAATAAATCATTGTCTTTCTTGGAGAAAGGATTTTCTTTATCAATATGATCATAGAATAATGTACCGTGTAAATGGTCAATTTCATGTTGGCAAACAATTGCAGGGTAGTTTTTAAGCCTAATTGTGTGTTCCTCACCATTAACGTCTTGATATTTTAAAGTAATTCTAGCAGACCTATGAATATATCCTTCAAAATCTTCGTCTACTGATAAGCAACCTTCACCTTCAATTAAAGCACATCTTTGAACTGAGTTAGACAAAATGACAGGGTTGATGATTACATCCTTGAATATAGGACTTTCATCTTCATCTTCTGCAGGGACTAATACAGAAGCCATCATTTTTGACTCGCCAACTTGTGGTGCTGCAAGACCTACTCCAGCTCTTAGTCCATACTTTTTACATAATTTAGGATCTTGACTAACCTCAAGGTACTCCATTAGATCTTTTGCTAGTTGTTTGTCTTCATTACTTAGAGGGAAATTAACTTTTTTCGCTTGTTGTCTAAGTACTTTATTTCCATCTCTAACAATATCTTTCATTAAAAACAAATCATTTACCTCCTTTGTTATTAGATAAATTATATCATAAGCAATTCATATTTGTTCTTTATAATTTTTATCAATCGTTTCATTGATATATAATATCATTTAGAGGTGATTTAATGTTAAAAAATTTATTAATAAGTGGAGATAATAAGCGGATTTTAGCTTTTGTTAAGTTCTTAATCAGTATTGACTATCCAATTCATTTACATATTTTAAACACGGATTTAAGTGGCAGTATTAATAAGTTAATATCTACAGTTTTATGTGATCAATTTAATGTATCAATCTCTGATAAAAGTGATTATAGCAATATTGATGGCTTCATTTACTTATATGATTTTCCAGAAAATATTAAGGATGATAATATTGAATTTTTAAAGGAAAAGATATCTAATTTTAGATTGTCTGTTAATGATATAATTGAGAAAGGCTTTACTGGAACAATTATTCTTAATGGATTTAGAGACGACTTATTGAATTATTTTGCTAGTAAATTTACTGGTAAGTCATCCAATTATTTAATAGGTACTGGTACATTGCCTAGTACTTTGGTTTTAAAAAATATCTTAAAAAGATATTTTAATGTTGGATCATCAGATATAACAATTAGTACCTTTGGTAATAATATCAATAATTTTATATCTTGGAGTAGATCTTATATTGGGCAAACACCAATTCTCTCTTATTTATCTGATAAGAACAACTTATTTAAAGATGATGTTTTAGATGATATTAATTATCGCTTAGACGTAAAATCTATGTCAGAAGATGAGATTTTACAATTTAAATCAATAAAGGATATTTTAGATTCTTTATATTTAGATTTGCCACATATTATGGATTTATCGAACTTAAAATTAAGTAATGGTAAATTGTCATCATTAAGTTCTCCAGTTATTGTTAATAATAAAGGATTATATCAATACATAAAGGTTTCATTATCTGATAATGAGGAGTCTACTCTTAATTCGATAGTTGACAAATCAGATATTGTTATAAATGAAATAATTAATGGGAGCAAAAAATAATGAATAATAACTACTCATACCCAATGTTTGAAAGTTGGAATAGGGATGAAGTTTTAACAATGATGAATTTATATACATCTGTAGAAAAAGCTTATGAAGATAAAAATGGGGTTGATAAAAGTTTAATTATTAAGCTTTATAACAATTTTAGATCCATTAATCCTTCTAAGATGGAACAAAAACAATTAGACAGAGATTTCTATCAAATTTCTGGCTATAGTTTATATAAAACTTGGCAAGCTGCTAAAAATAATAAATCGAAGAATGTCAGAATGAATTAGTAATTATTGGAGATGTTATTTTGAATAAAGACTGGCTCAAAATTATGGATGAAAAAATTCAATCTTGGTTACAAATAGCTAGAAAAAATGCTTTAGAATCGGTTAATAAAGACTTGAAAGTTGATACTAAAACTAGTAGAAAAGATTTAGTTACAAACGTTGATAAGGATAATGAACAATTTTTGGTAAGAAAAATTAGAGAAAATGATCCTAATTCCAAAATCCTTGGAGAAGAAGGATTTGGTGACAAATTTAATTCAATGGAAGGACATGTTTGGATAATAGATCCTATTGATGGAACTATGAATTTTGTTAAAGAACGAAATTATTTTGCGATAATGGTTTCATTGTATGTGGATGGAAAAGGCGTATTAGGATATATCTTAGACGTTGTTAATAATGATTTATATCATGGTATATTTGGAAAAGTTTACAGAAATAATGAGCTATTGAATAAACCAGATGATATTCATCTTGATTATGGACTTATGGGGATGAGTGCACCATTATTAATTGAAAATGCATATAATATGCAAACAATCGCTAAACAAAGCGAAGGAGTTAGAATATATGGTAGCGCAGGAATTCAATTAATATCTGTTATAAAGGGGGAATTAGTTGGATATATTTCCCATTTAAAGCCATGGGATATTGCTGCCGGTAGAGTAATGTGTGAAAGCTTAGGTCTCACTGTTACCACTATTGACGGGAATAAGCTCGATATGGTATCATCAGAAACTGTATTGGTAGCGACGAAGATTGCACATAAGGAAATACTTGATTTAGTAAAGTAATGCCTTATGTGTAAATTTATATAAATTAATAACTTGGTCCGAGTTGCTAAGTAAGAGATAAGTGGATACTTCGAAAGGAAGGTAAACATATGAAGACAAGAGACGATATTAGAAATATTGCTATTATTGCCCACGTTGACCACGGTAAAACAACTTTGGTTAACGAATTACTAAAACAATCAGATACTTTAGATGAACACGTTCAAATTGAAGATCGTGCCATGGATACAAATGATATCGAACGTGAACGTGGTATTACAATTCTTTCAAAGAATACTGCTGTTAGATATGGAGATAAACAAATTAATATTTTGGATACTCCAGGACATGCTGACTTCGGTGGAGAAGTTGAACGTATCATGCGAATGGTTGATGGTGTATTATTAGTTGTTGATGCTTTTGAAGGTACTATGCCTCAAACTCGTTTTGTTTTGAAAAAAGCTTTAGAACAACATTTAACACCGGTTGTAGTTATTAATAAGGTTGATCGTCCTGGGTCACGTCCTAGTGAAGTTGTTGATGAAGTTCTTGATTTATTTATTGAATTAGGTGCTGATGAAGAACAACTAGATTTCCCTATTATTTACACTTCAGCTATGAACGGAACTTCAAGTTATGATGATGATTTATCAACTCAAGAACACACTATGAAACCTGTTTTCGATACTATTGTTGATGCTATCCCAGCACCTATCGATAATTCAGATGAACCATTACAATTCCAAGTTGCAATGCTTGATTACGATGATTTCGTTGGTCGTATTGGAATTGGTCGTATTTTCCGTGGAACGATTAAAGTAGGTGACAGTGTTACTGTTATGAAACTTGATGGTTCAACTCAAGATTTCCGTGTTACTAAACTTATGGGATTCTTTGGTCTTAAGAAATTAGACATTAATGAAGCAAAAGCTGGAGATTTAATTGCTATCTCTGGTATGGAAGATATTAATGTTGGTGAAACTGTTGTTGATCCTTCTGCTAAAGAAGCATTACCAATTTTAAGAATTGATAAGCCAACATTACAAATGACTTTTGGTACAAATACTTCACCATTTGCTGGACAAGAAGGTAAATTTGTTACTGCTCGTCAATTAATTGATAGACTAGAACGTGAATTGCATACCGATGTTTCATTACGTGTTGATGAAACTGATGATCCAGGTTCATGGACAGTTTCTGGTCGTGGTGAATTACATTTATCAATTTTAATTGAAAACTTACGTCGTGAAGGTTATGAATTACAAGTTTCACGTCCACAAGTTATCATCCGTGAAATTGATGGCGAAAAATGTGAACCATTCGAATCAGTTCAAATTGATACTCCAGAAGAATACTCAGGTTCAATCATTCAAACATTATCTGAAAGAAAAGGTAATATGCAAAACATGGAAAATGTTGGTAATGGTCAAACTCGTTTGACATTCCTAGCTCCTTCTCGTGGATTGATTGGTTACTCAGCTGAATTCTTATCACTTACTCGTGGATATGGAATTATGAACCATACCTTTGAAAAATACTTGCCAGTTGTTAAGAACTGGAACCCAGGTAGAAGGAATGGTGCTTTAGTTTCAATTAATAAGGGTAAGACTACAACCTATGCTACAATGGGTATTGAAGATCGTGGTACTATCTTTGTTGATCCAGGTACTGAAGTATATGAAGGTATGATTGTTGGTAAAAACAGTCGTGACAATGATATTTCAGTTAATATCACTAAAGGTAAGAAACAAACCAACGTTCGTGCTGCTGGTTCAGATGACACTTCTAAGATTAATGAACCACAACATTTAACTCTAGAAGAATCTCTAGAATTCTTAAATGAAGATGAACTTTGTGAAGTTACACCTGAAAATGTTCGTTTAAGAAAGAGTATTCTAAATACTAATGAACGTGAAAAACAATCAAAACGTAATCGTCATAACAATTAAAAATATTTTAAAGAGTGAGCGATAAGCTCACTCTTTTTTTGTTTATTATTAAATGCAATATGTTTACTATGCTATAATATGATTAATATTAGTAAATTTTTGGAGATGTATTTATGTTTTTTAAACGACATATGTCGAACTTGAGAATTAGTTTATCGACGATGGATTACTATATTTTTGTTCCATATATTTTACTATCATTTATTGGAATTATTATGGTATATTCTTCAAGCTCAAATATTGCAACCCAAAATGGTGGTTCTCCTATGGGATATTTGATTAAGCAAGGTATGTATGTAATTGTTAGTTTGATTCTAATATTATTTTGCTTAATGGGTAATAATAAAATTGTAAGGAATCCTAAATTCTTAGGAATATTTTTATGTTTACTTTTTATATCACTTATTTATCTAAAATTCTTTGGACACAGTATTAATGGTGCTGCTGGTTGGATTGATTTAGGTCCTATACATATTCAACCTGCTGAAGTTGTAAAAATATATATAATATTAAGATTTGCTTCATTTATTACCAAGAAAGAGCCGTATCTAGAAAATCATTGGTGGCCAATAATGAGAGGACAAGTTATTACTACTATGATTTTACTTTTGTTAGTTGTTATACAGCCTGATCTTGGTGGAACCATTATTTGTTTTACGATATTGTTTATATTATTACTTTCTAGTGGAGTAAATTGGCGAGGAGCATCTTTGCTATTATCTCTATCCTTTGTATTTTCTTATATCATTGTTAGAATATTAGCTTTTATATTTAGAAATGGTACTGATAACTATCAACTACAAAGAATTATAACTTTTACTAATCCCTTTAAATTTACCCAGGGTAGTGGTGCTCAGTTGGTTAATTCATATTATGCATTAAGTAATGGTGGAATTTTTGGTGTTGGCTTAGGTAATAGTATCCAAAAGACAGGTTATTTGCCTGAACCTAATACTGATTTTATTATGTCAATAATTTCAGAAGAATTAGGCTTAGTTGGTGTATTATTTATTTTGTTTTTATTGTTAGTGATTATAGTTAGATGTTTCCAACTAGGCATTAGGTCTCATAATACTTACGATTCATTAATATGCTATGGACTTGCTTCTTATTTAACTGTTCAAGCTTTTGTTAATGTTGGTGGTGTAACCGGAATGTTACCAATTACTGGTGTTACTTTTCCATTTATTAGTTATGGAGGATCAAGTATGGTTACATTAGCACTTTGTATAGGAATGGTACTTGTCATTAGTTCAAAGCAGAAGAAAACAAGACCTAACTTATAAATATTTAATGGGTGGTGATTTGTCTTGGATAATATTTTGGAAGAAAGAAAATCATTAATTGTTTATGTTTATTCAACAAAACAAATTAGACAACTTAAAAAATATGGACTGATTTATTATGTATCATATAAAATGCATTATTTAGTTATGTATGTTAATTCCTCAAATTTTAATATGGTTAAAGAAAAGCTTAAAAAATTAAGGATAGTTAAATCAGTTGTAGATTCTCCATATATCAATCTGTATAATCAATTATCTCAAAAAGAAGATATTGATGAACAAAAAGATGATGAGGAATATTAAAAAAAGGAGTCCTTTTAATTGCGTGTTATATCTGGAAAATTTGGTAGTAGAAATTTAAAATCAGTTCCTGGTAATAAAACGAGACCTACTACTGACAAGGTTAAAGAATCATTATTTAATATGATAGGTCCTTATTTTAATGGTGGTAACTTCTTAGATTTGTTTTCGGGTTCTGGTGCTGTTGCTATAGAAGCAGTTTCAAGAGGATTCGATAAAGCTACTTTGGTTGACAAACAATACGCTGCTATTAAAACCATTAATGAAAATGTTAATATTACAAAACAAGATCAGTCATTCAATGTGTTAAAAATGAATGCTGAAAATGCATTGCAATCATTATCAAATCAAAATGAAAAATTTGATATTATATTTCTTGACCCACCATATAAGGATCAGAAAATGATAAAACAATTGCAAGAAATATATGAATTAAAATTACTTAATGAAAATGGTATGGTTATTTGTGAAACCGATGATAATGTTTCTTTAATTGATGATGTTAATCATTATCGCTTATCTCAGCAAAAACAATATGGAATTACAATTATTTCTATATATAAATTACAGGGGTGATTAATGTTATGACAATTGCTATTTTTCCAGGTAGCTTTGATCCAATTACCAATGGGCATTTGGATTTAATTAAGCGAGCTAGTAAAAATTTTGACAAACTTATTGTTACTGTTGGAAAAAACACTAGTAAAAATGGATTGTTTTCTCTAGATGAAAGAATGAAAATGGTAAAAGATAATGTTGATAAGATAGATAATGTTGAAGTAATGATAGCTGATGGATTGATGGTTGATTTTGCCAAACGAGTTTCAGCAAGTGTAATTATTCGTGGTTTAAGAAATGTTAAAGATTTTGACTCTGAAAATGCAATTTCAAATATGAATCATAATTTATATAATTCCATTGAAACAATGTTTTTAATTGCAAAGCCTTCATTTCAAGCAGTGTCTTCAAGCTTAATTAAAGAAATTTGTTATTTTAATGGTGATATATCTAATTATGTCCCTAGTAATGTGGAAAAAAGTTTGAAGGAGAAAATGAAATAATTGTTTAAAAATAGAAACAACAGAAATATATTAATATTTTCCATCGTATTAATTTTAGGAATAATAGTAATGTTTACTCCATTCTTACCTAAATATATAGAAGGCCCAGGAGACGCTATAAATTTGAAACCGATTGTTAATGTTGATCATCATTATGATAAAAATAAAGGTAAATTTATGTTGACTACAGTTAGAGAATCTAAAGCATCTCCTGCTAGTTACCTTTATGCTAAAATCAATCCTCATTATTCTATTGAAAATATTGATGACATAACCAATGGCGAAAATGATCAAACTTATATGAAGGTCCAAACATTTTACATGATGAATTCTATTAATGAAGCTATATATAATGCTTATCATTATGCCAATCAAAAAGTAACTATGAAGTATAATGGGATATATGTTTTGAACATAGATGATAAATCTAAATTTAAGAATAAACTATCTGTTGGTGACACAATTATTAGTGTTGATGGACATAAATTTAGTAGTTCTTATAATTTTAGAAAGTATATTAATGATAAAAAAATTGGTCAGCGCGTTAATATTGAATTTAATCATGATGGAAAACTAATGAATGCCAAAGAACCATTAATTAATTTAATGGGATCCAAACATCCTGGAATTGGTATCATTTTAATTGATAATGATTCAGTTAAACCAGAAATACCAATTAAAATTAATCCAGGTGCTGTTGGGGGGCCTTCAGGCGGCTTAATGTTTTCTTTACAGATATATGAACAGTTAACTGGTGAAAATATTAGACATGGAGAAAGTATTGCTGGTACTGGAACCATTGATAAAAATGGAAATGTTGGAGAAATTGGTGGAATTGATAAAAAAATTATCGCTGCTAAGAATGCAGGAGCTAAATATTTCTTAGCACCTTATGTTAAACCAACTAAAGATATTTTGAAATTCGAAGAAAACAATATGACCAATTATCAATCTGCAGTTAAAACCGCTAAAAAGTATGCACCTAATATGAAAGTTATACCAGTAACTAATTTTAAAGATGCATTAAACAAATTAAATAATATTTAAAGAACACATTTTTGTGTTCTTTTTTCGTATATATAATTGAAAGGGAGGAAAAGGTGAATAAGACGAAGTTAGAATTCATAATTATTAACATAAAGAAGATTTTAAATGATAATATTCATAAAATTATGATTGTTTTATTATTGTTATTAATTTCTTTAGGATTATCTTTTATAGTTTATGTACAGAAAAGTAATAAAAAGGTTTCATACAATAATTCACTAAGTTTGCAGAATAATAAATCTGATGCTAGTAACAGTTCTTTGAATAATGATATTAATAGTGAAATTTATGTTGATTTGAAAGGAGAAGTTAAACATCCAGGTGTTTATAAAGTTAAATCTGCTGATAGAGTTACCAATGTTATTAAATCTGCTGGTGGTTTTAAAAAACATGCAGATCAAAAAAGCGTAAATCTATCTCAAAAAGTAAATGATCAGCAGGTTATTATTGTAAATAAAATAAGTCCAAATGGTGACATTTCCGATTCACCTAATGATGTATCGACTACTAATTCTAAAAAAGTTAATTTAAATACATCAGATAATAAAAAGCTCCAAGAATTAGACAGTGTTGGTGAAAAAAAGGCTGATAAAATTATAGATTATCGTAATCAACATAATGGCTTTAAAAGTATTGATGAGCTAAAGAAAATTAGTGGGTTTGGTGATAAAACTTTTGAAAAATTAAAAGATTATTTAGAAGTATAATTATTTGATATAATGATAATTAATAATTATTTAGGGGTGAACATAAAATGAGTAAAAAAAGAATTCCTTGGGATCAATATTTTATGTTACAGGCAGTTTTATTATCAACTAGAAGTACTTGTAATCGATTGTCAGTTGGTGCCACTTTAGTAAGGGATCGTAGAATTATTGCTGGTGGATATAATGGTTCTGTTTCAGGTGATGATCATTGTATAGATGTTGGGTGTTATATGCGTGATGGACACTGTATTAGAACGATTCATGCTGAAATGAATGCAATTTCTCAATGTGCAAAGTTTGGTGAAGCTACTGATGGAGCTGAAATTTATGTGACTGATTTTCCATGCTTACAATGCACTAAAACTTTGTTACAAGCTGGAATTGTTAAGATTAATTATTTAAGGAACTATCATAATGATGAATATGCGAAAGAGTTAATTAAAATGAAAAACGTTAAGTTACATAAAGTAGAATTGAATTCTGAAACTATTAATCAAATTAAATTTAGTTCTTATTTACCAAAATAAATCGAAAAATTATATATATTTCCTGCGATGCTGTGTATATGTATAAGTATTTTATTTTTTGGCAATAAAATTTTAGGGATGATATTGATATTATTATTGTTAATACGTATTTTTTCTTTGAAAGAGATAAAAGTATGTTTATTTTGCATAATATTATCAATATTTTTTTGTTTATTATGTTTTAATGAATATAATAAAGATACTTATTCAGATGCTAACACAAATAATTTTAACTTCTTGGTATATCCAGATGAAATAAAATTTAAAGATAATACTTATAGTGGTGTTTTTACAGATACTTACTCAAATCAGAAATATTTATTATATGGAAATATTAGCGCTGATTATTTGGGGAATATGAAAAAAAGTTTTTATATGAATGTTCAAGGTGAAGTTTCCGACATTAATGAACCAACTAATATTAATGAATTTGATGCTAAAGAATATTATCAATCAAATAATGTATATAGGATTATATATATTAAAAAATTGGTTAAGATTAATTTGTTGAATAAAAGCGATTTGTTTAGTTTTTTACATGATTTTAGGAAACAATTACTATGTTATGGCGATTCATTACCAAAACCGCTTAATTTATATTTTAATAGTCTCTTCTTAGGAGAGATGAATGATTCCTTTAGTGAAGAACTGTCAGGAGTTAAAACTCTAGGTCTAATCCATTTATTTAGTGTTTCAGGGCTACATGTATTTTATATAGTTAGTGTTTTAACAATGATACTAATTCATTTAAGGATTAGTAGAGAACGTTATTTAATCTTTTTAATAATTATATTACCAATATTTTTTATTATTGCAGGAGCATCAATTGGATTACTTAGATCTATAATATCTGTTGAAATAGGACTGATTTTTGGACTATTTAAAAATAAAATGGGGTCATTGGATATATGGAGTATAACGATTATAATTAATTTATTTTTAGAACCACAAATGTTGCTACAGTTTGGTTGTCAATTGAGTTATTTGTTATCTTTTAGTCTAATTTATACCAATGAATTTTCTACAATAAAACAGACAATCTTTATGAATTTAATTAGCTTACCTGTTATTATTTATAAATTGTTTGAGTGGCACTTTTTAACAATGTTAGCTAATTTTATTGTTATACCAATTTTTTCTATCTTTATTATGCCAATTATTACTATAACTGCAATTTTGTATCCGCTGTTTCCGTTTTTAGGAACCTTTACCGCAATGTTTTTACAATTATTTGATAATATAATTAATTTTATAGGATCATTACCCGGAAATATTACATTTGGAAAACCAAATATATTTATATGTTTAATTTTATTTTTTATTACTTTACTCTTAGTTTCTAATTATTCTAATAAAAAATTATTTTTATTGATATCTATTTATTTATTATCATATTTATCGATACATTTTCCATTTTATGGTGAAGTTACAACTTTTGATGTAGGACAAGGTGATAGTTTTTTAATCAGAGAACCATTTAATAAGTCTATTAATATGATTGATACAGGGGGTAAAATAAGATTTAATCAATCTAATAAAGTTAAATATCAAGCCCCGAGAATTTCTATTAATTACTTAAAAAGTATTGGTATTAATCATGTCGATAATTTAGTTTTAACACATCAAGATGCAGATCATACTGGGGATGTACCTAGTATTCTTAAAAATTTAAAAGTTAAAAGAATATTTGTCGGTATTGGTACTAATAATAATCAAAATTTTATGAAAAAAATATTGCCAAATATAAGAGATACTAAAATATATTTCATAAAAAATGATATGCGCATACCTAATTTTCCTTTTTATATTTATCATCCATTTAATCCAGGATTAGGAACTAATGAAGATTCTGTTGTTCTTAGCACTCAGCAAGGTGGACTAAAATTTTTGTTTATGGGTGATTTAGGTCAAGAAGGCGAAAAAGATATAATCAAAAGATATCCTAATATAAAAGCTGATGTTTTAAAGTTAGGACATCACGGGAGCAAAAACTCTAGTAGTGATGAATTTTTGCAATATATTAATCCTAAAATCTCTATAATATCTGCTGGTAAAAAGAATCGATATAATCATCCAAATAAAGAGGTGTTAGATAAGCTTAAAAAATATAATTTATCATATTTTAATACACAAGATTCAGGTATGATATCATATAAATATAGTATTTTTGGTACTTATTGGTCGAAAGCTTTAAAAGGAGAATGATTTTGCAAATTAATGAATTACTTAAGTCTTTAAAAGAATTAAATATTAAGCCTATATATTTAATTCAGGGGAATCAAGATTACTTAATAACAAAAATTAGAAATAATTTTCTTTCACTAATTCCTGAAAGCGAAAGAACAATGAACTATGCTAATTATGATATGGAGACTACCAATATATCGAATGCTGTTGAAGATGCAATGTCATTACCTTTTTTTGGTGAAAAACGTTTAGTTATTGTTAATAACCCTTATTTCTTAACTGGTAATCGTAGTAAAGAGAAGATTGATCAGGATATAGATAGTTTTGTAAACTATGTAAAGAGCCCACAAAATAGTACCATTATGCTAATCATCGCTCCTTATGATAAATTGGATTCTAGAAAAAAAATTACTAAAATAATTAAAAAAAATTCTGAGATCATTGACTTAAGTAATATGTCTGATTCAGAAATTAAAAACTATTTAAAATCTAAAATTAACAATAATGGCTACACAATAGATAATGAAGCCTTAAATCAATTGATACAGAGAACTTCTAATGATTTATCTAGTGCAATGAGTGAGTTATCTAAGTTGTTTCTTTATTGTTATAATCAAAAATCAATTAGTGTTAATGATGTAAATAATGTTGTTACCAAGTCTTTAGATCAAAACGTTTTTGATTTGGTTAATTATGTAATAAATAATAATATTAATGAATCAATTAACTTATATCATGAGTTAATTAACAGTAGTAATGAACCTTTACAAATAAACGCTATATTACTAAGCCAATTTAGATTATTAATTCAAGTGAAAGTTATGTCTGATAAAGGTTATAGTCAAGGAAAACTAGCAAGTAAATTAAGAATTCATCCATATAGAATTAAATTAGCACTACAAAAAGTTAGAAATTATAATTATAAAAAATTGTCAATGGCCTATTTGGGACTCGTTGATATGGAATCACAAATGAAATCTACTCAAAAATCGGCCGATTTATTATTTGAGATGTTTATGATTAAATTTGTTAATTAAAAAAGGACGACTATATTAATATAGTCGTCCTTTTTTGAAAATATATATTATATTTTCTTTATTATTTCATCATTCCAGCTAAACGAGACTTGTTACGTGCAGCCTTATTAGGTTTAATTAAACCTTTAGAGCTTGCATGATCCAAAGCACTAACAGCATTGTTGAATAATTCTTCAAGATTGTCAGCACCTTTAGCTTCAGCTTTTTCAAACTTCTTAACAGCAGTTCTCATTTCGCTTAATTGAGATGCGTTACGTTTATTTGCTTTTTCGTTTGTTTTTACACGTTCAATAGCAGATTTGATAACAGGCATGAAATTCACCTCCATAAAATATCGAATTTTAACAAAAAATCCTCAAATTTCAACGACTTTTATTATACAAAATACAGTATACAAATGCAATAGTATTATCATAATTACATTTTTTGAAATTTATTATTTTCCTTGATTATTTATTTATAACATAGTAATATTACTTATGTAAATTATTACCTAAACTTAGTTTTAACGTTATCTCACTTTACGTATTACTCAGTTTAAGGTATATTTTATAAAATTCGAAAGGTGGGAAATGCAAATGGCACTTACACAAGCTAACAAAAATGATATTATCAAGAAATATGCTCGTCATGATGGTGATACTGGTTCTGCTGAAGTACAAATTGCTGTATTAACTGCAGATATTACTGAAATCAACAAGCATATGAAGGCTAACAAGAAAGATTTTCATTCACAACGTGGTTTGATGAAGAAAATCGGTCATCGTCGTAATTTATTACGTTACTTACGTAACAAAGACGTTACTCGTTACCGTGACTTAATTAAGAGTTTAGGTTTACGTCGTTAATAAAAAGAAAGATGGAACTATTTTTAGTTCCATCTTTTTTTATACATATTATTTTGTAAATTGAAAACAGTTATTAAAAAACATAAAATATGATACACTGTAAGAAGTTATATTTTGTTCGTATTTGGATATTGGAATTTCCAAAAATAAAAGTTAAAAAATTTTGTTACATCATGAGGTGAATTATGAAAAGTAGTATAAAAATTATTCCTTTAGGTGGCGTTAGGGAAGATGGTAAGAATTTATATGCCATAGAAATTAATGATGGAATTTATATTTTAGATTGCGGTTTAAAATATCCTGATAATGGAATGCTAGGTATTGATGTAGTTATTCCTGATTTTTCATATTTAGAAGATAATAAGGATAAGATAGTGGGAATCTTTTTATCTAATGGACAAGCTGATTCTATTGGTGCTTTGCCATATTTTTTGAGCAAATTTAATGTGCCAGTTTTTGGCTCAAAATTAACTATTGAACTAGCTAAAAATGCAATAAATGAAAATCCAAACTCAAGAAACTTTGATGACTATAACGTTATTAACTCAAAGAGTGAAATTATCTTTGATGATGTGACTGTTACTTTCTTTAAGACTAGTTACTCAATCCCAGATTCTATGGGAATTGTGCTTTCTGTTGATGATGGGCAAATTGTATACACTGGAGATTTTAAATTTGATCCTGCTTTGAAGGGTGAATATAAAACTGCATATGGTGATATTGCAAGAGTCGGTGATAAGAACGTAATTGCTCTTTTGAGTGATTCTGGTAATGCTGATAATCCTTATCCAATGGATAGTGAACTAAAAGTTGAAAAATATATTTTTGATGTATTTAAAGATAATGACGAAAGAATCATTGTAGCTGCTAATTCTGCTAATATTTTAAGACTACAACAAGTATTTGATGCAGCTTATAAGTCTAATCGCAAGATATATATTGGTCATGACCTATCTAAAAAAGTGATTACTGCTTTTGATATGGGATATCTTGTATTACCTGATAAAGATATGATTATTCATTCTGTTAAAGAGATGAATGATTTATCTGAAAATGAGATTGTTATTTTAGAAACAAATCCTGTTGGCGAACCAATTAAAGTGATTCAAAGAATGGCATCTCAAAAAGAAAAAAGTGTTAACTTAATTCCTGGTGACATTGTTTTAATTACAACTACTCCATCTCCAGCATTAGATAATACTATGGCTAAAACTAGAGATATGGTTTATCGAGCTGATGGTGAAGTTAAAACTATTTCTGATGATTTAAACATTTCTAATCATGCTAGTGATGAAGATTTGCAAATGTTAATTGATTTATTAAATCCAGAATATGTTATTCCCGTTGGTGGTGAGTACATGATGATGGAAGCTCATAGACAAACCGCTAATGAATTAGGGATTGATAATCAACATATTCTTTTAATGAATAAAGGTGATGTTGCTGAATATGATGGATCTAAAATGCATCGAGGTAGTTCAGTTGAAGCTGGCAACACAATGATTGATGGTATCGGTATAGGTGATATTGGGAACATTGTTTTGCGTGATAGAAAAGTACTTTCTGAAGATGGTATTTTTATTATTGTTGTTACAATTGATCGCAAGAAAAAGTTAATTATATCTAGGCCAAAAATCACATCTAGAGGTTTTATTTATGTTAAATCTAATAAAGAATTGATGAATGAAGCATCTCAAATTGTATCTAAGACAATTCAACTAAATCTAGATAATAAAGAGTTTGATTGGAGTCATTTGAAGCAAGCAGTGAGAGAACAAATTAGTCATTTCTTATTTGATAAGACCAAACGAAGACCAGTTATATTGCCAGTTATTATGGAAGTAAATCAACATCATAGAAAAAATAAACATAGTTTTAAAAAGCATTCAAATGAGAGCAAAAAATAGGTGTTTTAAATGAACGAAAATTATTCATCTAATGAAGAAGTCATTAATGAATCTAAATTAGATATTAAGCAAAATAATATCCAACAAGCCATCAATAAATTGTTGCCCATTTATAATGAAGAAGAGGGATTTCCAGTAACAACATTACTAACAAAATGTTATTTTTTGAGTGAAAAATTGATTGATGCTAAAAAAATTGCTTATGATAATCTTAATGACTTCTTACATTCGCTTTCTGATTTTAAATTATTGATCTTGGTTTTAGTGAAAAATAGGGAATTTATTAAAGCAAGGGAAATAACTGAACAAATTCGTAAAATCTCAAAACAATGGTATAAGATTTCCATAGATATTATTAGTAAAGAAGAAGGGCTTGTTTTGGAAAACGAACCTGCATATTTACAAAATATTTCGAATGAATTTTATCATATGAGCTTTAACAATAATTTATATGAACAAAAAGAGACTTTATTAAAAGGTGAAAAGTTACCATTTAATAAATTTATTAGTTATACAAAATATTTATTATTGGATCCTTTTGTGCAAGAAACTATTAAATCAGAATTAGTGGATACTTTAAGAAAAACTAATTATCAAGATATTGTAAAAATTAAATGGATAGATAATGATGTATATTCAATTAATATGGGAGAATTAAAGCCCTTATCTCAGTTAAAAACATATAATAATATTATGTCTAGAGTTGATGCGGATTATGCTAATAATGATCCAATCCTATATTTAAGGGTTAAAGCTTATTTTGAATATCAAAGTATTACTTTATATCCATTAAATGACCAAATAATTAATAATGTAAATGATTGGTATAAATTGTCTATTGATTTATATTTATACGGTCAAAATAATAATTTCAATAAAAAGAGCAATTATTATAAGCTAATATCCCTCATAATTAATAAATTTAGTGAAATTAGTTAAAATATAGTTAAACTTACAGTAAAATTGCTATTTAAGTATTTACAAATAAAAATACAGTAGCTATAATATTAAAAGAATTCTTCTTGAGATTGATATGTTATTTTGTCTTTTTGAGAAGATGTAGTATAATAACTCATAAAGATACATTGTATTAATTCAATGTAAATCTTTCGAATTTATAGGAGGTTTTCATAAATGGCAAAAGAACATTATGAAAGAACAAAACCCCATGTAAATATTGGTACTATTGGCCATATTGATCATGGTAAAACTACTTTAACTGCAGCTATCACTAAAGTGCTATCAGAAAAAGGTTTAGCTAACGCTGAAGATTATGCACAAATTGATGCTGCTCCAGAAGAACAAGAACGTGGTATTACAATTAATACTGCCCACGTTGAATATTCAACTGAAAAACGTCACTACGCTCATATTGATGCCCCAGGACATGCTGACTACGTTAAGAACATGATTACTGGTGCTGCTCAAATGGATGGTGCTATTTTAGTTGTTGCTGCAACTGATGGTCCTATGCCACAAACTCGTGAACATATCTTACTTGCTCGCCAAGTTGGTGTTGAACACATTGTTGTATTCTTAAACAAGACTGATTTAGTTGATGATGACGAATTAGTTGACTTAGTTGAAATGGAAGTACGTGAATTACTTTCAGAATACGATTACCCAGGTGATGATATTCCTGTTGTTCGTGGTTCAGCTCTTAAGGCATTACAAGATGACCAAGAACAAAAAGATGTTATCTTACACTTGATGGATATCGTTGACGAATACATTCCAACTCCACAACGTGACGATACTAAGCCATTACTATTACCAGTTGAAGATGTATTTACTATTACTGGTCGTGGTACTGTTGCTTCTGGTCGTATCGATCGTGGTGTTGTTAAGGTTGGAGACGATGTTGAAGTTATTGGTCTTGTAGAAGACATTATTAAGACTACTGTTACTGGTCTTGAAATGTTCCGTAAGACTCTTGATGAAGGTGAAGCTGGAGATAACGTTGGTATGTTACTTCGTGGTGTAAATCGTGAACAAGTTGTTCGTGGACAAGTTGTTGCTGCTCCTGGTTCAATCAAGACTCATACTGAATTTGAAGCACAAGTTTATGCTTTAAGTAAAGAAGAAGGTGGACGTCATACTCCATTCTTCTCAAACTACCGTCCTCAATTCTACTTCCATACAACTGATGTTACAGGTGTTATTACACTTGAAGATGGTGTAGAAATGGTTATGCCTGGTGATAATGCTAAGTTTAACGTTAAGTTAACTAAGCCTGTTGCCATTGAAAACGGTACTAAGTTCACTATCCGTGAAGGTGGACACACTGTTGGTGCTGGTGTTGTTTCTGGTATTGACGAATAAAAAGAATTTATTCTTTTGTAAAGATTCGAAAAGTTCGCTTTTCGAATCTTTTTTTATTGTTAATGGGTCAAATTCCCTTTAAATATTTACTTTTTACTGTTCATACGTTAAAATACGTATGTGCGCAATTAGAAGAAAATTGTATTAAATTATATTTTCATGTCGGAGGGAAAATAATGTCTGCAAAATGGGAAAAGAAAGGTACTAATGATGGAGAATTAACATTCGAAATTAGTACTGACAAAATTAAAGAAGGTTTAGATAAAGCCTTTAATAAAAATAAGAAAAATATTAGTATTCCTGGTTTCCGTAAGGGAAAAGTTTCTCGCCAAATTTTTAATGAAATGTATGGTGAAGAAGCATTATACCAAGATGCTCTAAATATTTTATTACCAGAAGCTTACAGTAATGCTGTAAAAGAAGCTGGTATTGAACCAGTTGCTCAACCAGAAGTGAACATTGATTCATTAGAAAAGGGTCAACCATGGGTTCTAAAAGCTAAAGTAACTGTAAAACCAGATGTTGAACTTGGTGAATATGAAGGTGTTGAAGTTGAAAAGCCAAACACCCGTGTATACCAAAAAGATATCGATGCTGAAATCGAAAAGAAACGTCAAAACCAAGCTGAATTAGTCCTTAAAGAAGGTAAAGCAGCTGAAAAAGGCGATACTGTAGTAATTGACTTTGATGGATATGTTGATGGCAAAGCATTTGATGGTGGTAAATCAACTAACTATTCACTTGAATTAGGTTCAAATTCATTTATTCCTGGTTTTGAAGATCAATTAGTTGGTCATAAAGCTGGCGATGATGTTGATGTTAAAGTTACATTCCCTGAAAATTACCAAGCTAAAGAATTAGCTGGTAAGGAAGCTACTTTTAAGACTAAGTTACACGAAGTTAAGGCAAAACAATTACCTAAGTTGGATGATGAATTTGCTAAAGATGTTGACGAAGACGTTGATAGCTTAGACGAATTAAAAGACAAGGTAAAAGCTCAACTTAAAGACCAAAAGAAAACTGATGGCGAAAACCAATTAGAAGATGAAGCTATTAAGGCTGTAGTTGCTAATGCTACTGTTAAGGACATTCCTCAAGCAATGATTGATGAAGATGTTCAACGCCAAATGGATCAATATCTTGCAAACATGCAACAACAAGGTATTAATTCACAAATGTACTTCCAATTAACTGGTACAAAGCCAGAAGATTTGAAGAAACAATTTGCTTCAGGTGCTGAAGAACGAGTAAAAACTAACTTAGTTCTAGAAGCAATTGTTAAAGATGCTAAGATTGAACCTACTAAGGAAGAAATTGATCAACAAGTTAAAGACTTAGCTACTCAATATGGTATGAAAGAAGAAGCTGTTCGTGGTGCTTTGACTGATGACATGTTGAAACATGATATTTCTATACAAAATGCTGTTAAGATGATTACAGATAATGCTAAGAAAGAACCAAAATCAAAAATGAAAAAATAATTTTTGATTAAAAAAGGAGTTCAATTAACTTAATTGTTAGTTGGACTCTTTATTTTGTTAAGGGTTATAAGTGTGATATTATTTATTAAGTTAGACTTATAGCTTAAAGAGGTGAATGATTTGTTCGAAGATGATAAAAAAGATGGTCCTGTAACTTGTTCTTTTTGTGGTAAATCACAAGATCAAGTAAAGAAAATTGTTGCTGGGCCAGGTGTTTATATTTGTAATGAATGTATTGATTTGTGTAAGGAAATAGTTGATGAAGAACTTGCGCAAGAAGATAATGATAAAACTATTAAGGCATTAAGTCCTAAACAAATTGTTGAAAAGCTTGATGAATATGTAATTGGTCAAGACGATGCTAAAAAAACATTGGCTGTTGCAGTTTATAATCACTATAAACGAGTAAACAATTTGGATAGTGATGATGGAACCGATTTACAAAAAAGTAATATTTCTGTCATTGGACCTACCGGTTCAGGTAAGACATATTTAGCTCAATCATTAGCCAAAATCCTTAATGTACCTTTTGCAATTGCTGATGCTACTACATTAACTGAAGCTGGGTATGTAGGAGATGACGTAGAGAATATTCTATTGAAATTACTACAAAATGCAGATTTTGATGTAGAACGTGCTGAAAAAGGTATTATCTATATTGATGAAATTGATAAAATTGCTAAAAAATCAGAAAATGTTTCTATTACTAGAGATGTTTCTGGTGAAGGTGTTCAACAATCACTCTTAAAGATTCTTGAAGGTACTGTTGCTAGTGTTCCTCCACAGGGCGGTAGAAAGCATCCACAACAAGAAAATATTCAAATTGATACCAAAAATATTTTGTTTATTGTTGGTGGTGCATTTGACGGAATCCAGGATATTATTAAACATCGTTTAGGTGATAAGACTATTGGTTTTGGAACAGATTCTGCAGAGGCAACTGAAATTACTGATGATAATGTTATGCAACACGTTATCCCAAGTGATTTGTTACAATTTGGTTTGATTCCTGAATTTATTGGTCGTTTACCTATTCTAACTGCATTGAAGAAATTAAACGAGGATGATTTAGTTAGAATTTTAAGTGAACCTAAGAATGCCTTAGTAAAACAATATACTAAGTTGATGAACTTAGATGGTGTAGATTTAACCTTTAAGCCGGAAGCTTTAAAGGCAATGGCCAAATTAGCTATCGCTAGAAATACTGGTGCTCGTGGATTAAGATCTATTGTTGAAGATACAATGAGAGATGTTATGTATAATGTGCCAAGTGACGATAATGTTAAAGAAGTTGTTGTTACTAAAGAAGCTGTTGATGGCGAAAAAGAACCTGAACTTATTTATGATAATAAATAACTAAAATCAAAAACGCCTTCCTAATTATTTTAGGTAAGGCGTTTTAATTTCTTTTAAATAAATAATGACAAAATGTGTTAAAATACATTAAGAACTTTAAATGATAAGGGGAAGTACTACCAATGGACGTAAACAATGTGAATATTGATATTAGTGCAGTAGAGCCTAAACAATATCCTTCAAATGGATATCCTGAGATTGCTTTAGTTGGTCGCTCAAACGTAGGAAAATCTTCATTAACTAACGTTTTGATTAATCGTAATAGTTATGCAAGAACTTCAAATACCCCAGGTAAAACTCAGACTTTAAACTTTTATAATGTTGATGATAAAATGTTTTTTGTCGATATTCCTGGTTATGGTTATGCTAGAATTTCTAAAAAAGAACGTGAAAAATGGGGCCAAATGATTGAAACATATTTGACCACTCGTCGCCAATTAAACGGTGTTATTTTATTAATTGATGGTAGAAGAAAGCCAAGTGACGATGATTTGCAAATGTATGAATTCTTAAAATATTATAATATTCCTACATTAATTTTAGCCACTAAGATGGATAAAACTCCTAAAAGTAAATGGAATAAGGAAACAAGTTTGTTAAATAAAACCATTGAATTGAATGAAGACGATGAAATTATGTTATTCTCTGCTCAAACTAAATACGGTAAAGATGAAGTTTGGCAATGGATTGAAAAACATACGGGGGTAAAATAATTGAATTTTAATGAATATCAAAAGGCTGCTAATAAAACACTTCGTGGAAACGAACAAGTTTTAACTAACTGTGCATTAGGCTTAGGTAGTGAAACTGGACAAGTAGTGGATCTGGTTAAGAAATATACCTTTCATGGTGAAGAATTAAATCGTGAACAATTAGTTAAAGAAATGGGCGATGTTTTATGGTATCTATCACAGATAGCCGAATGGAATAACGTTCCTTTTGAGGAGGTAGCCGATTTTAACATTAAACGATTGAATAAAAGAAAAGATGCAATGTTAAAAGATTAAAAAAGGCTTCACAATAATATTATTGTGAAGCCTAATTAGATTATTTTTCTTTTTTCTTGTTTTTAGAATTCTTATTTCCGTTTTTAAGGAATTTATCGCGCTTTTTGTCATTTGAGTCGACTTTTGCAATTTTATCGAACATAGCATTTAAGTCGTTATTACGTTGTATATTTAAACTCATAAGTATACATCTCCTTGCTTTTATAACTATATACTATCAAATTATTGTTTATTTGTCATATTAACTGGATTAATTAATTGAGGTGATAAATTTGGCTACTCCACATATTGAACATAAACTAAGATTATTACCAGACTTGCCTGGTTGTTACTTAATGAAAGACAGACTGGGTAAGATCATCTATGTTGGAAAAGCAAAAAATTTAAAAAATAGAGTTAGATCTTATTTTAAAAGTAGTCATGAAGGTAAAACAGCTAAATTAGTTTCTAATATTCGTGATTTTGAAACGATTATAACTTCTACCAATAAGGAAGCCTTTTTATTAGAGATTACTTTAATTCATAAGCATCGTCCTCATTTTAATATTCAATTAAAACAAGGAAATAGTGGATATCCTTATATTAATATTACTAAAGAAAGAGATCCACAAATTAAAATTGTTAACCATATCAAACGTGATGGTGGATATTATTTTGGTCCTTATCCTAATGTATATGCTGCCGATGAAACTTTACATTTTTTACAAAAAGTATATCCTTTGAGAAGATGTAATGGTTATCAGAATAGGCCATGTTTGTATTATCATATGGGGCAATGTTTAGGAGCTTGTTTTAAGAAAGTTCCTAAGTCTGTATATAATGAACAAATTAAACATATTAAATCATTTTTAAATGGGAATGTTGGGATTGCTAAAAAAATGCTCACTTCCAAAATGCTAAAAGCATCTGAAAATATGGAGTATGAAAGAGCTGCTGAAATAAGGGATCAATTAAAATATATTGAAATTACGGTCGAAAAGCAAAAAATTATTTCTAATGATACAACTCCTCGTGATATCTTTAATTACTATGTGAATGATGGTTGGATTTCTATCCAAATATTCTTTATTCGACAAGCCAGACTGCTTAAGCGAATTAAAAGGACTTTTCCAATTATTGATTCTCCAGAAGAAGAAATGGATAATTTTATTGCTGGATTTTATTCTCAAGAAAACCAACCATTACCTAATGAAATTCTTATTCCTGAAAAATTAGATAAAGACATGATTGCAGAAGCCTTGGATGCACCAGTTAGAGTACCAAAACGTGGGCAAAAAAAGGATTTATTAGATATGGCCTATAAAAATGCAAAGCTAGTGTTAGATGAAAAATTTAGGCTAATGGAACTAGATAATATAAAAACTGTAGGTGCAATGGAAGATTTATGCAATTTATTAAACATTCCTAATGGTCATCGAATTGAGTCATTTGATCATTCTCATATTCAGGGTGCTGACTTAGTGTCTGCGATGGTCGTTTTTGATGATGGTAAGCCTAATAAGAATGAATACCGTAAATATAAACTTAAAAATGAAGATCATGCTGATGAAGCTGCTAGCACACGTGAAGTTATTAGAAGAAGATATAGCTATCTTCTAAAGTCTCATCTTCCATTACCAGATTTAATATTGATGGATGGTGGGGTAATTCAATTAAATGCAGTGAAAGATGTTTTAGAAAATGAACTAAATTTACAAATTCCAGTTGCTGGGATGGTCAAAAATGATAAACATAAGACTGCTGATTTATTATTTGGTCAGTTAGATGAACATGTTTATTTAAATCCTAAGAGCCAAGCGTTTTACTTAGTTCAAAGAGTTCAAGATGAGGTTCATAGGTTTGCCATTAATTTTCATAGAAAAGTTCATACTAAGCATTCATTAAGCTCAGAGTTGGATAATATTGATGGGGTTGGTCCTAAAACCAGAAATAAGTTATTAAGAGAATTTGGATCCTTAAATAACATTTCAGACTCACCTATTTCAAAAATTGAAGCATTAGGGATATCACATAAGGTGGCTCAAAATATAAAATTCACTTTGACCAAGGTAAAAAAATAATTATGAATTATATTGAGTGCTTTACGTTAAATATAAATGCCGTTATACTCAATAAATAAAATAAAAAGTAGAGTTGATATAAAATATGTTCGTTGATCAAGTTAAAATAAATGTAAAAGCTGGTAATGGTGGTAATGGAATCGTTGCCTTTAGAAGAGAAAAATTTGTTCCTAATGGTGGACCTGCCGGAGGTGACGGTGGACACGGTGGAAGTGTCATTTTTGCCGTTGAAATTGGAATGAGTACACTAATGGATTTTCATTATAAACGTAAATTTGTTGCGGAACGTGGTGCAGATGGTGGAAATAAAAAAATGACTGGTCGTAGTGCTGATGACTTAGTTGTATATGTACCTGAAGGAACTTCTATTTATGACAATGATACTAATAAACTCCTTTATGATTTAGTTGATAAGGGTGATAGTTATACAGTGGCCGCTGGTGGCCGTGGTGGTCGTGGTAATACTCACTTTGCTTCAGCTAAAAATTCTGCACCAGAAATTGCTGAAAATGGTGAACCTGGTGAAGAACGTAGTATTAGATTAGAATTGAAAGTTCTAGCTGATGTGGGATTAGTTGGCTTTCCTTCAGTTGGTAAATCAACATTATTATCAACGGTTACTAGTTCTAAACCAAAAGTTGCTCAATATCATTTTACGACTTTAGTTCCTAATTTAGGAATGGTTAAATTAGATAATGGTAGAGACTTTGCTATAGCTGATTTACCTGGATTAATTGAAGGAGCATCTTCTGGAGTTGGATTAGGTTTTCAATTCTTGCGTCATGTTGAGAGAACTAGAGTAATTTTACATTTAGTTGATATGAGTGGACAAGAAGGCAGAACGCCAATTGAGGACTATCAAAAAATTAATGATGAATTATCTAAATATGATAATAATTTATTAAAACGACCACAAATTATTGTCGCAACTAAAATGGATATACCAGATTCTGAGGAAAATTTAAAAGAATTTAAAAATGCTTTATCCAAAAACAATGATAATGTTTATGAGGTAATTCCAATTTCTTCTGTAACACATAGTGGTTTGAGTAAACTAATAAGTGAAACAGCTGAACTATTAGAAAAGACTCCTAAATTCCCTATTACTGATACTGAAGAACCAGTTGAAGATGAATCAGAATACAAATTTGATGCTGATGAAAAGCCATTTGAAATTAGCCGAGATGAAGACGGTACTTGGATTTTATCTGGTAAGAAAATTGAAAAGTTATTCAAGATGACAGATACTACGCATGATCAAAGTATGTTAAGATTTGCAAGACAACTTCGTGGTATGGGTGTTGATAATGCTTTAAGAAAAGCTGGAGCTGAAAATGGTGATTTAGTTTCAATTCTTGATTTCACATTCTCTTATGTAGACTAATATTTAAAGATGGGAATTATTCCCGTCTTTTTTTATGTATTGAAATATATCTTTATATGCTACAATTTATATTAGTGATTTTTTTTAGATACGAATAATTAAAAAGGAATAGATCTTTATGCAATTAGAATTTTTAGGAACTGGTTCTGGTGTACCAGGTAAATTTAGAAATGTTTCAGCAACAGCTTTAAAATTATTAGACGAATGTAATTCAGTTTGGCTATTTGATTGTGGAGAAGGGACTCAACAACAAATTTTACGTTCAAATTTGAAACCTCGTAAAATTAACAAAATATTTATTACTCATTTACATGGTGATCATATTTTTGGGTTACCAGGCTTATTAAGTTCTCGTTCGTTTCAAGGTGGGAATACACCTGTTACAATTTATGGCCCTAAGGGAGTTAAAGACTTTGTTGAAATTAGTTTAGGGGTTTCTCAAACTAAATTATCATATAAAATAAATTATGAAGAATTTGATGAACCAGGCGTTTTATTAAATAATAAACAATTTGAAGTTTATGCTGATAGTTTAGATCATCAAATTGAATCTTTTGGCTATCGTGTCGTGGAAAAAGATCATCAAGGAGAACTATTAGTGGATAAGCTAAAAGCTGCTAAAATACCTTCGGGGCCTGTTTATGGTAAATTAAAAAACGGTGAAACAGTTACTTTAGATGATGGTAGAACCATTGATGGAAACGACTTTATTGGTGAATCACAAAAAGGAAGAATTATTACTATCATAGGTGATACTAGAAGTAATCCTAATAGTTATAAATTAGCTGAAAATGCTAATGTTTTAGTTCACGAAAGTACTTTTGGTAAAGGTGAGAGCAGATTAGCACATAATTATTATCACTCAACTAACATGCAAGCTGCTAAGTTAGCTAAAAAAGCCAATGTCGATAAACTACTTTTGACACATATTTCAGCAAGGTACACTGGAAAAATGGCTAGAGAATTACAAAAACAAGCACAAAGTATCTTTAACAATACTAGAGTAGTTAAGGATTTTGACGTAATAGATGTACCCTTTGAAAAAAACAATTAAAGGATGAAATATAATGATACCTGCAAAATTCGATTGGCAATTAAATCAAAATGTATTAAGTGATGAACAAAAAGATATTGCTACGAAATTAGGGATTAGTCCATTAATAATTTCCATTTTGTTTAGTCGTGGTTATAAAAACATAGATGATATTAAGTCATTCTTAACCCCACAAATTGAAAATTTGCGTGATCCTTATTTAATGCATGATATGCAAAAAGCATGTGATCGGATAAAAAAAGCGATTGAAAATAATGAAAAAATTACAATTTATGGTGATTATGATGCTGATGGCATTACTAGTACTTCTGTTATGTATGAAACTCTAGTTAATTTAGGTGCTAATGTAACATATTTTATTCCTAATCGCTTTAAAGATGGATATGGTCCTAATCCTCAAAAGTACGAAGCAATTATTAATGATGGGACAAGTCTAATTGTAACGGTTGATAATGGAATATCTGGTAATAAATCAGTTGAATTAGCAAATAATATGAATTGTGATGTGATTATTACTGATCATCATAAAATTCCTGATGATATTCCAGAGGCATATGCAATTGTTCATGCCAGATATCCAGGAGATGAATATCCTTTTGGAGACTTTTCAGGAGTAGGCATAGCATTCAAAGTAGCAACTGCATTATTAGAAGAAATACCTGAAGAATATTTTGATTTAGCTGCAATTGGGACTGTAGCGGACTTAGTATCTTTAACAGATGAAAATCGTATTTTAGTAAAGTATGGTTTACAAGAATTATCGGATACTCAGCGTCCAGGATTAATGCATCTTGAACAATTAGCAGGTTTGAAAGCTGATAATATTAATGAACACAGTATTAGTTTTGGTTTAGCACCTCGGTTAAATGCTTTAGGTAGAATTAGTGATGCAACAACTGGTGTAAAATTATTGACCACATTTGATGATGAGGTAGCCGATGATTTAAGTCATGATACTGAAAACGAAAATAAAAAAAGAAGAAAGCTAGTTGATGACATTTTTCTACAAGCATCGAAAATGGCATCAAACAATACGGATAAGCGTACAATTATCGTGTATGGTGATAATTGGCATGAAGGTGTTGTTGGAATTGTTGCTAGTCGATTAGTTGAAAAATATAATAAACCAACTATTGTTATGAGTCATAATCCTGAAACTGGTATATATAAAGGCTCAGGTAGGAGTGTTGAAGGTTTTGATTTATTTGAGGCCATAAATGGCATTCGTGATAATATGGTTTCATTTGGTGGACATAGTATGGCAATTGGATTAAGTATTAGCAGTGACGACTTAAATATCCTAATTAATCATTTTGAAGATTATGCGGTTAGTAATGGTATTGAAAAGTTGCAGAAACCTAAATTATCAATTGCTAAAAAAATTAAAGTTAGTGATGTTAACCAACAACTATTTGATAATTTGCAAATGTTAGCACCATTTGGAACTGATAATGAATATCCAATTTTTGAATTTGAACCACAGACGGTTACTAATGTTAAGACAATGGGAAAAAGTAATGAACACTTGAAATTTCAGATGCTTGATGATAATTCAAAAATTAATGTTTTAGCTTTTAAAAATGGTAAATTAGCTAGTCACTTAGAATCATTATTTGATTGCGTTCATGTTGCAGGCCATTTAGAAAAGAATACTTGGAAAGGTAGAACCACAATTCAAGTCATGAACGATGATATTTATAGTGATGATATTGAAATAGTTGATTTAAGGTCTAATCAACTAAATAAATCTATGTTTCAGTATAGTAATTCACTATATGTTTTCTTTCATGAAAATGTTTATAAACAAATATTACCTTTTATAGGAAAAGATTCTAAAGCTTGTTTATATAATAATTTGTCTTTAGAAGATAATTTTGATAATATAATATTTGTTGATTGTCCAGATTCTTTTGAAACGTTTAATTCAGTTTTGAATGTTATTAATAAAAAAGATAAATTAATTTTTTATCTTTATAGTAATAATCTTTCACAAAAAATGCCTACTAGATCACAATATGCTGATTTATTTAGGTTTGTTGAAGGTCATAAAGACATTAAGATATATGATGATATTGATCTATTAAGTGATTATTTAAAAATTGATAAAAGCAATTTAGCTTTTATGATTAATGTATTCAAAGAATTGAAGTTTATTTCAATTGAAAATGGTATTATGAATGGTAATCGTAATCCTGAATCAAGCGATATAACTTTAACTAAAAGTTATATTCTTAGAAAGCATCAATTAACGGTTAAAGAAAAATTGTTAGATGTTGATACTACAACTTTGAATCAAGTTATTCGTAGTTGTTTTTGATGGGATGAAAGGAAGTTATTTAGCCAATGGCACTTGATTTGTATAAATATGTTGCTAGTTATGACAATTTTCCAGAAAAGGGAGTTACTTTTAGAGATATTTCTCCATTGATGGAAAATGGTGAAGCATATCACGAGGCTACAGATAAAATTGTCAGATATGCAAGAGATAAGAAAGTAGATTTAATTGTCGGTCCTGAAGCTCGTGGATTTATTGTTGGTTGTCCGGTAGCCTATGATTTAGGAATTGGATTTGTGCCTGCAAGAAAAAAGGGTAAACTTCCAGGCAAAGTTGTAGGAGCATCTTATGGATTAGAGTATGGTAAATCATCTTTATATATTCATGCTGATGCTGTTAAACCTGGTCAAAGAGTTTTAATTACCGATGATTTATTAGCAACTGGTGGAACTATCAAGGCTACCATTGAAATGGTTGAAAAATTAGGTGGTATTGTTGTGGGAACAGCCTTTATCATCGAAATTTCTGAATTAAAGGGTCGAGATAAAATTAAAGACTATGATCTTTTAAGCCTTTTACAATATTAAAATTATTTATGATGTGAATTGTTCACATCATTATTATGGAGAGTTGGCAGAGCGGTAATGCATCGGACTCGAAATCCGACGAACCGGTTTTTCCGGCGGGCAGGTTCGACTCCTGTACTCTCCTTATAACGTTTTATAAGTACTAATATTTTCATTAGTACTTTTTTTATATCCTAGTATTAGGATATTTATGGATATAAATGCTATAATTAGCTTATAACTTTTAAAGAAAAGAGTTTTAGTCTATGAAGAAAAAAGTTATAACAATATTTACAATCCTCTTTACTTTTATTATCTTGTCTTTTCAATTATTTGGCTTAGCTCAAAATAATATTAATGCATCGGCTGATAATAAAAGAATTGGTTTAACTTTAGATTGTTCAAGAGTTTATTACTCTACCGATAAAATAAAACAATACATTAATTTATTAAGTGAAAACAAAGCCACTTATTTACAATTGCATTTAAATGATAATGAAAATTTTGGAATTGAAAATTTTACATTAAATCAAACCGTTGATAATGCTACTAAAAAGGGTGATGTTTATTATAATAAAAAGACACATTTACCTTTTTTAAGTAAAGATCAATTATTAGACGTTATTCAGTATGGTTATGAAAAAGGAATTCAAGTTGTACCAGAAATAGATTTACCTGGACATGCTCAGTCTTTATTTAAATTATTATCTTATACAAAGAATGGTAATAAATTAGTTAAAATAGTAAGAAATTCTGATGGATACAATGAGATGTTTTATGGTAAGAAAGAAACTATTAACCTATCTAAAAAAATATTAAGCGAATATGTAGGGATGATGCCCAAAGGCTTCTACTTTAGCGTAGGTGCTGATGAGATTACTATTAACAATAGAAAAGATCAAAATGCAGCTGTGAAATATATAAATAGTATTGATGATTATATAAATTCTAAGGGATTAAAATTAGAAATGTGGAATGATAGTTTCCATAAAGCAGTTCTTAAAAAGTATCATAAAAATATATTAATTAATTATTGGAGTCTTAGTGGTGATGTTAGTGATAAAGAAGATTATAAGGCCAATATTAAATTAAGAGCGACATTACCACAATTAAATGCTGCTGGTTTTAAAACTATTAATTATAATAGTTATTATTTATATATAATTACTGATCCACTTTCTTTTACTAAGTCGTCAATTAAAGAATGGCGAGATGATATTAATAAATGGAAGATGAATATGTGGAATGATGAATCACTTAAACAAAAAACAAAGAGTAAGAATAATATAGGTGCTTCATTATCTATTTGGGGAGAATATCCAAATAAATATAATGGAAATAGTACCTATAAAAATACTGAATATTTTGTTAAATATTTTCTTAAAAAAGCACGTAATTATTAAAGTAAATTAATTAATTAGATAAATTATGTTATATTTATATTATATTTATATTGTATTACATAATTTTTAAGGAGTTTATAATGTTAAAATTAAACGTAAATACCAATTTGGGTAACCAAGAAATTAAATTATCTGATAATAGTACAGGTCAATTATCAGGAGTTAGAATTCCTGTTGGCATGGGACAACAAGTGGTTCAATGGACATTTATTTCAACTGGTCAAAAACATGAAAACTTTGTATATACAGGTCAATTATCAGAAGGTCAAATTATTAATTCTATGAATAATTCAGACCAATATAAAATTCATCTAGAAAAATAATAAAAAGCACACTTATGTGTGCTTTTTATTCTATATATTTTGTTATTAAAGTGATTGATAGTAAAATAATATTATTCTTTTATGAAAGTTGAGTGAGTAAATTGAAGGTTGGAATTGATAAAATTGGTTTTTATTCACCTAATAAATACATTGATATGGTGGATTTAGCAAATGCTAGAAATGAAGATCCAAATAAATATTTAATTGGAATTGGTCAAAAAAAACAAGCTGTAATTCCTAATACTCAAGATGTTGTAACAATGGCTGCAAATGCTAGTAAAAAAATTATTAATGATGATGATAAGAAAAGTATCGACTTAATCATTTTTGGGACAGAAACTGGTGTTGATAATTCAAAATCAGCAGCTATATATTTACAAAACTTATTAAAGTTGAATGCATCTGCTCGTGCTTTTGAAATCAAACAAGCATGTTATGGTGCCACAGCAGGGTTACAAATGGCTAAAGAGTACGTAACCAATCATCCTAATAAAAAGGCTTTAGTGATTGGTGCTGATGTGGCTAGATATGGTCTTAATACTCCTGGTGAAGTAACACAAGGTGGTGGAGCTATTGCTATGGTAGTTTCATCTAGTCCTTCCATTGCTTCTTTTGATGGTGAAAGTGCGTTTCATTCAGATGATATTATGGACTTTTGGCGACCATTATATCGTACAGAAGCGGTGGTAGATGGCCATTATTCTAATAATGTTTATGTTGATTTCTTTAAAGATACTTGGGATAAGTATAACCAAATGAATCAACTTTCGGTTGATGACTATAAAGCACTAACTTTCCATCTACCATATGTAAAAATGGGGATTAAAGGATTAAGAGCAGTTTTGCCTGAAGCTTCTGAATCAAAACAAGAAGAATTAAAGAATGAATTTAATTTTAGCAAGATATATAGTGAAAATATTGGTAATTTATATACAGGATCATTATATTTAAGTTTCTTATCATTAATTAATAATTCAAATGATTTACAAAGCGGAGATAGAATTGGTTTATTTAGTTATGGTTCTGGAGCTCAAGGTGAATTTTTCTCAATGAAATTAGAACAAAATTTCAAGAATAATGATTCAGTAGAAGATATTAACTCGATGCTTAACAATAGAGAAAAATTAACAATTGATGAATATGAAAAAATGTTTAATAACTGGATTCCTATTAAAAATGTTAATAGGAACTTAAATTGGCAATCTGATGATGCTGAATTTTTCTTAAAAGCACTAAAAGATAATCAAAGAATTTATGACCATAAATAGGGGAATTTAATATGAATTTATATTTAGCTAGTCCGTTTTTTGATGATGAACAAATCGACAGAATTTCTAGAATAGAGACTGCTTTAGCGAAAAATAATACCGTAAATAGTGTATTTAGTCCAAGAAAATCAGAAGTTAAAGATTGTGAAGTTGGCACTAAGAAATGGTCTAAAAAGGTATTTAAATTAGATACTGATGAAATAAAAAAAGCTGATGCCATTATCGCAATTATCGACTATGTTGAAGATAATGTAGATAGTGGTACAGCTTTTGAAATTGGGTATGCTAAAGCTATAAATAAACCAATTATTATTTTTCACGAAAAAGATAATAATGTTAATTTAATGTTAAGTAATAGTTCGATCGCTTATTTAACTAAGTTTGAAGAAGTTAAAAACTATGATTTTAATAATTTACCAGAATCTTATTATGAGGGGAAAGTATTTTAACTAATATTATCTCTATACAATCCAATTACTTTACCTAATATTTTAACGTTATCTAATATAATTGGACTCATATATTCATTTTCTGGTTGTAATCTATAATGATCACTTTCTTTGAAAAATCTCTTACATGTTGCTTCGCTTTTATCGTTCATTGCAATTACAATGTCACCATTTTCAGCAATTGACTGCTTCTTAACAATAACTTTATCATTATTAAATATTCCAATATTAACCATACTTTCGCCTTTTATATTCAGCATAAATATATCGCTGTCATTATTATATTGGTCAGGTAAAGAAAAATATTCATTTGAATTTTCTACTGCAAGAATGGGTTCACCAGCAGCAACATTTCCTAATATTGGTATTTGATTGGAATGGGAGTTAACCCCTAACTGTTTCAATCCATCTTCGGTAATTTCAATTGCTCTTGGTTTAGCATTGTTTTTGATTAAAAGACCTTTTTGTGAGAGACGACTTAAATATCCATGCACAGTTGATGTAGATGCTAAACACATTTCTTTAGCAATTTCTCTTACTGTTGGTGGATAACCTTGATTATTGATTGAGTTCCAAATTAATTTTAATATATTTATTTGTTTAGAAGATACTTTATCCTTTGGTAAGGTCATATACGACGCCCCAATTCTTGATTTTATTTAGCTTTAATATTAGCATAATAAGGAAATGTAAACAAACGTTCGCAATTTTATAAAAAGGAGACTTTAAAATGGCAGAAGACAAAGTGTTAAAAGAACTTATTCCAAGAATTAATGAATTATCAAAAAAGAAAAAAGAACAAGGCTTGACTGAAGCTGAAAGTGCTGAAAGAAAAGATTTGCACAAAAAATATCTAAAGCGCTTTAAAGAAAATATGAGAAGCCAGATTGAGATGGTTCAGGTTTATAATAAAAAGGGAAAAGAAATAACCTCTGATAAGGTTAAAAATATTCAACGTAAAAAAGGCCTACGTGACGACTAATACACTAAAAATAATTTTGAAATTTATTTATACTTTGTGTAAAATAAAATATATGTTCGTATATGAAGCTAGGAGGGATATCTGTGAATACATTTCTATGGATTGTAGTTGTTTTAGTAGCATTAATCCTAGGATTAATCGGTGGTTTCTTTATGGCTCGTAAGTATATGGAAAAATATCTTAAAGATAATCCACCAATTAATAAAGATCAATTAAGAGCAATGATGTTACAAATGGGACAAAAACCATCTACCAAAAAGTTAAATCAAATGATGAATAGTATGAAAGCTCATGCTAAATAAAATAAAAAGGATTAAAATCAATTAGATTTTAATCCTTTTTATTTTTCTTTTTTAGCTGGATCTACATATTTAAAATTAGGATCTATTTCGTCATCTAATTTGTCGAAAGCATCTTGCATTTGTTGTTCAATCTTACTTTGCCCATCTTCATTTAATTTTAGTTTTTTATCAATATATATTGGTTCACCAAAATTAATAGTAGATTGTTTTCTAGAAAACAAGGATTTAAATGTTAGCGGTCCCTGATAGGTTGCTGGTAGCAAAGGTATCTTAGATAATTTTGAAATTAAAGTTGCGCCACCCTTTAAACTTTGTGAATGTCTAGTTCCAGATGGAAAGATAATTAATGATTTATCCGACTTTTGCAAAATTCTAACGGGTTCCTTTATAACTGATGGACCAGGATTTTCTCTATCGACACTTAAAACATTTGCATGGACTAAAATATATCTTAAAATTGGATTTTTGAATAGTTCTTTTTTTGCCATAAATGCGAATTCTTTAGGGCTAGCAGCTAATGCATAATATAATGGATCAAACCAAGTCCTATGTGGGGCAACTAAAACATAATTTCCTTTAGGAATTCTATCTTTATTTTTAAATTTTGGTTTACCATTTATCGTATATAAAATGACTCTAGCTAATACTCTTAAAAAAGAATACATACTGTTTCTCCTCTCAATACTTTATAAAATAATAATATTCTATTACTATTACTATATGCAACCTAAAATTAAGGTGGAAATTAAATTGAACAAATTATTACACGAAAATGAAAGAATAGATCAATTATATAGTAACGACATTAAAATTATTCAAAATCCTGAAGTTTTCTCATTTTCTCTGGATGCAGTGCTTCTGGCTAACTTTGCTAAACTACCTAATAAAAATAAATCTAAAACAGTGGATCTGTGTGCTGGAAATGGTGCAGTGGGACTATTTATGTCACATAAAACTAATGGGGAAATATTTGAAATTGAACTTCAAAATAAATTGGCCGATATGGCTAAAAGAAGTGTTTTATTAAATCATTTAGAAGACAAGATAAGGGTAATTAACTCTGATTTATCAAAATTTAATAACTATCTCGCTAAAGATTCTATCGATGTTATAACTTGTAATCCACCATATTTTCCTGATTTGCCTACAAGTAAGAAGAATCCTAATAAATATTTAGCAATTGCTAGGCATGAAATAACTACCAATTTAGAATCGATAATGTCGGCAAGTAGTGAGATGCTAAAAACTAATGCGAAAATTTATTTGGTTTATCGTCCAGATCGCTTGCTAGAAATTATGGATACTATGTTAAAGCATGATATAGCACCAAAGAAATTACAATTTATATATCCACGAAAAAATAAAGATTCTAATATGGTTCTAATTGAAGGAATTAACAAAGGCAAAAAATATGGGATGAAAATTTTACCACCAATAATTACATATAAAGACAATAGTAATGAATATAGTGATTATGTAAGGAAACTACTATATGGTGAATAAATATTATATGTATGTACTATTGTGTGGTGATAATTCTCTTTATGGTGGATTTACTAATAACTTACAGCAACGTTTATTAAAACATCAATCAGGTAAGGGAGCAAAATATACTAGATCTCATTTACCAGTAAAGATGATATATTATGAGTCTTTTGAAAATAAAGGGGATGCTTTAAAAGCTGAATATGCATTTAAGCATCAACCTAGAAATCAAAAAATAAAATATTTATTGAATAATGGTGTGAATGGAAAGCTTTTTAGATAATTATTTAATTTTAATATTGATTAATTATTGTTAATGATTTATCATTGTATATGGTAATTTAATTACTAATTCACACTCAATGTGATAATTTGGCTAGTGCTTTTTAATAAGTCACCATATTAGTTGATCATTGAGGAGGAAAAAACTATTTGGAGGGCTATTATAATGGCTGTTATTTCTATGAAACAATTGTTAGAAGCAGGTGTTCACTTTGGACACCAAACTCGTCGTTGGAATCCTAAGATGAAGAAGTACATCTTTACTCAACGTAATGGTATTTACATCATTGATTTACAAAAAACTGTAAAAATGATTGATAATGCTTACAAATTTGTTAAGGATGAAGCATCAAAGAATGCTGTATTCTTATTTGTTGGTACTAAAAAACAAGCACAAGATTCAATTCAAGAAGAAGCAACTCGTGCTGGTCAATTTTATGTTAACCACCGTTGGTTAGGTGGAACTTTAACTAACTGGGATACTATTCAAAGTCGTATTAAGTACTTAAAAGATCTTAAGAAAATGGCTGAAGACGGTACTTTTGAAAGATTACCTAAGAAAGAAGTTTCTTTATTAAAGAAACAAACTGACAAGTTAGAAAAATTCTTAGGTGGTATCGAAGATATGCCTAAGATTCCTGATGTTATGTTTATTGTTGATCCTCGTAAAGAACAACTTGCTGTTAACGAAGCTCACAAATTAAATATTCCTATCGTTGCTATGGTTGATACTAACACTAACCCAGACGATATCGATGTAATTATCCCATCAAATGATGATGCTATTCGTGCTGTTCGCTTAATTACTTCTAAGATGGCTGATGCTATTGTTGAAGGTAACCAAGGTGAAGAAGAAGTTGACGAAAACACTTTCAAAGATGGCAATGATTCAAAAGATGAAAGTGAAAATAAATAATTAATTAAATAATTATTTACATTTGTGCACTTAGGCTGACTCATGTGTTTGGACCGAAAGGCCTAATGCAGAGTCAGCCTTTTTTTATAAAATAGAATTAAATATTTTAAGGAGGCCATTTAAATGGCAAAAATTACTGCTGCTCAAGTAAAAAACTTACGTGACAAAACTAGTGTAGGTATGATGGATGCTAAAAAAGCTTTAGTTGCTTCTGATGGTGATGAAAAAGCTGCTTTAGAATTTTTACGTGAAAAAGGTATCGCAAAAGCTGAAAAGAAGAGTGACCGTGTTGCTAATGCAGGTTTAACACGTGTTGTTACTAATGGTAATGCAGCTGCTATTGTTGAAATCAACGCTGAAACAGATTTTGTTTCAGGTAATGATGATTTCAAAGACTTAATTGATATGGTTGCAGCTAAGATTGTTGAAGAACAACCAGCTGACGTTGAAGCTGCACTTAAGTTAGATGTTGATGGTGAAACTATCAATGATAAGATTATTAATACAACTCAAATCACCGGTGAAAAGATTACTTTACGTCGTTTTGAAATCTTTAATAAGGATGACGATGCCAACTTTGGTGCTTACTTGCATAATGGTGGTTTAATTGGTGCTTTAGTACAAATTAAGGGTGCTGATGAAGAAGTTGCTAAGCATGTTGCTATGCATATTGCTGCTACTAACCCTGAATATTTAGACAGAAATTCAGTTCCTGCTGATCGTTTAGATAAAGAACGTGAAGAATTGAAGAAGGAAGCCTTAGATGAAGGTAAGCCTGAAAAAATTGTTGAAAAAATGGTTGAAGGTCGTTTAAACAAATTCTTATCAGAAATTAGTTTAGCTGACCAAGAATTCGTTATGGATTCAGATAAAACTGTTGCTCAATTTGTTAAAGATAATGGTGGAGAACTTGAAGCCTTTGCTCGTTACGAAGTTGGAGAAGGTATCGAAAAAGAAGAACAAAGTTTTGCTGATGAAGTAAATAGTCAAATTAAATAATTTAATTATTAAGATAAGGAGGGGGTGCTATATTTTGGCACTCCTTTTTTTATAATTTATTTAATTTTAGTTTATTAATCTGTTTTTGTTATTTATGTTATGCTAAAATTATATTAATGAATTATTTTAATGGAGGAAGTTCAATGTCAGACGTAAAATACAAACGTATCGTCTTGAAACTAAGTGGTGAAGCCTTAGCTGGGGATAAGGGATTTGGAATTAATCCTCCAGTTATTAAAAAAATTGCTGAAGAAATAAAAGAAGTATATAAATTAGGCATCCAGGTTGCTATTGTTGTCGGTGGTGGTAACATGTGGCGTGGTGTTGCTGGTGCAAAAATGGGTATGGAAAGAACTCAAGCTGATTATGTTGGAATGCTTGCAACCATAATGAATGGACTTTCATTACAAGATAATTTAGAATCAATTGATGTTCCCACCAGAGTACAAACTTCAATTGAAATGAGACAAATTGCTGAACCATATATCAGAAGAAAGGCTGTTCGTCATTTGCAAAAAAATCGAGTAGTTATTTTTGCTGGTGGTACTGGTAATCCATACTTTTCAACTGATACTACAGCTGCTTTAAGAGCTGCTGAAGTTCATGCTGATGCTATTTTGATGGCTAAAAATGGTGTAGATGGAATTTATTCAGCTGATCCTAATGAAGATCCCAATGCAGTTAAGTATGATGAATTAACTCAAATGGATATCATTAATAAAAACTTAAATGTTATGGATACTACTGCAAGTTCATTATCAATGGATAATAATATTCCGTTAGTAGTATTTAATTTAAATGAAAATGGGAACATTAAAAAGGTTGTTCAAGGTGAAAAAATTGGAACAACTGTTAGGGGGAAATAAATAATGGTTACTTCAAAAGAAGTTTTAGATAATGCAAAAAGTAAAATGCAAAAGACTACCGAAGCATTAAAACATGATTTAGGTGGAATTCGTGCTGGTCGCGCCAACCCTAGTTTATTGTCAGGTGTTACAGTTGATTATTATGGGGCTACCACTCCATTAAACCAAATTGCTGCAATTACTGTTCCTGAAGCTAGAGTTATTATGGTTAGTCCTTATGATAAATCAGCCTTAAATAATATTGAAAAAGGTATTTTAGAAGCTGATTTAGGAATTAATCCAGCTAATGATGGTGATAAAATTAGAATGGTTATTCCACAATTAACTGAAGAACGTCGTGCTGAAGTATCTAAAAAAGTTAAAGCAACTGGTGAAAGTAATAAAGTTGCTATTAGAAATGTTAGACGTGAAGCAATGGACGCAGTTAAAAAAGGTAATAAGAGTGATGACTTTAACGATGATGAAGCACATCGTTTAGAAGATCAAGTTCAACAATTAACTGATAAGGAAATTAAACATGTTGATCAAATCGTTTCTGATAAAGAAAACGAAGTAATGAACGGATAAGGGAGATATTTATGTCAGAACAAGAATTAACCCCAGGTACAAAAGAATTTGAAAAAATGATTTTTAAATTAAACAAAGATATGGATAATTCAAATATCCAAGCTTTAGAATACAACGGTAACAAATTACAAGAAATTCAAGATAATGTATATGTAATGCCTGCTTATGTTACTGACGATTTTAATTTATTCTTTGTTATTTCTAAATTAATTGAAGATGATTGGATTGTTGCCTTTACCCAAGCTACTATAGAAGATAAGAATGAAATCACTGATTTAACTGATCCAATTCCTACAGGTAAAGGTTTAAACATGCTTGGTGAACAAAGCGCAGCAGATGCAAACCAATTATTGAAATATTTCCAAACATTAGTTGATACTAAACGTGGAGAATGGAGACTAATTCAATAAAATTTAATTGGCAATTTAGGATGAGGATACCACTCATCCTTTATTTGTTTATAGTTAATTTATAGGTGATAATATGTTTAATAAAAATAATTCATTAGAAGACCATCAACTAGATCCTAATAACATTCCTGCTCACATTGCTATTATTATGGATGGAAATGGCAGATGGGCTAAGCAAAGGCATTTGCCTAGAATTGCTGGCCATAAACAAGGTATGGAAGTTGTTAGAACGATAACTAAATCAGCCAGTAATCTTGGAGTCAAGGTATTAACTCTATATGCCTTTTCTACTGAAAATTGGCATCGACCTGAAAAAGAGGTTAAGTATTTATTAGGATTACCGGAACGTTTCTTTAATAAGTTTGTTCCAGAGTTGATAGAAAATAATGTTAAAGTAAACGTTATGGGAGAAATTGACAAATTACCTAATAGTACAAAAAATGCGGTTCAAAAGGCCATCTATGATACTAAAGATTGTAATGGAATGATTCTAAATTTTGCTTTGAATTATGGTAGCCATGACGAAATTGTTTCAGCAATTAAAAAAATATCTAGTCGTGTTAAAAATGGTAACTTAAATGTTGATGATATTAATGATAATGTTGTTGAAGAATCTTTAATGACATCTAATTTGAGGGATCTATCTAATCCGGATCTATTAATTAGAACTAGTGGGGAAGAACGTTTATCAAATTTTCTTCTATGGCAAGTGGCCTATAGTGAATTTGTTTTTGATAAAACTAAATGGCCTGATTATAAGGATTCTAATTTAAAAGAATGTATTCATGAATATCAAAATCGTCATCGTCGATTTGGTGGTCTAAAAAATAAATAAATAGAGGAATTAAAAATGAAACAAAGAGTTTTAACTGCGATTATCGCATTAATAATTTTTATTCCAATTGTTTTAATTGGTGGAATATTTATAGATATTGCGGCCTTATTATTAGGAATAGTCGCTGTATCTGAAATTTTAGTTATGAAAAAGAAATTGGTTGTTTCTCCTGAAGCAATGCTATCATTTTTAGGTGTATCAATAGTTATAGCACCTGATCAATGGTATGCACATTTACCAAGCTTCTTATCATCACAGTTTTTATTTTATTTAGTAGTTATGTTGTTATTACTTAGAAACGTGTTTACTAAAAATAGATTCTCGTTTGATGATACAGGAGTAATGACTTTGAGCATGCTATATGTAGGTGTTGGATTTCATTATTTTGTTTCAGCAAGATCTGATAGTATAGCTACTCTATTTTATGCGCTATTTATTGTTTGGCTAACTGATAGTGGAGCCTACATATTTGGTAAGAAATTAGGCAAACATAAATTAGCTCCGCATGTTAGTCCTAATAAAACATGGGAAGGATCCATTTGTGGTTCTTTAATAGCTACTGTAATAGGAACTGTTTGGATGCTAATTTATAACATTGGGAATGTTTCTATTTTATCAGCAATTCTTATAACATTATTGCTTTCTATTGTTGGACAATTAGGTGATTTAGTAGAATCATCATTAAAACGTTTTTATAGAGTCAAAGATTCCGGTAAAATTTTACCTGGACATGGTGGGATTCTAGACCGTTTTGATAGCTTGCTTTTTGTATTACCAATACTACATTTGTTTGGTATTATTTAGCTAATTATTTAAAGGAGCGATTTTTTTGATTATAACTATCATAGCTTTCATAATAGTTTTTGGAATTCTTGTATTTGTTCATGAATTTGGACATTTCATAGTAGCCAAAAAATCTGGTATTATGGTTCGCGAATTTTCTATTGGAATGGGACCAAAATTATTTTATTATCGGCACAATTCAACGACCTATACTGTTAGATTGTTACCATTGGGTGGATATGTCCGTATGGCTGGATCTGCTGATAATGAATCACAAGAATTAGAACCAGGAACGCCTGTTAGTTTACAATTTGATGATAATCAAGTTGTAAATTCAATTAACACTAGTAAAAAACAAACTTTATATCAAGGACTACCCCTTGAAGTAACAAACTGTGATTTAGAAAAGAATCTTTTCATTGAAGGCTTTGAAAACGGAAATGAAGAATCTAAAAAAAGATATACAGTTAGTCATGATGCTGTCATAATTGAGCATGATGGAACAGCTGTTCAAATAGCTCCTAATGATGTTCAATTTCAAAATGCTCCAGTGTGGAAAAAATTAATTACTAACTTTGCAGGTATTTTTAATAATATTCTTTTAGCAGTTATTGCTTTTTCTATTTTATCTTTCTTACAGGGTGGTGCCCCTTCAAATACTAATACTGTTAATGTTACACCAAATAATTCTGTTGCTAGAGATGCTGGTATTAAAAATGGAGATAAGATATTAAGTATTGATGGACAAAAAACGAATACTTGGAAAGATTTGACGGTTGCTATTCAATCTAAACCTAATCAAAAAGTTAATTTAAAAATTGCTAATAATGATGCTGAAAAAAATATTTCTTTAAAAACACAATCTGCTAAAAGTGGTTCTACTAAATATGGAGTTATTGGGGTAACCCAAACTTTAAATCACTCATTTATTGCTAAAGCATTGTCCGGATTTAATCAAACATGGAATTTTACTAAATTATTAGTTACTAAGTTAATATCTATGTTTTCTGGACATTTCAGTTTAAATGATTTGGGCGGACCTGTTGCTATTTTTGCTAACACTTCGCAAGCTGCTAAATTGGGTATTGATGGAATAGTTTATTTTATAGCTTTCCTATCAATTAATTTAGCCATTATTAACTTTATTCCGATTCCTGCTTTAGATGGTGGTAAAATATTATTGAACATTATTGAAGCAATTAGAAGAAAGCCAGCATCAGAAAAAGTCGAAACGATTGTTACTTTGGTTGGCTTTGCCTTTATTGTTATTCTTATGATTTTGGTTACTCTAAATGATATACAAAGATACTTTTTACATTAATTAAGTAAAACTAAAGGAGATTTTTATGAAACAGTCTAAAATGTTAATCCCTACCTTAAAAGAAGCTCCAAAAGGGGCTGAAGCATTAAGCCATAAATTAATGCTAAGAGCTGGATATATTAAACAAGTTTCAGCAGGAATGTATGCTTACTTACCATTGGCATATCGTGTTATTTCTAAAATTGAAAATATAGTTAGAAAAGAAATGAATGGTATTGATGCAAACGAAACATTAATGCCTGCAGTTTTACCAGCAAAATTATGGGAAGAATCAGGACGTTTAGAAACATATGGTCCTGAGTTGTTTAAGTTAAAGAATCGACATGATACAGATTTTATTTTAGGACCAACTCATGAGGAAACATTTACAAGTTTAATTAGAGATTCTATAAAATCGTATAAAAAATTACCTCTAATTTTATATCAAATTCAACCTAAATATCGTGATGAAAATCGTCCTCGTTATGGATTATTACGTGGCCGTGAATTTATTATGGAAGATGGATATTCATTTTCTATTAACGATACAGACTTAGATAAAATATATAATAATATGGAAAATGCCTATCGTTCAATTTTTAATCAAATAGGTTTAAGTTATAGAACTATTATTGGTGATGGTGGAGCTATGGGGGGATCAGATTCTATTGAATTTTCTGCTCCTGCTGCTGTTGGTGAAGATACAATTGTTTATTCAGATGATAGTGATTATGCTGCTAACTTAGAAATGGCTAAAAGTATGTTAGAACCAGGTCAAAGTCATCCTGAAGCAAAAGATATCACCAAAGTCTCTACTCCAAACATTAAGAATATTTCAGATGTTGCTCAATTGTTTGATACTGATAAAGAAAATGTTATTAAGAGTGTTTTATTTATGATTGATTCAAAACCAGTACTAGTGATGGTTCGCGGTAATGATGAAATTAATGATGTTAAAGTTAAAAATTATTTTGATGGTTCTCAATTGTCATTGGCTAGTGAAGAACAAATTAAAGAATATATGGGTACTAACATTAATTATGTTGGTCCATTTAATCTAAAAGACGATATTATTGTTTTAGCTGATAATAATATTAAAAATATGCATAATGCTTATGTTGGCTCTAATGAAGATGGCAATTATTTTGCTAACGTAAATCCAAACAGAGATTTTGAAAATGTTTCTTATAACGACTTAAGAACCGTTAAAGAAGGAGAAATCTCTCCTGATGGTTCTGGAGTATTAAAATTTACTCGTGGAATTGAAATTGCCCATATTTTTAAATTAGGAACTAGATATTCAAAGGCTTTAGGTGCTAATGTATTAGATGAAAATGGTCGTCAAAAGCCAGTTGTTATGGGATCATATGGAATCGGTATTAGTAGACTATTAACAGCAGTTGCTGAACAACAATCTGATGATAATGGATTAATTTGGCCTAAAAATATTGCTCCATTTGATATTCACTTGATTCCTGTTAATGTTAAAAAAGATGATCAAGTTAAAGTATCCAATGAAATCGAAAAAGGATTATTGGATAATGGATATGAAGTATTAACCGATGATAGAAAAGAACGAGCAGGTGTTAAATTTGCTGACTCTGATTTAATTGGTATTCCTATAAGAATTACTGTAGGTAAAAAAGCTACTGATGGAATAGTTGAAATTAAAATCAGAAAAACTGGTGAAACTATCGAAGTTAAAAAAGAAGAAGTTGTTAATACTGTTCAAATTCTGTTTAAAGATTTGAAATAGTTAGATTAAAGATCAGTTTAAAATATATAACTGGTCTTTTTTCATCTTTTATAATATTGGAGGTTTAATCTTTGTTAGATAAAGAAAAACTATTTTTAAAGTTAATAAATCAACTCCAATTAAATGGGGATGAGTCTTATTTTAAAAATGGTCGAATTGAGCAAATTGAAATTCATAAAAAATCAAAAATTTGGGAATTTTTCTTAAATTTACCCCATATTTTACCCTATGAAGCTTTTGTTGATTTTTATAATCGATTTCATGCAACCTTTGATGAGATTGCTCATTCTTCTGTAAACATATCGACACAAAATAATGAATTTGATAATAATATTTTAGGAAAATATTGGAATTGGGTAGTTAAGAATACTAATATTTCAGAGTCTTTAAAACAAGAATTACTGAAACATAATGATTTAAAATTAAATAATCAAAGAGTTGAATATGTTGCTGAAAATGAAATTGTAAAAAACTTTTTGGTTAGCAAAGCTTTGGCACCAATTGAAGAAACTTATCAAAGACTTGGTTTTCCTAAATTTAATATTCACGTTTATGTTGATGAAAGTGCTTCACAAGAAAAAATAAAAGACTTTCAAATCCAAAAAGAAAAACGTGATGCCCAATTAGCACAAAAAGCAGTGAAAGCAATTAAAGAATCAACTGCTAAAAGACAAAAAAATAGTAATAAAGCTGTGCCTAAAGGTAAAGTAATGATTGGCAGACCAATTAAAGATGATGCTGAAATTACTAAAATGAGTGATATTGTTCAAGAAGAAAGATTAGTAATTATTAATGGGCATATCTTTGATAAGGAAATTAGATCTTTACGTTCTGGTCGTCAGTTAATGATTTTAAAAGTTACAGATTATTCTTCTTCTATTGAAATTAAAAAATTCTCGAATAATGAAGATGACGAAAATCAATTTGCTGCTATTCAAGAAGGCGATTGGATTAAAGCACGTGGTGGAGTACAAGAGGATAATTATACTCATGAATTGACCCTAAATGCTTATGATATTAATCCTTTGAAGCATGAGGAACGAAAAGATACTGCTGAAAAGAAACGTGTTGAACTGCATCTACACACTCAAATGAGTCAAATGGATGCAACTAATAGTATTGGTGATTTTGTTTCAAGAGCTAAAAAATGGGGACAATCAGCAATAGCAATCACAGATCATGCTGCTGTTCAGGGCTTTCCTTTTGCATATACAGCTGCCAAAAAGAATGATATGAAAATGATTTATGGGGTTGAGGCTAACGTTGTAGACGATGGAGTTCCAATTACTTTTAATGCTGATGATCGAGAATTATATGATGCAACATATGTAGTATTTGATATTGAAACGACAGGGTTATCTGCTATTTATGATAATGTAATTGAAGTTTCAGCTGTTAAAATGCAACACGATAATGTAATTGATCAATTTGAAGAATTTATTGATCCCGGATTTCATTTATCTGACTTTACAACACAGTTAACTTCTATTACTGATGAAATGGTCCAGGGATCTAAATCCGAAGAAGAAGTTTTCAAACTATTTAGAGATTTTTGTGGTGACGCAATTGTTGTTGGTCATAATGTTACATTTGATGTTGGTTTTATGAATGTTGGCTACGCTCGATATGGTATGGAAAAAATTCAAAATCCTATTATTGATACGTTACCTTTAGCACGTTTTTTATATCCTAATTTTAAAAGTTATCGCTTAAACACTTTAGCTAAGAAGTTTGATGTCTCTCTTGAACACCATCATAGAGCGGTCTATGATGCTGAAAGTACAGGCCATTTAAATTATATTTTTGTTAAAGAGGCTGAAGATAAATATGGCATCACAAAAGTAAATGAGTTTAATGCTCATATGAGTGAACATGATGCATATAAGCATGCTCGCCCATTTCATGCAATTTTACTAGCTAAAACTCAAGCTGGACTAAAAAATATGTTTAAGCTAATTTCTTTATCTAATGTTAAATATTTTTATCGAGTACCTAGAATTCCTAGAAGTGTGTTAGAAAAATACAGAGAAGGAATTTTGGTTGGTTCAGCTTGTTCTAGTGGTGAAGTATTTACTTCAATGATGCAAAAAGGTAAACAAGAAGCTACTGAAAAGGCGAAATTTTATGATTATTTAGAGGTACAGCCAAAAGCAGCTTATCAACCATTAATTGATTCACAATTAATTCATGATGAAAATCATCTAGAAGAAATTATTTCTAATATGGTTGAAACTGGTCAAGAACTAGAAAAGCCAGTTGTTGCTACTGGTGATGTTCATTATTTAGATCCACATGATTATATTTATCGAAAAATATTAATTAATTCTCAAGGTGGAGCTAATCCATTAAATCGTCAAGAATTACCAGATGTACACTTCCTTACAACTAACGAAATGTTAGATAATTTTAATTTCTTAGGCGAAGATTTAGATAATAAGATTGTAGTTGACAACTCCAACAAAATTGCTGAGATGATTGATTATGATATTCATCCAGTTCTTGATAAATTGTATACACCACACATGAATGGTGCTGAAGATGAAATTAAGAATAGTACAATGGACAAAGCTCACGAATTGTATGGCAATCCGTTACCTGAAATAATTCAAAAGCGTTTGGATCGAGAATTAAAAAGTATCATTGGAAATGGATTTTCCGTTATTTATCTAATTGCTAAACGATTAGTATCTAAAAGTAATAAGGATGGTTACTTAGTAGGTTCTCGTGGTTCTGTAGGATCTAGTTTAGTTGCTACCATGGCAGGAATAACTGAAGTTAATCCTTTACCACCACATTATCGTTGTCCTAAATGCAAATATTCTCATTTCTTTACTAAAGGTGAATATGGTTCTGGTTATGATTTGCCACATAAAAAATGTCCTAATTGTGGAACTTTAATGGTTGGGGATGGACATAATATTCCTTTTGAAACGTTCCTAGGGTTCAAAGGAAATAAGGTTCCTGATATTGATTTAAATTTCTCTGGAGATTATCAACCAATTGCTCATAATTATTTAAAAGTGCTTTTCGGTGAAAAGAATGTTTATCGTGCTGGAACGATTGGGACAGTTGCTGATAAAACTGCTTATGGATTCGTTAAAGCATATGAGCGTGATACAGAACAGGTAATTAGAGGTGCTGAAATTGATCGTTTAGCTAAAGGTGATACTGGTGTTAAGCGAACTACTGGACAACATCCAGCTGGTATTATTATTGTTCCAGATGACATGGATATTTTTGATTTCACTCCAATTCAATATCCTGCTGATGATCAAAATGCAGCATGGGAAACTACTCACTTTGATTTCCACTCAATTCATGACAACATTTTAAAGATGGATGTTTTGGGACATGATGATCCAACTATGATTAGAACACTCCAAGATTTATCAGGAGTTGATCCTCAATCTATACCAATGGATGATCCTGGAGTTATGGGACTATTTTCTGGTACTGATACAATCGGAGTTACTCCTGAACAGATACAATCTAAAACTGGGACTCTTGGTGTTCCAGAATTTGGGACCAAATTTGTTAGAGGAATGTTAGAACAAACTAAACCTAATAATTATTCACAGTTATTACAAATTTCAGGATTATCACATGGAACTGATGTGTGGTTAGGGAATGCTGATGAACTAATTAGGGATGGTAAAGCTACTATTGCCAATGTTATTGGGTGTCGTGATAACATTATGACTGATTTAATTAATTGGGGATTGGATTCAGAAACATCCTTCCAAATCATGGAATCTGTTCGTCATGGTCGAGGAATTCCAGATGAATGGCAAAAACAAATGCATGAAGCCAATATTCCACAGTGGTATATTGATTCTTGCTTGAAAATTAAGTATATGTTCCCACGTGCGCATGCCGCTGCTTATGTCCTAATGGCTTTACGTGTTGCATACTTTAAAGTTTATTTTCCTTTAGTATATTATTGTGCATATTTCTCAGTTCGTGCTGATGACTTTGATTTAGTATCTATGTGCAATGGGAAAGAAGCAATAAAAAATAAAATGAAGGAAATTAATGATCAGGGTAATGATGCATCATCCAAAGACAAAAATTTACTAACAGTTTTGGAATTATCCAATGAAATGGTAGAACGTGGTTTTGATTTTGAAATGGTTAACTTAGAAAAGTCTGATGCTGAAAAATGGTTAATAGATGGTAAAAAATTAATTGCACCATTTAGAGCTATTCCTAGTCTGGGATTAAATGTTGCAAAACAAATTGTTGCTGCTAGGGCTGATAAACCATTTATTTCTAAAGAAGATTTATCTAAGCGAGGAAAAGTTTCTAAAAAGATAATCGAATTTATGACTGATAACCATGTTATTGATGATTTACCTGATGAAAACCAATTAAGTTTATTTGACATGATGTAGTTAAAATTGAATTATATATGTATGTGTGGTATTATGAAATTTGATTAGTATCCATGGAAGGGAGTGAGCAGAAATGCTCGCTCTTTTTATTGGTTTTTTTAGGAGGCGTTTCATTGAGTGAAATTACAGAGACAGTTGAGAATTTAGTAAATCCAATTCTTGCTGAGCATGACTTTTATTTATATGACATTGAATTCGTTAAAGAAAGTAAAAGTTGGTATTTAAGAGTATATATTGATAAGAAAAATGGAATTAATATTGAAGATTGTGCACTTGTATCTGATGAACTAAGTGAAAAACTAGATTCCATTGAACCAGATCCAATCCCACAAGCATATTTTCTTGAAGTTTCCTCTCCAGGAGCAGAAAGACCTCTAAAGAAACCTTCTGATTTTGAAAATGCAATTGGTGAATATATTCATGTTTCTCTTTATGCACCAATTGATGGAAATAAGATTTATGAAGGTACTTTAAAAGAATATAACGACGATGATTTAGTTATTAACATTAATATGAAGGGTCGATTTAAAGATTTATCGATTCCTAAAAAATCTATTGCTAAAGCTAGATTAGCAATTAAATTTTAATTAAGGGAGAAAATTAACATGAGTAAAGAACTCTTAGGCGCTTTAGACGCTTTAGAAAACGATAAAGGAATTGCAAAAGAAACGATTATTGATGCTTTGGAAGCGGCTTTAACTTCTGCTTACAAACGTAACTACAATCAAGCACAAAACGTTGAAGTTTCATTTGATGATAAAAAAGGTAAGGTTCATGTTTACGCCGTAAAACAAGTGGTTGAAGATGTTGTGGATAATCGTTTGGAATGCAGCTTATCTGATGCTCTACAACTTAATCGTGGTTACGAATTAGGTGACGATATTAGATTTGAAGTTACTCCTAAAAACTTTGGTAGAATTGCTGCTCAAACTGCTAAGCAAGTTATTATGCAAAGAGTTCGTGAAGCAGAAAGAACTATTGTTTATAATAAATATAGTAAATACCAAGATGAACTAATGACTGGTGAAGTTGAAAGAGAAGATAATCGTTTTGTATATATCGATTTAGGTCAAGTGGAAGCAGTTATGCCTCGTAATGATCAAATGCAAAATGAAGAATATCGTCCTCAAGACCGTATTAAAGTTTATGTTAATAAGGTTGAAGATGCTACTAAGGGTCCTCAAATTTTTGTTAGCCGTACTGCACCTGGATTATTGAAGAGATTGTTTGAAGAAGAAGTTCCTGAGATTTATGATGGAACTGTTGAAATTGTTTCAATTGCTAGAGAAGCCGGGGATCGTGCTAAAGTAGCTGTTCGTTCTACTAATGATGATATTGACCCTGTTGGTACTACAGTTGGACCTAAAGGACAACGAGTACAAACTATTGTTAATGAACTAGGTGGAGAAAATATGGACATTGTTCAATGGACAGATAATCCTGCTGAATTTATTTCCAATTCTTTAAATCCTTCAGAAGTTGTTGATGTCGTATTCGATGAAGAAAATGAAAATGCATGTACTGTAATTGTACCTGATTATCAATTATCATTGGCTATTGGTAAAAAAGGACAAAATGCTCGTTTAGCAGCTAAATTAACTGGATACAAAATTGATATTAAGTCAGAATCAGAGGTATCTAAAGATTCATCTGATACAATTGATGATGACTCTTCAGATGAAGAATTTTAATTTTAAGGAGTGATAATTCGATGAAACGTAGAAAAATTCCGATGAGAAAAGACATTGTCACCGGAGAAATGGCTCCAAAAAAAGAATTGATAAGAGTTGTAAGAGATAAAGAAGGAAACGTTTCAATTGATGAAACTGGTAAGAAATCCGGTAGAGGTGCTTATGTTTCAATCAATGTAGATGTTGCTAAAAAAGCTAAACAGAATAAAACTTTTAATGAAGTATTTTCTGTTGATCTTGATGACTCATTTTATGATGAATTAATCGAATATGTTGATCATAAACAAGCTAGAAAAGAACTATTTAAAAATGGAAAATAAAGAGAAAATTTTAAATTTTATAGGACTTGCTAAGCGTGCAGGTAAGGTTACAACTGGAGAGGATATTTTATTAAATGCAATTAAAAAAAATAAAATAAAATTTCTATTTATTCCATCTGATGCTGGTAAGGCAAGTTATAAAAAGTTTATGGATAAGTCAAACTATTATGGTATTCCGGTGAATAATATGTTCGTTAAAAATGACCTAAGTAACGCAATAGGGATGAAGAGAACAATTATTGGAATTTCAGATTCCGGATTTGCCAAACGTTTGAATGAAATGACAAATAATTGTAAAGGAACGTGATGGTATGGGTAAAAAGAGAATTTATGAACTATCAAAAGAAATGAGAGTAGCCAGTAAGAAAATTTTAGATACTGCTAGATCAAAGGGTATGGATGTAAAAAACCATATGTCTACTTTAAGCGATAGTGATGAAAAAGTAATCAGAAATATATTTGGTAAAAATACTAATCATTCTAAAAAGCCTTCAGAAAGACATCACAATAATAATTCAATGAATAACAATTCAAATCAACATCAACAATCTAATAATAATCATAGCAATGACCATGTAAATAATAACCATGGTAATAGTAATCATGCTAATAATCATGTAAACAATAATCACAGTAATAATAATCAAAAATCAAACTTTAATAATAATTTTAAGCAAGGTAAAAAGAACAAGAAAAAATTTAATAAGCGTCATAATCGTCATAATAGATTCGCTGGAATGTATACCAAGAATCAAAGAATTAGACAAAATAATAAGAAAAACAAAGCACCAGAAAGAAAGGAACGTCCATTACCAGAAACATTTGTTTACAATGCTGGAATGAATGCACAAGAAATTGGTAAAGCTCTTCATAGAGAACCAGCTGAAATTGTGAAAAAATTATTTATGCTAGGGGTTATGGTTAATCAAAACGTATCCTTAGATAAAGATACAATTGAACTTTTGGCTGCTGATTATGGTATTAAAGCAGAAGAAAAAGAAGTTGTTAATGTATCAGATCTTGATAAGTTCTTTGAAGAAGAAGAAAATAATAAGGAACATCAAGAAGATCGTGCGCCTGTCGTTACTATTATGGGACATGTTGATCATGGTAAAACTACATTATTAGATTATTTGAGAAATTCACATATTACTGCTGGTGAAGCAGGAGGAATTACTCAAGCAATCGGTGCTTATCAATTGAAGAAAGATGGCAAAACTATCACTTTCTTAGATACTCCAGGACATGCTGCTTTTACTGCTATGCGTGCTCGTGGTGCTGATATTACTGATATTACAATCTTAGTAGTTGCAGCCGATGATGGTGTTATGCCACAAACAATTGAAGCAATTGATCATGCTAAAGCTGCTAAGACACCAATTATTGTTGCTATTAATAAAATTGATAAGCCAGGTGCAAATCCTAATCATGTGATTGAACAATTAACTGGTCATGGCTTAGTCCCAGAAGACTGGGGTGGTGACACTATCTTCGTTGAAATTTCAGCTAAGATGGGAACTAATGTTGACGAATTAATCGATATGATTTTACTTGAATCAGACGTTATGGAATTAAAAGCTAATCCAGATCAAAATGCTGCTGGTTCTGTAATTGAAGCACGTTTGGATCGTGGACGTGGACCAGTTGCAACATTACTAGTTCAACAAGGAACAATGCATGTTGGAGATCCAATTGTTGTTGGTGATACTTTTGGTCGTGTTAGAACAATGATGAATGAAAAGGGTAAAAACTTAGATAAAGCTACTCCTTCTACTCCAATTGAGGTTACTGGTTTAAATGATGTTCCAGAAGCTGGTGATCGTTTCATTGTCTTTGATGATGAAAAGACTGCTCGTGCAGCTGGTGAAGAAAGAGCCAAAGAAGCTCAAATGGAAGAACGTAAGAAAAATAATAGTGTAACATTAGACAATCTATTTGATTCAATTAAAGAAGGCGAAAAGAAAGAAGTCGACGTCATTATTAAAGCTGATGTTCAAGGTTCAGTTGAAGCTTTAGCATCCAGTTTACAAAAAATTGATGTTGAAGGTGTTAAGGTAAACATTGTTCATAGTTCAGTTGGAGCTATTAATGAAAGTGATGTTGCTTTAGCAGAAGCAAGTAATGCTATTATTTTAGGATTTAATGTACGTGCTACTTCACAAGCTAGAGAACAAGCAGATACTGATAAAGTAGACATTCGTTTACATCAAGTTATTTATGATGCTATTGACGAAGTTGAATCAGCCATGAAGGGTATGTTAGCACCTAAATATAAAGAAGTTATTACTGGTGAAGTTGAAGTAAGACAACTATATAAAGCATCTAAAGTTGGTACTATTGCCGGTGGTATGGTAACTAACGGTTATGTTAGAAGTGATAGTAAGATTCGTTTGATTCGTGATAATGTTGTTGTTTACAATGGGGAATTAAATAGTTTGAAACGTTTCAAAGATGATACTAAAGAAGTTAAACAAGGTTTCGAATGTGGACTTACAATTGAAAACTACAATGACATCAAAGAAGGCGACGTTATAGAAGCCTACAAGATGGAACAAATACCTGTTAAATAAGAGGTGAACTTTAATGGCGCAATATAGAGTTGGTAGATTGGAACAAGAAATTCAACGTGAAGTTAACGATATTTTGTTAAAGAGAGTAAGAGATCCTCGTGTTCAAGGAGTTACTATTACTGGTGTAGATGTAACTGGTGATTTGCAACATGCAACAATCTATTACAGTATTTTATCTGATCAAGAAAGTGATGAAGATAAAACACAAAAAGGATTGGATAAAGCAACTTCTTTAATAAGAGGTGAGCTGGGTTCTCGTTTGAGTATTTATAGAACACCTGAACTAATTTTTAAATTAGATGGTTCCATTCAATATGGAAGTAAAATTGATCAACTTATTAATAAATTAAAAAAATCAGATAGATAAACAAAAAAGGCAGATTTGAATCTGCCTTTTTTGTTTTTTCAATTTATTAGTATAATTTCATTATGATATAATTTTAGTTAATAATTATATTTTAGGAGAAAAAGTATGTTAAATGGAATTGTTCCTTTATTTAAGGAAAAGGGTATGACAAGTTTTGATTGTATTAGGAAGATGCGTGGCATACTCAAAATGAAAAAAATAGGACATAGTGGTACGCTAGATCCTAATGTTGATGGTGTCTTACCAATATGTATAGGAAAGGGAACTAAGGTTGTCGATTATTTAATGTCATCGGGAAAAGTTTATCGTGGGAGTATAACTTTGGGCTTTTCAACAACCACTGAAGATTTAGATGGCGATGTTGTTGAGCGTAAATCTTTGAAAAAAAAGTTATCGGATGAAAAAATAAATGAATTGCTAAATAGTTTTGTATCTGATGATTTAATTCAAATTCCACCAATGTATTCAGCTATTAAAGTAAATGGTAAAAGATTGTATGAATATGCTAGAAATAATGAAAAAGTAGAAAGACCAGAGCATCATGTTCAGATTAACTATTTTAAACAAATAAAAGATAGTTTTTATGATAGTACAAAGCATGAACAAACCATTTATTTTGAAGTCGGCTGTGGGAAAGGTACCTATGTTAGAACCCTAGCAGTTGATTTTGGTAAAAAAATAGGAATTCCTGCTGTAATGTCTAATTTAACTAGAATTAAAAGTGGTAACTTTACAATTGATCAAACTGTTAAACTATCTGATGTTGAAGATGCAATGCATAAAGATAATATTGATAGTGTGATGTATTCTATTGATCATGCTTTACTACAATACAAACATGTTGAAATGTCAGATTCACAGTGGAAATTAGTACAAAATGGTGTATGGTTACGTCCAGATGAATTAGATATTAATGATGAAAAATGTGTTCTTACCTATAAAAAAGATATAAAAGCTTTATATTATTTCAGCAAAGACAAACAGGCATTCAAGCCAGAAAAAATGTTTAGTAATAAATAGAAAGGATACTTTCTAATGGAAATTATTAAAATTCACCATCCAATAGATAATAATTTTAAAAACAATAATAAATGTGTACTTGCTATGGGATATTTTGATGGTATTCATTTAGGACATCAAAAAGTCATTGAAAAAGCAAAAGAGATTGCTATAAAGAAAAATTTAGATTTAGCAATTCTTACTTATGATCACAAGCCTTCAATTGTATATAAACAAATTAGCAGTCATGAAAGAAGAAGCATAACTCTTAATGATTATAAAATGAAATTATTTAAAAATCTTGGTGTAAAAAAAGTATTCTTAGTAAATTATAGTTTCGATTTTCAAAATCAATCACCAATAGAATTTGTTAATAATTATTTAATAAGATTCAATGTTGACACTGTTGTTGCTGGTGTGGACCATACTTATGGTTCTAAAGATGCTGATATGAAGAATATGATTGGATACTCTGATGGTCGTTTTGATGTCTGTGCGGTTGATTTAAGTAGTTTTAATGATAAAAAAATTAGTTCTACTGCTGTTAGGCATAATCTCGATCAAGGAGATATTAAAACTGTAAATAATCTTTTGGGGCGTCCTTTTAAAACTTTTGGTTTAGTAGTTCATGGATTAGCCAGGGGTAGAGAATTAGGATATCCCACCGCTAATATTGAGCATAGCGAATTTCAATGGCTGCCAAGTATTGGAATTTATGTAGTTAATATAACTATCGGTGATAAAGCTTATAATGGAATGGCATCAATTGGAAGAAACGTTACATTTGGAGATAAGAACCCAATTACAGTTGAAATTAATATTTTAGATTTTGATCATAACATTTATGGAGAAAATGTATCTATAGATTGGTTATATCGAATCCGTGGTGAAGTTAAATTTGATGGAGTTGATACCTTGATTAATCAGCTATCGATGGATGAAAAATTCACTAGAGATTTTTTTAATAAAAAACGAGGGTAGTTTTCTTGACTTATATATGATGCTTTGTTAAATTATATATTGTAGTTAGCACTTAGTTAATAAGACTGCTAAGAGTGCTAACTATTAAAGGAGTGATTGATATATGCTCAGCGAAAGGCAAAAAACCGTTTTAGAAGTAATCGTTAGTGATTATACAAAATCTGGTGTACCTGTCGGTTCCAAAGCATTATCGAATCAACTACCCATACATGTCAGTTCAGCTACCGTAAGAAATGATATGGCTTATCTTGAAAAGGTTGGTTTAATTTCCAAAACGCATTCTTCTTCTGGAAGAATTCCATCTATTGAAGGATATCGATATTATGTCGATAATTTACTTAATCCTAATCCTATTGATAATAGTGATATTAGAATTATTAAAACAGCATTAGGTGGTAATTTTGGAAAGATAGATGAGATTGTTGAGCAATCTGCTAATATCTTATCGAATTTAACAAATTATACTGCTTTAGCTTTAAAACCTGAGCAGCAAGTAAGCCGTAGATTAAGAAGCTTTCATTTAGTTCCTCTTGGCAATAGACAGGTAATGGCAATTTTAATTACTGATAGTCAAGACGTCATTAATCAAATTTTTCATATTTCTGATGATATTAATGGTGAACAATTAGATGCCGTTGTGAGGTTAATCAATGATAAAATGGTTGGCAAATCTTTATCAGATATTTTAAAATCATTATTGAAAGGTGATTTTACTAAAGAAATTGTTAAGTATATCAATAATCCAAAAGGAATATTGGCTACGCTTAATAATATATTAACCGAAGCTTCTAAAAATCAATTCTATATCGGCGGTGAATTGAATTTGTTAAGTTTTACTGATAATAATGATATCAGTTATCTAAAGCCAATATACTCATTATTGAATGATACTGATGATATTTCTCAATTTATAAATAATTCTGGGAAATCAATTTCAGTGAAAATAGGTCCTGAAATAAGCAATAGTTTATTAAAAGACTATAGTGTTATTACTGGGACTTATGATGTTGGTGAATATGGTAAAGGAGTAGTTGCTGTATTAGGTCCTACTAGAATGCCATATTCAAGAATTATTGGAATAGTAGAAAGCTTCCGAGACGAATTATCAAAGAAACTATTAAACTATTATAATAAATATGATCAGTAAAGGGAGGTATTCACTTGTCAAATAAAGACGAAAAGAAAGACTTAAAGCAATCTGACTCTAAAAAAGATGTATCCAAAAAGGAAGCTAAAGCTGCCAAAAAAGATGCAAAAAAGGAAAAGAAAGATGCTAATCAAGCTAAAATAGAAAAGCTTGAACAAAAAGTGGATGAAGTTTCTGATCAATATTTGAGAGCAGAAGCCGAAATGCAAAATATGCAAACTCGTTTCAAACGTGAACGTGCTGATATTTATAAATATGATGGTCAAAAATTGGCCACAAGTATTTTGCCAGTAGTTGATAACTTAGAACGTGCTTTAAGTACTGAAGTTACTGATGATGCTGGAAAACAACTTAAACAAGGTGTTGAATTAGTTCTTAGTCATATGAATAAGGCTTTGTCTGAAAATGGTATTGAGGAAATTGATGCTGAAGGACAAAAGTTTGATCCAACACTTTGTCAAGCTGTCCAAACTGTTGATGCAGATGACAATCATCCTGCAGATACAGTTGTAGAAGTTTTACAAAAGGGCTACAAACTAGCTGATCGAGTAATTAGACCAAGTATGGTTGTAGTTGCACAATAATAAACAAAAAGGGGAAAGATAATTATGGCAAGTAATAAGATTATCGGAATTGATTTAGGAACAACTAACTCAGCCGTTGCTGTTCTTGAAGGTAAAGAACCAAAAATCATTACAAATCCAGAAGGATCACGTACTACACCATCTGTAGTTGCATTTAAAGATGGCGAAACACAAATTGGTGAAGTTGCAAAGCGTCAAATGATCACTAACCCTAACACTATTTCATCAATTAAGAGTCACATGGGTGAAGAAGGGTACACTGTTGATGTTGACGGTAAGAAATATACACCACAACAAATTTCAGCAATGATCTTACAATACATTAAAGGATTCGCCGAAGATTACTTAGGCGATACTGTTAGCGAAGCAGTTATTACTGTCCCTGCTTACTTTAATGATGCTCAAAGACAAGCTACTAAAGATGCTGGTAAAATTGCTGGCTTAGATGTAAAACGTATTATTAATGAACCAACTGCTGCTTCATTAGCTTATGGTCTAGACAAACAAGATAAAGATGAAAAAGTTCTTGTTTATGACCTTGGTGGTGGTACTTTTGATGTTTCCGTTCTTGAATTAGGTGACGGTGTATTCCAAGTTCTATCTACTAATGGTGATACTCACTTAGGTGGGGATGACTTTGATAAGAAGATTATGGATTACTTAGTTGCACAATTTAAAGATGAAAATGGTGTTGACTTATCAAATGATAAGATGGCATTACAACGTTTGAAGGATGCTGCTGAAAAAGCTAAGAAAGACTTATCAGGTGTTTCTGAAACTGAAATTAGCTTGCCATTCATCGCTTCAGGTGAAAATGGTCCACTACATCTACAAACTAAACTAAGCAGATCTAAGTTTAATGAATTAACTTCTGACTTAGTTGATAAGACTAAGAAACCATTTGACGAAGCTCTTAAAGATGCTGGTTTAAGTACATCAGATATTGATGAAGTTATCTTAAATGGTGGTTCAACTCGTATTCCAGCTGTACAAGAAGCTGTTAAGAGCTGGACTGGTAAAGAACCAAACCATTCAATCAACCCTGATGAAGCTGTTGCTTTAGGTGCTGCTGTACAAGGTGGTGTCTTAACTGGTGATGTTAAGGATGTTGTACTATTAGATGTTACCCCATTATCATTAGGTATTGAAACTATGGGTGGAGTATTCACTAAGTTAATTGACAGAAATACTACAATTCCAACTTCAAAATCACAAGTATTCTCAACTGCTGCTGATAATCAACCTGCTGTTGATATTCATGTACTACAAGGTGAACGTCCAATGGCAGCTGATAACAAGACATTGGGTAATTTCCAATTGACTGATATTCCTGCAGCTCCTCGTGGTGTCCCTCAAATCGAAGTTAAATTTGATATTGATAAGAATGGTATCGTTAATGTTTCTGCTAAGGATAAAGGTACTGGTAAGGAACAAAAGATTACCATTAAGGATTCTAACGGTCTATCAGATGACGAAATTAACAAGATGATGGACGAAGCTAAGAAAAATGAAGAAGCCGATAATAAACGTAAGGAAGAAGTAGATCTAAAGAATGAAGTAGATCAACTAATTTTCCAAACTGATAAGACTTTGAAAGAAGTTGACGGTAAGGTTTCTGAAGATGAAATCAAGAAAGCCAAAGATGCAGAAGATGCATTGAAGAAGGCTAAAGAAGATAATAACTTAGACGATATGAAAGCTAAGAAAGACGAATTAAGCAAACAAGTTCAAGAATTAGCTACTAAGTTATATCAACAACAAGCTGCCGATCAACAAGGCCAAGCAAAAGATGGTCAAGCTGATGGTAAAGACTCATCAAAAGAAAATGGCAACGATGGTGACACTGTAAATGGTGATTTCCACGAAGTTCACAATGATGATGACAAAAACAATAAGTAATCATTGATTACTAAATGAAAAGTCAAAGTCTGACTCGTTGGGCTTTGGCTTTTTATTGAATATATAATAATTTTATGGGGGATAAAAATGGCTGAAAAAGATTATTACGGTCTTCTTGGAATATCCAAAGATGCAAGTCAAGATGACATTAAACATGCTTATCGTAAAATGTCAAAAAAATATCATCCCGATATTAATAAGGCTCCAGGTGCTGAAAAAAAGTTTAAAGAGATTAATGAGGCTTATGAAGTTTTAAGTGATCCTCAAAAGCGTCAAAATTATGATCAATTTGGTTCAGCCGATGGACCTGCTGGCGGTGGCTTTGGCGGCGCCGGTGGTTCTGGCGGCGGTTTTGGCGGCTTCGGTGGCTTTGGTGGCACCGGAGGCGGTGGCTTTGATGATATCTTTAGTCAATTCTTTGGCGGCGGTGGTCAAAGAGCACGTCGTGATCCAAATGCTCCAAAACCTGGTCGTGATTTACAATACCAAATGTCAATTAAATTTGAAGATGCTATTTTTGGTAAGAAAACTACTATTAAATATAATCGTCAAGCACAATGTAATACTTGTAAGGGATCAGGTGCTAAACCAGGTACCAAACCTGAAACATGTCATAATTGTAGTGGAAGCGGTTATGTAACTTCTGTACAAAATACACCTCTAGGTAGAATGCAAACTCAACATCCTTGTCCTGTATGTAATGGAACTGGTAAGGAAATTAAAGAAAAATGTCCTACTTGTGGTGGCTCTGGTCATAAACAAGAAAGCCATGAAGTAGAAGTTAATATTCCTGCTGGTGTTGATGATGGTCAACAAATGAGATTACAAAATCAAGGTGAAGCTGGTACTAATGGTGGCCCTTATGGTGACTTATTCATTATTTTCCAAGTAAAACCAAGCAAAGATTTTGAACGTCATGGTTACAATTTAGACTATAATCAACCTATATCATTTGTTCAAGCTACATTAGGTAGTGAAATTGATGTTAAGACTGTTTATGGTGACGTTAAACTTAACATTCCTGCTGGAACTCAATCTGGAACAACCTTTAGACTAAGAGGAAAAGGTGTTCAAAGATTAAATAGCAGCAGTAAGGGTGATCAATTAGTTCATGTCAAAATTGATACACCTAAGAGTTTGAACCGTGATCAAAAACAAGCTTTACGAGCTTTTGCTGAAGCTAGTGGCGAAAAAGGTTATAAAAATGGTGGCTTCTTTGAAAAAATGAAAGATGCCATTAATGGTAAAAAATAATAAAAAGAGTTGATGTCATTAGCATCAACTCTTTTTTAATTTGTGCATTATGTTACTGGTTGTTATAATTAAATATAATAATTAATCAGTTGAAAGTAGGAATAAAAATGGATATCAAAAAAATGAAGGAGCACCAAAAATACATTCGTAATTTTTCGATTGTAGCGCATATTGATCATGGTAAATCAACTTTAGCTGATCGTATTTTAGAAATGACAGATACAGTTGCTAAACGTGATATGCAGAATCAATTGCTTGATGATATGGATCTTGAAAGAGAACGTGGAATTACTATTAAACTAAATGCGGTTGAATTAAAATACCATTCCAAAGATGGTCATGATTATGAATTTCATTTAATTGATACACCTGGGCACGTGGATTTTTCATATGAAGTATCTAGAAGTTTAGCTGCTTGTGAAGGAGCCATTTTAGTTGTAGATGCTGCACAGGGAGTTGAAGCTCAAACATTAGCCAATGTTTATTTAGCAATTGATGATGATCTAGAGATTGTACCAGTTATAAATAAAATTGATTTACCATCTGCACAACCAGATATGGTAAAAAAAGAAGTAGAAGATGTTATTGGATTGGATGCAGACGATGCTGTTTTGGCAAGTGCTAAGAAGGGAATTGGAATTGAAGAACTATTGGAAAAAATTGTTCATGAAGTTCCTGCCCCTCAGGGTAATGTTGAAGATCCACTTAAAGCTTTGGTCTTTGACTCTGTTTATGATGATTATCGTGGCGTTGTATTAAGTGTTCGCTTGTACGATGGTACTGTTGAACCAGGAGATAAAATTCGTCTAATGAATAGTGGTAGCGAATATGAAGTTACCGAAGTAGGTGTGAATTCTCCTCATCCAGTTAAGCGAGATTATCTTATGTCAGGTGATGTGGGATATATTACTGCAAGTATTAAAGATATTACCCAAACTAGAGTGGGTGATACTATTACTAAAGTTGATAATCCTGCTGAAAAAGCATTACCTGGATATCGTGAAATGGAACCTATGGTTTATTCTGGATTATATCCCACTGATAATGCCAAATTTGGTGATTTAAGAGAAGCGCTTGAAAAACTTAAGTTAAATGATGCAGCTTTGGAATTTGAACCGGAATCATCACAAGCTCTAGGATTCGGTTTTCGTTGTGGATTCTTGGGTCTATTGCATATGGATGTGGTTCAAGAACGTTTAGAACGTGAATTTAATCTTGACTTAATTACTACTGCTCCATCTGTTACTTATCATGTTGAAACTACGGATGATGGCGTAAAAGATGTTGAAAATCCTTCTGAAATGCCAGATGCATCTGAAATTAAAAGCGTTGAAGAACCATTTGTTAAAGCAACAGTAATGGTTCCTAATGATTATGTAGGTCCAGTGATGGAACTATGTCAAGATCGCAGAGGACAATTTGATACTATGGAATATATTGATGACTATCGAGTAAATGTTGTTTATTATATTCCATTGTCAGAAATTATTTTTGACTTCTTCGATAAATTAAAATCTGCAACCAGAGGTTATGCCTCATTAGATTATGAAATTTCTGATTACAAACCATCTGATTTAGTGAAAATTGATATTCTATTAAATGGTGAAAAAGTAGATGCACTTAGCTTTATTTCTCATCGTTCTTTTGCCGCAAGTCGTGGAAGAGTAATCGTAACTAAGTTAAAAGATATTATTCCTAGACAAAACTTTGAAATTCCGGTCCAAGCTGCTATTGGGGCAAAAGTAATTGCTAGAACTAATATTAAAGCATATAGAAAAGATGTTACCGCTCATTTATATGGTGGTGACCGTACTAGAAGAATGAAGTTGCTAGAAAAGCAAAAAGCAGGTAAGAAACGTATGAAGTCTGTTGGTAAAGTTGAGATTCCTCAAGCAGCATTCATGGCAGTCTTACAAACTGATGAAGAAGAAAAAGGTAGTAAATAATTTGACGATGATTTAAAAATTATATATTATTATATTTAATAAAGAGTCTTTAACTTAGTCCCGTGAGGCTAGTAAGATACGGCGAATCTTAATTAAGTCTACTTACCCATACACGGTTAAGTAGGCTTTTTTGCTAAGTTAAAACTACTCTTAATTTTTAATTAAGGTGGTATTTTTAAATGAAAAATAAAGATGTTGTTCTAGATGTTGATGAAAAACCAGGATTCTTTTTATGGTTAATGTTATCAATACAGCACCTATTTTCAATGTTCGGTAGTACAGTGATTGTTCCACTACTAGTGGGACTTAGCCCTAGCATTGCATTGTTTGCATCAGGAATAGGGACTTTGCTTCATATTTTAATTACCCAAAAGAAAATTCCTGCTTATATGGGATCTAGTTTTGCCTTTATTGTTCCAATGAAATATTTAATGCAGGCAACTGGGTATCCTGGTATTGCTCAAGGTGTTATTGCAGTTGGATTAATTTATTTAACAGTTGCACTTATTATTTGCTTCTTTGGTTCTAACTGGATTGATCATATTTTACCAGCAGTAGTAGTAGGACCAATTGTAATTGTAATTGGTTTATCTTTAGCTGGTAGTGCCGCAAATAATGCAATGATGAATAATGGCAAATATGATTTAAAATTTGTTTTTATTGCTCTAACTACATTATTATTGGCTATAGCATTTAATATTTATTTAAAAGGGTTCTTAGGATTCATGCCAATTTTGTTAGCGATTGCTTGTGTATATATAATTTCTATTTTTATGGGTGAAGTTAATTTAAATACAATTTCTAGTGCACCTTGGTTTGCTATGCCTAAATTTGAAATTCCATTTGTTTCATATAATGTTCACTTAGAATGGGGTGCTATATTGGCCATTGCTCCAATCGCTTTTGTTACAATTACTGAACATTTAGGGCACATAATGGTCTTAAACGAATTAACGGGTCGTAACTATTTTAAGAATCCAGGCTTAAGCCGTACTTTAAGTGGTGATGGGATGGCATCTATTTTTGCTGGTTTAGTAGGCGGCCCAGCAGTAACTAGTTATGGTGAAAATATTGGTGTGATGGCTATTACTAAAATTCATAGTGTTTATGTACTGATTGGAGCTGCTTTATTTGCAATTATTTTCTCATTTGTAAATAAATTAAATGTTATTATTATGCAAATGCCATTACCGGTGATTGGTGGAATTAGCTTTTTGCTGTTCGGTACAATTGCTTCAAGTGGAATTAAAATTTTAATTGAAAATGATATTGATATGAATATTAAACGTAATTTGATGATTGTTTCATCTATTTTAGTAATTGGGGTAGGTGGCTTTATGCTAAAAATTGGAACATTACCACTGAATGGATTAGCAATCGCAACTTTGTTAGGAATTATGTTAAATTTAGTTTTACCAAAAGAAAATAAATAATTTTGCTTTAAATACCGATTAAAAATGGTGATATTAATGATATAATTATTATGTATGTTTACATGTATAATTATACCCAATCATTTTTAATGGGTATTTTTTATTGAAATAGTATATGAAAAAATTAAGGAGAGGTATTAAATATGAATAAACCATATTTATCTGTAATAGTAGCTTGCTACAACGTTCAAGATTACGTTGCTGCTTGTCTTGAATCTATTGCACAAACCGATTTTCCTAAAGAAAATATGGAAGTATTGATGATTGATGATGGCTCCACTGATGATACATCAGCTATTGTTGATCAATATGCAAAAAAATATGATTCTTTTAAGGCATTACATAAAGACAATGGTGGAATTAGTTCTACTAGAAATTATGGAATAAAACATGCCCAAGGGGAATACATTGCTTTTGTTGATGGGGATGATTTAGTTCCAGCAGATGGATATTCTAAGTTATCTTATAATGCAAATCAAAATAATGCAGATGTAGTTGTGGGATTCGTTAAACGTTTTGATAAAAATCGTTATAAGAATTCTTACTTACATTCCTTTGCTATCCACGATAACGCTAATAATACTAACATTTATGATAATCATGATTTGTTATATGATACTACAGTTTGGAATAAATTATATCGTCGTAATTTTTTATTAGACAATGATATTAAATTTATTGAAGGTATTATCTATGAAGATATACCTTTTACCTTACAAGTACATTTAAAATCTAAAGTTACTAATATAATTGAAGATGTTGTTTATAAGTGGCGTTGGCGTGAAAGTAATGATTCAATTACTCAAAGTAGAAGTGCATTATCTAACTTTCAAAGTAGACTAGATGCTTTAGATATATGTCGAGATATGCTAAAAAAAGTTGGCCAAGGTGCAAATAGTCCTTTATTTAAAGACTTTAAATATAAGATTTTATTCTTAGACATTTTTATATTTATTGAAAATATTGGTGACAATGAAGAAAGCTATATTTATAAAGCGCAAGAAATGGTTTATAAATTTTTACGTGATTGGAATCTGTGGGATTCTAAACCAATGAATAATTTACCAGTTAAACAACAAGTTGTTTATTATGCATTAAGACATGGTGAATTTAATATTCTTGACACTTATACTTATCGTCAATCAGTTGGACACTTTAAAAAAGGTTTTCATGGATTATCGTATAAATATTATATGCCAGAAATATTTGATTATAGTGATGAAATATCTTCGGCAATTGAATTAGGTAATGATAATGCAAAAATTAATCAAAAAATGACCAATTATAAAATTGACGAAGACGGCCAGTTTATTGGTCGTGGTTTCTTTATTATTAGAAATATGAGATTGTCTAAGCACTTACTTAGTTTAGGTAATGTTAATGAATTGTTTTCAGCTAAGTTAGTTAATATTGATAGTGATAAAGAAATGAAAATCAATATAAATAGGCCGAAAACATCATTGCCTCAAAGATTATTAAATGCTCGTGGTAAATGGACCAATGCTAGATATCAATTTAGTTTTGATATTAATGATGCTATTGAAAAGCTGGGATTAGGAACTTGGAAAGTTCTAATAACTGATTTGATTGCTAACAAGTATTTGGTTAGTCGTTATGTTTCATATCCTAATAAAAAGACTAGGAATAAATTCATTCTACCTTATGTAAATGAAGACAAGCATACAAAAATTAGTGCTCGTTTTAATAGTGTTAATGATTTTGTAATTAAATCAAATAGTTTATATCAAGAAGATATTAAAGCACCTATTATTTCTAATGTTTTAAAATCAGGAAATAATTTAGTCTTTGATGTTATAAATACTGGCAACAAACATATTAAGGCTGAGCTTATAATGCCAGATGAAACGAATATTATTGGTAAGGTTAATGAAAATAACATTGTTTTTGATAACGCTGGTTGGAATACAAACATGTTTAATCAAAAAGCTTTGTTAGTTATGAAAGATAGTTTTACTAATAGTCAGATTAACTATGTATTTGATCAAAATAAACCAAGTGCTCAAATTAATACTGATGATAATATGAGTTACACTGTATTTTATAATAATAGAGATGGTATTGAAATTATCTATGAAAATACACCTTTTATTACTAATAGTATTAATCTTAATTCATCTAATTTATTAAAATTATCCATTAATATTCCTGATTATCTGAAAAATGAAAATTTGAATATTAATAATAGTAAAATTGAAATGATAAGTAGTGATAAAACCGTTAGAAAAGTTTTTGATAACAGTAATAATGATTTTCAATTAAATGGGGATTTATTATCTTTAAATGTTCAAATAACTAATAAAGAAAAGAACCAATTAAATATTTTATCAGGTAAATATATTTTTAAAGTTTATTTATATGTTAATGATAAAATTAAAGTCTTTAGATTATTAACTGATGAATCACATTTAGTTCCTAAACAGGATCTATCTTTTAATGGTAAAGATAAGATATATTATCAAATCCAGAATAGTAATAATAATGATTTAGAACTTAAAATCAATCAACCTTTTTCAAATTTTATTGATTCTAAAAAGGTATTTAGATCACTTTCATATTCGTTATTATATCCATTTATGCGTTTTCTACCATTAAGAAAAATTATGGTATTTGATTGTTATTGGTCTAGTAAGTTTGATAGTAATGAAAGATTAATGTATGAATATATGCAAAAAAGTCATCCTGAAATTAAAACAGTTTGGTTTTTTAAAAATACTCAAACACCTATTAATGGTGAAGCCATTAAAGTTAAAGTAAATAGCTTTATGTATTGGTATTATTTAGCTGTTTCTAAATACATTATTCAAAATACTAATATGCCAAATCGATATGCTAAACGTAAGGGTCAAATTGAAGTAGAAACACTTCATGGAACCTTTTTGAAACATATGGGGTTTGATGAGCCTCATTTTAAATTTGCTAGTCATGGAGTTCAAAGTCGTTTTGCTAAGAGAAATCGTCGCTGGGATTATATGGTAGTACCTTCTGATTATATGGGTGAAATTGCTACCAAAGCTTTTGATTATGATCAAAAACTAATCAAGTCAGGTTTTCCTAGAAATGATGAATTATATACCAATAACAATGATGCTTATATCAATTCAGTTAAAAATAAATTGGGGATTCCATTAGATAAAAAAGTAATTTTATATGCACCAACTTATCGTGAAAACGAAGGCTTTGACTTTCAATTAAATCTTGATAAGATGCAAGCCAAACTTTCTGATAAGTATGTATTATTAGTTAGATTGCACTATTTTGTGGCGCACTCAAATAGTTTTTATAGTAATCCTGGGTTTGTTTTTGATGTTAGTGATTATAATAATATTAATGATCTATATTTGATTAGTGATGCAATGATTACAGATTATTCATCAGTAATGTTTGATTATGCACATCTAAAACGTCCAATGTTATTTTATGCTTATGATAAAGATTGGTACTTGGATGATGAAAATCGTGGTGTTTATTTAGATTATGATAAAGAGATCCCAGGGCCAATTATAAAAACTGAAGATGACTTGATTAATCGTATTCAACATTTAGATGCGGTTGCAGATAATTATCATGATAAATTGATTGATTTTTATGATAAATTTGCTCAATATGGACAAAATGGTGATGCTTCAAAAGAAGTAGTAGAAAAGATATTGTCTACTAAAAATAGTGAATTAGATCAGGTCCCTGAAAAACGTTTAATTTCTAGAAAATTTGGTCATTTATTTAAGGTTAATTATTTACAGGCTTCTATCCTTAATAGATTATCTAATATGCTTACTAAAAAGAATATTATTATTTTTGAAAGTTTCTTTGGAACTCAATATTCAGATAACCCTAAAGCCATTTATGAATACATGAAAAAGAATCATTCTGAATATAAAATGTATTGGAATGTAAATAGGGAGTATGTTGATTACTTTAAAGAAAATAATATTCCTTATGTTATTAGATTTAGTTATAGTGGGATATTAAAACAAGCTAAAGCAAAATATTTTGTTACTAATGTTAGAAGACCATTTAGATGGAAACCTGGCAAGGGCACTAAATTAATTCAAACTTGGCATGGAACGCCATTAAAGACATTAGCTGCTGATGTTAATTTGGTTACGATGCCTGGAATTAACGCTGCTAGATATCATAAAGATGTATTTAAAGATAATCGTCGTTGGGATAAAATGATTGCTCCTAATATGTATTCTGCTAATATTATGCAAAGAGCATTTAGAATGAATGCTAATCAAATGATGTTAGACGGTTATCCAAGAAATGATGTTTTAGTTAATTCTTCATGGAAGGATATTGCTTCAATTAAAGAAGATTTAAATATATCTGCAGATAAGAAGGTTATATTGTATGCACCGACTTGGCGTGATAATGAATATGTTAAGGCTAATGAATTTACTGCAAAATTACATTTGGACCTTGCAAAAATTAAAGCACATTTTGGTAACAATATAATTGTTTTAGTTAGAACTCATTATTTAATTGCCAATAATTTAGACTTATCTGATTATTCAGATATTGCTTTAAATGTTAGTTTATATCCAGATATTGCTGAATTGTATTTAATTAGTGATGTTTTGATCACAGATTACTCATCAGTAATGTTTGATTACGCTGTTCTAAAACGTCCAATGATTTTCTTTACTTATGATTTAGATGATTATGCTAATGAAATTAGAGGCTTTTACTTTGATTTTGTTAAAGATGCTCCTGGTAAAATAGTTAAAACTAATGATGGGGTTATAGATGAACTTGATCATATCTTATCTGGTAATTGGACTATGAATGAAAATTATAAAAAATTCATTGATAAATTTACTCCATGGATGGATGGAAAATCATCTGAACGTGCTGTTAATCAATTCCTAAATGAAGATAATATGAATGAGAATTTTGACGATGATATTTCTAAATATAATCTACAAAATGAAATGAAAATTCATGATGGAGCTTCATTATGGAACTCTGGAAAAAATTTTGCAGACCATGAAGATGTTGACTTTTCTCATAATTATAATGATAAAGGTAGTACTGTTAGAGTTATTAAAGTTATGCAATTAATGGATCCTGATTTTAAGGAAAAAATTGGAATGAAGTATGTCTTAATACAACCTAATGGAAAACATCTATGGGTCAATATTGAAGATCTCTATTAAAAATAAAAAAGTCATTAAAGTATATTAATTGCTTTAATGACTTTTTTATTGATATATATTTCACTTGTTTAATTAAAATGTATATTATAATTAATAAAATCGCTTACATTTTTTAAAAATACCCTTTATTTTATTAATTAAATAGGTTATAATTTATTTTGTTATGAAGTTCACAATTAAAAAATGCTTATTAATCATTATATTAAGTATTGTTTAATTGATTAATTGGCTGTTTACATTATTTTTGTGGCTGTGTTTGTATTAAGTGAAAATATTTAAATGTTGATTATAAATTTGATAGATAAATAATTCACAATATGATGATTTGATTTTATAGATAGGGGTATTGATATTATGCAAAAGTCTGCAGATGTAAAAAAATCAACAAAGACGCCAAGAACTATTTCTTGGTCTAGTACTATTATGTACTTTGTTATTTCATTAGTTATTAATGCGATGGGAAATGTTTTAACACTAGTTACAAGTGTTAAAATTCATCCTTCATTTTTAGGATCAGCTTATTGGACAGCTGCTGAAAATAATTTAGGATTTGCAGTTCTAGGAAACGGACAATGGGTTTTGTTTTGGGCATTCTTTGGGTTAGGAATGTTGATTGCTGTATTCAATGCCATTTTAGTTGGACATTGGAGTTGGAGCAGAATTATTGGTAATGCTGCCTTCTTAGGACCATTTTCATTGTTAATAAATTACTTTAATGGATTAGTTACTCAATGGTTACCAGAAGCTCATAACATTGGTATGATTTTACTATATGTTTTCTTAAACTTCTTTGGAGTTGCTTTAATTGCAATTGCCATTTCTATTTACCAACGAGTAAATATTGCTCTACATCCAGCTGATGACTTAATGCAAATTCTTAGATTTAAATATTGTGGTGGTAATGCTGCCAAAGCAATGTGGTTCTCATATATTCCACCTACAATAATGGCAATTATCGCTATTATTATTACTCATCAATTTACTAATTTTGGTTTAGGAACTGTATTTGCCTTCTTCTTCCAAGGTGGAATTACAGGTATTGCAGATGCTTTTGTATTTAGAAACTTAAAACATCAAGCTATTGATGTTGGATCAACAAAAGAATAATTGATTCAAAAGTCTTGTTTAATGTTTAGTAGCAAGACTTTTTTTATTAATTGGTGGACAATTTAAATAACTTAATATAAACTTTATATTAAGTATATTATTTGTCATGGATATTTTATTTAATATTTTTAGTTGGGAGGTGTGATAGATGTTAAATAGAACAAAAAAGTTTTTAAGAGATAATGGATATTATTATAAAAAAACATATATCAGACCACTACTTACACCCGATAATGTTTATGTTTTTAGATTCGGAAAAAAACGATTAAATAATCGATTGATTATTAGATACGGTCATCGTTGGACTGGAAGACAAAAAATTAATGAGATTGATTTAAGACTTCATAAACAAAAGCATCCTCGAATTTTCAAGGATGAAAATTCTTTGCTGATATATTTAGAGGGACACTTAAAGCAACATGAAGAAAAATTAAAACAAATAAAGGAACAAAAAAGAAAAGAAGCTGAAAATAGTGCGTCCGATTAGTTGGATGCACTATTTTTGTATATTTGATAGGAGCATCAATTTGGATATTATTAATTATTTATCAAATGATTCTACTGAAAAAATTGCTAAAAATTACTAGGCAATATAATAAATGTTAAAGATAATTATGGTAATATTTTTAGTGGATATATAGTTGAAGATGAAGCATATTTAGGGATAAATGATAGAGCTTGTCATTCTTATAATAATTATCATTCAAGCAAAAATAATTCTATGTATTTAAGGGCAGGGACTATTTATATTTATTCTATGTTTGGGCATAATCTGTTGAATATAATCACTCAATCTGAGGGGATACCAGAAGGAGTATTGATTAGAGCAGTTCAACCGATTAAAATAACAGATGCTATGATTAATAATAGAAATAAAAACAATTATGAAGTTACTAATGGCCCTGGTAAATTAACCCAAGCTTTTAACATTAACCTCAATTTAAATGGTAAAAAATTAGATGATGGCCAATTATCTTTAGATATTACTAATGGAGCTATACCTGAACACATTATTTCATCAGCTAGAATTGGCATTAAAAATAAAGGTATGTGGGATAGTAAAAAATTACGATTTTATGTATCTGCTAATCCCTATGTTTCAAAAATCAAAATGAATAATTGTAATTTCAAAACGTACGGATGGACGAATAAGGAGAATTTAAAATGCAATGGACAAAACTTTCAGTATTAACTAATAATGAATCACAAGATGCAGTAATAAATATTTTAATGGATTTTGGTTCACTAGGAGTAGAAGTTGAAGAACAAAATAATGAAACAGTAATTACTTCTTATTTTCCAGAGAATTTTAATATTAATGATCAGATTCCATTAATTCAAAAGAGAGTGGAAAAATTAAATGAATATGGATTAAATCCGGGTAAAGGTAAAGTCATTTCTAAAGAATTAAGTGATAATAATTGGAGTAAAGAATGGGAAAAATATTATCATGCAACTAGAATTACAAAATATCTTACAATTTCTCCGGTATGGGAGAAATATAAAAAATCTTTTGAACAAGAAATGGTTATTAAATTAAATCCCCAAAAAGCATTTGGAACGGGAGTTCATCCAACAACCAAATTATGTATGCAAGCTATGGAAATTTATCTAAGAGAGAATCAGTCAATTTTGGATGTTGGAACAGGTTCTGGAGTTTTAAGTATTGCTGCAAAATTAATGGGGGCGGATTCAGTTAAAGCTTATGATTATGATGATGATGCTATTGAATCTGCAAAAATCAACATTAAACTTAATGGCTATGAAAATGAAATTCAGGTAACTAAAAATAGTCTATTAGATGGTTTAAATGAAAAAAGTGATGTTATTTTGGCAAATATGCTACCTGAAGCGGTATTACCTTTAATACCACAGGCAAAAGACACATTATATGCAGGTGGATTTATTATTATTTCTGGAATTATTAATGAAAAACTAGATATTACATTACAAACGCTCCAATCTAATGATTTTATTTTAGATCAAGTAATGACATTAGGTGATTGGCGTGGAATTGTTGCTCATTTAAAAGAGGAAGGTGAATAAATAAGATGCAACACTATTTTACTGATAATACTTTAGGTTTAAATGAAACTTTTTTAATGTCTGATGATATTGCTCACCATTTTATATCGGTATTAAGATCTAACAATGGTGATAAATTTGAAATTGTTGATAGTAATCATAAACTTTTTATTGCAGAAGTTATTGATAAAGATTCAAGTGAAGCTAAAGTGATAGAAATAAAAAATAATTCAGTGGAGTTACCTGTTGACGTGACAATTATTTGTGGGTTACCCAAAAAAGATAAATCTGAATTAATTGTTCAAAAAGCAACTGAATTAGGTGTTGATCATATTATTTTCTTACAAACAGCTTGGTCAATTGCACAATGGAAAAATAACAAAGCATCTAAAAAAATTAATAGATTAAGTAAGATTGTTAGAAGTGCAGCTGAACAATCCCACCGTAACAAAATACCGGATGTTAAATATTTAGATTCTATAAATGATTTATTGAAGGAATCATATGATCATAAGTTAATTGCTTATGAGGAATCTGCTAAAAAAGGTGAAAAGGCTGATTTAATTAATTCCTTAAACAATACTAAACCAGCTGATAGCATTGCTGCCTTCTTTGGACCCGAGGGAGGTATTTCTCCTGATGAAGTATCTAAACTTAAAGCAAATGGTTATAAGACTTGTGGTTTAGGTCCTAGAATTTTAAGAACTGAAACAGCACCCTTATATTTTCTTTCATCAATTTCAATGTGGTTTGATTTGTTAAAGTAAAAATTGAACAATTATGATAGAATTTATAAAAATGATTAAAAAGAAGTGATTAGAATGTCTAAACATAAAGTATGGTCTGCTGAAGACTTGTTTAATGAAGTTAATAAATATATGAATAAAGATCACGTTGACATTATTAAAAAAGCATACAACTATGCTGCTGATTGTCATGAAGGGCAATCTAGACAATCTGGAGAGCCATATATTGTTCATCCAATTCAAGTAGCTAGTATTTTGGCTCAACTAAGAATGGACCCGGAAACTATTAGTGCTGGATTATTACATGACGTCGTTGAAGATACTAATGCGACTTTAGATGATATTGATGAAAAATTTGGCCAAAATGTTGAAATTATTGTTGATGGGGTAACTAAACTAGGCAAAATAAAATATAAATCTAATCAAGAACAATTAGCCGAAAACCATAGAAAACTTTTATTGGCTATGTGTAGCGATATTCGTGTAATGATTGTTAAGTTAGCTGATCGTTTGCATAATATGAGGACTTTAAGACATTTGAAACCTGAAAAGCAACGTCGTATTTCCAATGAAACTCTTGAAATTTATGCACCATTAGCTGATAGATTAGGAATTGGAACAATTAAGTGGGAACTTGAAGATATCTCACTTCGTTATTTAAATCCACAACAATACTATAAAATAGTTCATTTAATGAACTCTAAGCGTAATGAACGTGTTGCATATGTAAATGAAGCTGTTAAAGAAGTTAAAAAGCAAGTTAGTGACATGAATTTACCTAATGTTGAAGTTTATGGACGCCCTAAACATTTATACTCAATTTATCGTAAAATGGTTATTAAACATAAAAAATTTGGGCAAATTTATGATTTATTGGCTGTTAGATGTATAGTCGACTCAATTAAAGATTGTTATGCTGTATTAGGTGCTATTCATACTAAATGGTCACCAATTCCCGGACGCTTTAAAGACTATATTGCAATGCCTAAAGCTAATATGTATCAGTCACTTCATACCACTGTTTTTGGTCCAGGTGGTAAACCACTAGAAGTACAAATTAGAACTAAAAAGATGCATCAAATTGCTGAATATGGGGTTGCAGCTCATTGGGCTTATAAAGAAGGGATGACTGATGAAGTTCAAGCTTCTTCTGATAATAATCGTTTAAATTGGTTTAAACGCATTATTGAAATTCAAGAAGATACTGATAATGCATCTGAATTTATGGATGGTGTTAAAGGTGAGCTTTTTGGTGACCATGTTTATGCTTTTACACCTCAAGGTGATGTTTTAGAATTACCTAAGGGTGCTGGGCCTTTAGATATGGCTTATTTAATTCATACAGATGTTGGTAATCATACTACTGGTGCTAAAGTTAATGGAGTGATTGAGCCTTTAGACTATGAGATTAAAACGGGTGATATAGTTACCATTATGACATCGACTAGTTCAACTGGACCTAGTCAAGATTGGGAAAACTTGGTTACTACTAGTCGAGCCAAACACAAAATTAGACAGTTCTTTAGACATAAAAATCGTGAAAAGAATATTGCGATAGGTAAAGATTTATTAAATCAAGCTATTAAAGATAATGGTTATGATATTAGTGATGTTTTAACAAAACCCAATATGGATAGATTGCTTAATAAAACTTATTATAAAAGTATTGATGATATGTATGCCGAATTGGGTTTTGGCAATAAGCAACCCAATGGATTAGTTAATATTTTAACTTTACAAATTCGTGATGATGCTGAGAAAAAACGTCAAGAACAAGAACAAAAAGATATTTTAGAAAATCATCAGACTATTGAAAAAAATAATGATCATCCTAACAATAAAAATAGTAAGTTAAATAAACCTTCTGATGGCGTTGTTATTAAAGACGTAGACAATTTATTAATTCGATTAAGTCATTGTTGTGCACCTGTTCCAGGAGATAAAATTGTTGGATATATAACCAAAGGTAGAGGAGTTTCAGTGCATCGTGATAACTGTCCTAATGTTATAGAAGATGATGATCGTCTGGTTAATGTAAATTGGGATATTCCTGATGATTCACATACTTTGTTTAATGCATACGTTCAAGTTGAAGGATATAACAGAAACAGTATGCTTAATGATGTTATTAAAAATGTTAGTGGTGTATGTAAGCAAATTAATTCTGTTGAGGGAAGAGTTGATCATGACAAAACCGTAACTATTTCTTTGAAAATAAGTGTTAAAAATTTAGCACAATTGGAAATGGTTATGAATCATGTTAAGAATGTTCATGATGTTTATTTTGTTAAAAGACCATTTAAATAAAAAGGAGTTTTATTTTTGAAAGTTGTATTACAAAGAGTAAATAAAGCTAGCGTTTCAATCAATGATCATTTGTTTAACAAAATAAATAAGGGATACTTATTATTAGTTGGAATCAAGGATAGTGATTCTTCAGATGATATTGACTATTTAGTACGTAAAATTACTAATTTAAGAATTTTTGAAGATGATAATGGAAAGACAAACTTAAATTTATCATCTGTAAATGGAGAAATATTATCTATTTCTCAATTTACTTTATATGCTAATACCAAACATGGAAATCGCCCATCTTTTGTTAATGCTGGAGGACCCAATTTTGCATCTGAAATGTATGATTCATTTAATCAAAAGCTATTAGATGCTGGTAATTCAGTGAAAACTGGGCAATTTGGTGCTGATATGCAAATTGATTTACAAAATGATGGTCCATTTACGATTGTTTTTGATACAGAAAATAACTAATACTAAAAGGGGGCTTTTTTGCTCCCTTTTTATGATAGGAGAGGCTTAATTATGCAAAAAAATATTTTTTGGGATTTTGATGGGACCTTATTTGATACTTATCCAATTATGGTTGATAGTTTTGCTGATGCGTTAGAAGCAATGAATATTGATGAAATGGAAATTGATAAATGTGATATTTTATTAACAATGCGTCAACATTCTCTAGGGACAGCATTACAAAAATTTGCTGCTGAGTTTAGTATTAATAAAGAAGAATTATCTGGTATTTATCATAAATTTGAAAAAGAGGATATAGTTAATGCCCAACCATTTTTAAATGTTGATAAAGTGTTAAAAATGGTCGATGATCAAGGTGGTAAAAATTATTTATTAACTCATCGTGATAATTTTGCTTTAAATTTACTACAAGATTTTAACCTAAGACATTTCTTTGCTGATATTGTTACAAAAAATCAGGCTTTTAAAAGAAAGCCTGATCCAGAAGCATTAAATTATTTAATTCAGAAACATAATATTAGTCGATCAGATGCTATGATGATTGGTGATCGTAAGTTAGATATTGATGCTGCGCACAATGCATCAATTAAGGGATGCTTATTTGATAATAATAATATAATTGAATCAAAGGGTAACCCTGAAATAGAAATTAATAATTATTACGATTTTTTGCAAAAATATTTTAAATAATTTTGTTTAAAATATTATCAACTGCAAATCCATAAGTTTCCCCAAATAGATTTAAATGAGCCATTAAGTAATAAAATTGATAATATATTAATCTTTGTTGCCAACCTTGTTCCAATGGATATTCTGCATTATATCCTTGATAGAATTGTTTATTAAATCCACCAAAAACAGTGGTGATGCCAATATCCATTTCACGATCACCGTAAAATACATCAGGATCAATTAGTAAGGGTAATCCTTTTTCGTTAAACATAAAGTTACCTGACCATAAATCTCCATGTAATAAAGAAGGGGTTATACTTCTTTCGTTAAAGTCTGAAATGAAATTCTTTTTTAATTTTTCATATCCTTTTTGCCGAGAGTCATTCCATAGACCATTTTTTTGAGCCATATGCACTAATGGATTTAATCTTTGATCTATATAAAAATCAGTCCAGCTATTATTCCACTCATTATTTTTGGGGATTTTTCCTAGGTCAAAATTTTTATCTAAACCAAATTTTGAATTATGAATTTTATGAACATTTGCAACCATTTTTCCTAATTCGTATTGGTCACCATTGTTTTTAACATTAATCCAATCTTGAATTAAAAAGCCATCTTCTTCTATTTGTCCATATTGTATTATGTGTGGAACTCTAGCTGCTTTTGATAAAAGGTGAATACCTTGCGCTTCATGTTCAAAAAACTTTTTACCTCTGTTAGGTTGTACTTTCATAAAATATTTTTTATTATCTGCTAATAATGAATATGAGTCATTAATATCGCCACCACTTACTGGAGTCAATTGTTCAATTTTATTAAAGGGTAATTGAGATAACCATTTTTCGTTTAATTTTTTCATAATTATTACCTCCAATACTTACATTATAATAAATAATTTTATAAATGCTTACAAGTAATCCTTGACTTTTTTGCATAATTACATTAATCTAAAAATTGAATAGAATAGTTCGCTGATGAAAAAGAAAAGTACGGGATTTTTCTGAAAAAGAGAGCGTCAATTTGGTGAAATGACGACTGTTAAAATTCCAGAAATGACACTTTGGAGGCTAATGATCTTTATTTTTATGATTAGATCATTCGTTTTATACGTTACATAATAGTCAAAGTAAAGGTGGTACCGTGCTTTTTGCGCCCTTGTCTATATTTTTTAATATTAGACAAGGGCTTTTTTTATTCGCCCTGTTTTTAATTTTAAATTGGAGGTATTGCTAATGAGATATCAACGTCCAAAAGGAACAGCAGATATTTTGCCTGGAGAATCAGAAAAATGGCAATATATTGAAGAAACCGCTAGAATGATATTTTCTGATTATCGTTATCAAGAAATTAGAACCCCAATGTTTGAAAATTTTGATGTTTTTTCAAGAACATCAGGAGAAACTTCAGATATTGTAACTAAAGAAATGTATGATTTCTATGATAAAGGTGATCGTCACGTAACATTAAGACCAGAAGGAACTGCTGGAGTAGTTCGTTCTTTTGTGGAAAACAAACTTTATGGTCCTGATACACAAAAACCAGTTAAAGTTTTTTATATGGGACCAATGTTTAGATATGAAAGACCACAATCAGGTCGTTTAAGAGAGTTCCATCAAATTGGTGTTGAAGCTTTTGGTAGTGAAGCTCCAGAATTAGATGTAGAAGTTATTGCAATGGCAATGGACTTATTACAACATTATGGAATTAATGATTTACGTTTAGCTATTAATACTTTAGGTGATAAAGAAACTAGAGCAAACTATCGCAAAGCGCTTATAGACTATTTAACTCCTCATTTTGATAGCTTAAGTGAAGATTCTCAGGAAAGACTGAATAAAAATCCACTGCGTGTTTTAGATAGTAAAGACCCTGCAGATCAACCTTTTGTTGATAATGCACCTTCAATTTTGGATTATTTGTCAGATAACGCTAAGCAACATTTTAATAAAGTTACTACTTTGTTAGATGAATTAGGAATTAAATATAGTATTGATCATACTATGGTTCGTGGATTAGATTACTATAACCATACTATTTTTGAAGTTATGGCTAATTCTAAAGCCTTAGGTGAAGGTTATACTACTATCTGTGCTGGTGGACGTTATGATGGTTTAGTTAAAGAATTAGGTGGACCAGAAATGCCAGGAGTAGGATTTGGTTTAGGAGTTGAAAGATTATTACTTCTTATGGAATCTGAAAAGGTAGAATTTCCAGCATTTAATCCGTTAGATGCCTATGTTGTAGGTATTGGAGATAAAGCAAATTTAGAAACTTTAAAGATTGTTCAATCATTGAGAATGAATGGATTTGCTGCAGATCGTGACTATTTAAGTCGTAAACCTAAAGCTCAATTTAAGAGCGCTAATAAACTTAATGCTAACTTCACTTTAACCATTGGTGACCAAGAAATTGAAGATGGTACAGTTCACGTTAAACATATGGAAACTGGTAAAGAAGTTACTTTTAAATTAGAAGATGTAAAAAATAATTTTGGAAAGTTAATCGAAGAAAACTTCGAATAACAAGGGGAGGAAAAGATTATGGAACGCACAACTTATTGCGGACTAGTTGATGAAAAATATCTGAACCAAGAAATTTGCCTAGATGGATGGGTTTCAAGAAGAAGAGATCTTGGTAAATTAATATTTATTGATTTAAGAGATCGAGAAGGACTTGTTCAATTAGTATTCAGTGATGAATATAGTAAAAAAGCATTGGACACTGCTGATCAATTAAGAAATGAATATGTCATTCAAGTTAAAGGAACCGTAGTTTCAAGAGCTGAAAATGAAATTAACGAAGACATGAAAACCGGAAAAATTGAAGTAGATGTTAATGATGTAAAAATCTTCAATAAGGCTAAAAATCCTCCTTTTGATATTAAAAATAATATTAATGCTTCTGAAGAAACTAAGTTAAAGTATCGTTACTTAGATTTAAGACGTCCAGAAGTACAAAAGGGAATCATGTTAAGAAACAGAATTATGCAATCTGTTCATAGCTATTTTGATAAAAATGGATTTATTGATATTGAAACTCCTAATTTAACAGTTTCAACTCCTGAAGGAGCCCGTGATTACTTAGTACCTTCAAGACTATATCATGGATCATTTTATGCATTACCACAATCACCTCAATTATTTAAACAATTATTAATGGGTGCTGGATTCGATCGTTATTATCAAATTGCTCGTTGTTTCCGTGATGAAGACTTACGTGGAGATCGTCAACCTGAATTTACACAAATCGATATGGAAACTTCATTCTTAAATGCTGAAGATATCCAAGAACTAACAGAAGGCTTAATTTCTAAGGTAATGAAAGATACTTTAGGATTAGACATTAAAGCACCTTTCAAACGTATTACTTGGCAAGAATCAATGGACCGTTTTGGTACTGATCAACCAGATGTTAGATTTGGTATGGAACTAAAAGATTTATCAGATATTGTGAAAGATGTTAACTTTAAAGTATTCTCAAACACCATTAAAGATGGTGGCCAAGTTAAAGCGATCGCTGTACCTGATGGTGCTGAAAAGTATTCAAGAAAGGACATAGACAAATATGCCTCATACATTGAACGTTTTGGTGCTAAGGGATTAGCTTGGATGAAGATTACTGATGATGGATTTACAGGACCAATTGCTAAATTCTTTGATGATGATACCGAAGAAGCAATTAAGGACCGTATGGGTGCAAAATCAGGTGATTTATTACTATTTGCTGCAGATCGTGATAAAGTTGTTGCCGATACTTTGGGTTACTTACGTTGTGCAATTGCTGAAGAATTAGATATGATTCCAGAGAACGTATTTGACTTCCTATGGGTAGTTGATTGGCCATTGTTTGAATACGATGAAGGTGCTGAAAGATGGGTACCTGCTCACCATCCATTTACTATGCCTAATGAAGGTGATGAACATTACCTTAATGAAGGTGAAAATCCACATGCTGCACATGCTCAAAGTTATGATATTATTCTAAATGGTTTGGAATTAGGTGGCGGTTCTATCCGTATTCATAATAAAGAACTACAATTAAAGATGTTAAGAGCGTTAGGATTTGATCGCGAAAAAGCTCAAGCAAGATTTGGTTACTTCTTAGATGCTTTAGACTATGGCTTTCCACCTCATGGCGGTTTAGCTATTGGATTGGATCGATTTGCTAGATTATTAGCGCAAACCGAAAATATTCGTGATGTCATTGCATTCCCTAAGAATTCAAAAGCAACTGAACCAATGACCAATGCTCCTGCTCCCGTATCACAAAAACAATTAGACGATTTGGGACTTGAAAGTGAAGATACTTATAAAGAATAATTTTTAAAAGGAACTTCCTATTATTGAGGAAGTTCCTTTTTTATCTGAAATAAATATGATTAATTTATTATTAATGTTATACTATTTGCATCTTTATAAGAGGGGTAATGAAAATTATGGATGATGTTCAACAGATTTTAAAAAGACATCAATATGTAGCAAAAGCTTCTACAGCAGTTATGTATGGAATCATGGTGTCAATTGCTATGAACTTCTTTTGGACTCCAGGTAATATTTATTCATCTGGTTTTACAGGTTTATCACAATTAATAAATACTTTATCAACTAGATATTTTCCAATTACAATACCACCTTCAATTGGTTTGTTTATGTTAAATATTCCTTTCTTTGTTTTAGCTTGGAAACAAATTGGTCATCAGTTTACTTTTTTTACAATTTTAACTGTTTTCTTAGCCAGTTTTATGATTAAAGCTATTCATCCTGTTTATTTAACTCATGATCCAATGATATGTGCTATTTTTGGTGGGGTCGTAAATGGATTAGGTACTGGAATGAGTTTAAAAAATGAGATTTCAACTGGTGGATTGGATATACTAGGGATAGTTATCCGGCGAAAAACAGGGCGTAGTATTGGAACTATTAATATAGCTTTTAATGTCTTTATAATTACGGCTGCTGGTTTTGAATATGGTTGGCCCTATGCATTTTATTCTGCAATTGGAATTGTTGTTAATGCCAAGGCTATTGATTTTGCTTATACTAGGCAACAAAGAATGCAAGTATTAATAGTGACGGATCATCCTAAAACTGTTATTGATAGTATTCAAAGCCATATGCCCAGAGGAATTACAATTATTCATAATGCTGAAGGGGCTTATAATCACAATAAAAAAGAAATATTATTTACAACCATATCTAGATACGAAATGTCTGAATTAGAAGAAGCATTGGCTGAATCTGATCCACACGCATTTGCAAGTATCACAGAAGCTGAAAATATTTTAGGCCATTTTTATGAGCATAAGCTAAAATAAAATATTGAATTAATTGTTAATTGACGAATGTGTTATAATAATTGTTTGTATAAGGTTTCAATTAACATTAATATGGTGGGATAAGTTTTGAAAGTTATATATTTGTTTTTAATAAAAATTGTATCTTTATTATGTTTATTTAGAAAAAAAGAAAATGTTATCTACATAATGAGTTTTGATAATAATCCAGGGTTGATTAAATCAATGGCTAGAAATTTGCCAAAAGGTAAAAAATTAATTGTTTTTTATCAATCTGATAATGAAGCGGTTGCAACTGATTTAGCAGCTTACGGTATTAAAACTATCCAATTCAAAGATGGAATTAATCTTATATTTAATGTGATCCCCAAGATTATGACTGGTCAAATCATTTTTTGTGATAATTATTTTGCTTTTATTGGTGGTATTATTCATAGTAGTAAAACTAAAATTGTTCAATTATGGCATGCTAATGGTGCAATTAAAAAGTTTGGTTGGGAGGATCCTTCCACTGACGAACGTAGTAAGAGCGATAAGCGTCGTTTCCAGAAAGTTTATAATCATTTTGATGATTATGTAGTTGCTTCTAAAACAATGGGACAGGTATTTGAAAAAAGCTATCATGTGCCATTTGATAGAATGAAGATGTTAGGATATCCTCGTTCTGATCGTCTTTTTAAAGAAAAGTGGCGTGACATTGCTAAAAGAAGAGTTTATCATTTTGCTCCGCAATTAAAAGATAATCGCGTTATTTTATATGCACCTACTTATCGTAATGATGGAAAATCTTTTAACCCACCTAAAAAAGTTATTTCAGCTTTAACAGCTGATCCTAATGCAATTGTAATTATTAAATTGCATCCGCTTTTAAATAAAATAGAACAAAAAATGCAAAGAGAAGCGACCTCTGATAATGTTTTATTTTTTAGTCAATTATCGACTACTGATTTATTAGTTGTTACTGATACTTTGGTTACTGATTATTCTTCAATAGCATTTGATTATTCTCTATTACCTAATGCCCATTCAATGTTGTTTTATATGTTTGACATTGATCAATATAAGAGGCATCCAGGAATACAGGATGATATGATTAATTGGTTGCCAAATAAACCAATTAAAAATACAGATGTTTTAGCAAGTGCAATTAAAGAAAATGCAAAAACCGATTTTACTAATTTTAATAATATTTGGAATAAGTATAATGATGGTTTTGCTACAGATCGTGTAATAAAGAAATATATAAAAAGTTTAAAGTAAAGGAAGTGTGATCGACTTGAAGGAAGTCATTACATTAATTAAAGAACAAATTAGTAATATAGGAATAATGTTTAGAATCTCGAAATATCAAGATAAATCTGATTATCAAAGTCATTATTTAGGGTTAGTTTGGGAATATTTATATCCACTAATTCAAATTGGTATTTATTGGTTAGTTTTCGGAATTGGTTTAAAAAAGGGTACCTCCAATGGTATTGATTACCTAACATGGATGGTAATCGGAATTACTCCATGGTTTTACATGAACGCTACCACACTTGATTCATCTAAAAGTATCTATCAACAAGTTGGTATGGTTTCTAAGATGAAGTTTCCAGTTAGTGTTTTGCCTACAATTAAGGTTATTTCTAATTTAAGTTCATTTTGGGCAATGTTAATTTTTTCAATTTTCATAGCATACGTAAAGGGTGGCATTGTTCCTAATGTTTATTGGTTACAATGGTTCTATTATTTCTTTGCAATGATATGTTGGCTAGTAGCTTTTGGAACTTTCAATTCTACAGTTACCATTTTAGTGCGTGATTATCGTATTTTCTTACAATCGTTAATGCGTGTTTTATTCTATATGTCTGGGGTACTATTCAATTTTGAAACAAATGCATTTCCAGCTTTCTTTGTTAGAATTTTACAATTAAATCCATTCTTCTATATTGTATCTGGCTTTAGAGAATCAATGTTAGGACAAGATTGGTTCTGGCAAAAGCCATTGTTGATGCTTATTTTTTGGTTAATGGTATTGTTCTTCTTACTGGTAGGTTCACATCTACATTATAAGTTTAGAGCAAGATTTGTTGACTATATTTAATTCTAAAAGGAATTGATTATCTTTATGATTAAAGTAAAAAACAAAATAATTAAAATGATTAAACTTTTTATAAGATTTTGTTTAATTATTTTGAATGATATATTGATTATTTTTCCTGTTAAAAAAAATTTAGTTGTTTTTGAAAGCTTTAAGGGAAAAGATATTAACGATAATCCAGCAGCTATCTATGATGAGTGGATCAAAGAATTTCCAGAATATAAAAATTTAGCTTACTTTGCTGTCAAGGTTTCTGAATTTAAAACTTTGAAAGAAAAATATCCTGATGTCAAAATGGTAAGAAGATTTTTACCTAAATGGGTTTGGATAATGGCAAGATCTAATTTTTGGATTTTTAATTCTAGAACTCCTAACTGGTGGAAAAAAAACAAGGGTACTACTTATATGCAAACTTGGCATGGTACACCGTTAAAAAAATTAGGAATTGATATTGCTAATGTTAAAATGCCAGGAACTGATACTGACAAATACAAAAGACGTTTTGTTAATGAAGCTCATCGTTGGGATTATTTAATTGCACCTAATCAATATTCGCATCAAATTTTTGCTAGGGCTTTTGACTTTAATAATCAGTTTTTAGATATTGGTTATCCTAGAAATGATGTTTTATATAATAGTGACAATTCTGAAAATATTGCAAAATTAAAATATAGTTTAATTGGTGACAAAAAGGCTAAAGTAATAACATATGCACCTACTTGGCGTGATGATGATTATAAAACAAAGGGTGTTTATAACTTTGAATTACCATTTAGTTTAAAGCAATTTTTTGATAATGTTGATGATAATACTATTTTAATAATAAGACCGCATTATTTAGTTAAAGATGCTATTGATATTAGTGGATATGAAGGCCGAGTCAAAATTATGGCAGAAGAAGATATAAGTAATTTATATTTGATTTCTGATTTATTGATTACTGATTATTCTTCTGTAATGTTTGATTATGCTAACCTTAGACGTCCGATGTTATTCTTTGCTTACGATTTAAATCATTATGAAGAAGAATTAAGAGGATTTTATTTTGACTATAAAAAAGATGTACCTGGTCCACTAGTTCAAGATGCTAATTCATTTTATAGTAAGATTAATGAATTTAATGAAATTGGTAAATTTAAAGATTATGATAATCAATTTAATCTATTTTATGATAAGTTTTGTTCTTGGGAATCCGCTAACTCGTCTAAAAGTTTTGTAAAAATTATGAGGGGGATTAATAATGAAAGATAATTTCTTAATTGGTTCACATGTCAGTATGAATGGTTCTAAAATGTTTTTGGGATCAGCTGAAGAAGCTAAAAGTTATGATGAAAATACTTTTATGGTTTATACAGGGGCTCCTCAAAATACTAGAAGAAAACCAATCAATGAATTGAGAGCCGATGACGGTAAAGCTTATATGAAAGATAATAACTTAGAAGAAGTTGTTGTCCATGCTCCATATATTATTAATCTTGGTAATGTTAATAAACCACGTAATTTTCATTTTGGAATTAACTTTTTACATGACGAGATAAAGCGTGCAGAAGCAATAGGTGCCACACAAATTGTTTTGCATCCAGGATCACATGTTGGTGCTGGAGCAGATGCTGCTATTAAACAAATTTCAGCAGGCTTAAATGAAGTTATTGAACCTGATCAAAAGATTCAAATAGCTTTAGAAACCATGGCAGGTAAAGGAACTGAAGTGGGTCGTAACTTTGAAGAACTAGCTCAAATTATTGATGGCGTTGAAGATAATGAAAAATTGTCGGTTACTTTTGATACTTGTCATACTAGTGATGCCGGTTATGATATTAAAAATGACTTTGATGGTGTTTTAAATGAATTTGATCATATTATTGGTCTTAATAGAATTAAAGTTGTTCATTTAAATGATTCTAAGAATCCAATGGGAAGTCATAAAGATAGACATGAAATTATTGGGTTAGGTGAATTAGGATTTGATTGTCTTAATTATGTAGCTCATCATAAAAGCTTAGTTGATGTTCCTAAAATCATGGAAACTCCAGCTGTTACAATTGATAAAGACAAGAAGAAAAAAGTTTCTCCTCACTATTTTGAGGTTCAAATGTTAAAGAATGAAAAATTTAATCCAAACTTAATGGATGATATTATTAATCAATAAAAAAAGAGCCTTAGGGCTCTTTTTTATTTTGTATCTATATTTAAACTTTCCATTATTATAGTCGCAGTTTCTTCTATTGATTTGTCGGCAACATTAATTTGCAGACAATTTAGTTTATTATATAAATCTTTTGCATAATTTAATTCTTTTTTTATATTTTCAGAATCTGAATAAGGAGTATCTTCTTCCAAACCATAAGAAAGCATTCTTGCTTTTCTTATTTTTTGAATTTTTGATATATCGCTTGTTAATCCAAATATTTTTTCATTATCGATTTGCCAAATTTCTTCTGGTAGTTGAGTTTCTGGACCAATAGGGACATTTGATACTTTTAATTTCTTATTTGCTAAGTATAAAGATAATGGTGTTTTAGAAGTTCTAGAAATACCTAGTATAACCACATCAGCTTCTTTTAAATTTTGTGGATTATTACCATCGTCATTCTCTACTGAAAATTCCATCGCTGCAATTCTTTTAAAGTATTCTTCATTTAAGTCATGAACCATTCCGCTAACTCTTTCAGGTTTGCTACCTAAACGATTACTAATGGCCTTCATAGGCGATTGTATGCAGTCGACACTTTGCAAATCATTTTCTTCTGCAAAGTTTTCTATAATATCACTTAATTTTGGATTAACTAGGGTATGAAAAATAACTGCTTGTTTTTCAGCAGCAATTTTTAAAATTCCATTTAGTATTGATTCGGTTGTTATAAAAGGATATCTTTCATAATCTAAGTTAGTTTCATTGAATTGAGATCCTGCAGTTTTTGCTACTTGCATAGCAGTTTCACCGCTAGAATCAGATATTGCAAATATAGGCAATTTATCCATATCAACAAGCTCCTTTAATTAATTTAAATGCTTGTAATTATTTTATCATAAAATAATTACATAATTTCTTAATTGTGATATTGACGTGTTATACATTGTTTTGTATAATTATTAAGAACAGTTTTAATCAATGCTACATAGCAATTAAAGCGGTTATATTTCGAGCTCGGAGGGAGGGAATTTTCATATGTCAAAAACAGTCGTTCGCAAAAACGAATCTCTTGATGATGCTCTTCGTCGTTTCAAACGTACAGTTTCCAAAAACGGTACTTTACGTGAATACCGTAAGCGAGAATTCTACGAAAAACCTAGTGTTAAACGTAAATTAAAATCTGAAGCAGCAAGAAAGCGCAACAACAAGAAGAAAAGACGTCGCTTTTAATTAAAAAACGTTCCTGTTATTTCAGGAACGTTTTTTTACTAGCTACAACTAACTTGGGGGTATTATAAATATGAGTATTTCAAATAGTATTAACAATGATTTAAAGAATGCAATGAAGTCACACGATAAGGTTGCTTTAACTGTTATCAGAATGATTAAAACTGATTTGATGAATGAAAAAATTAAATTGGGTCATGATTTATCAGAAGACGAGGAATTAACAGTAATTAGTCGTGAAGTTAAACAACATAAAGAATCCATTGATGACTTTAAAAAGGCTGATCGTGATGACTTAGTAGAAACTCAAGAATCCGAAATGAAAGTTTTAGAAAAATATGCTCCTAAGCAATTATCACAAGCAGAAATTGATGAAGTTGTCTCTGAAACAATTAATTCAGTAGGTGCTTCTAACATGTCTGATTTTGGTAAAGTTATGGGTGCAGTAATGCCTAAAGTCAAAGGAAAAGCTGATGGATCTTTAGTGCAAAAATCAGTTAAAAATAATTTAAAATAATTTTTTAAAACAAGATTAAATATGATTAATCTTGTCATACATAATGTATAGCTTTTTAAAATTTATAAACTATGCTAAGATTTGGTTATTATATTACAAAAGGAGTCGCTATATTGACAGAAAATACTTCAGTGAAAAAAGAATTTACTCTAAATAATTTAGATTTTGAGCCAATATTATTAGGTCCACAAAATAAAAATATTTCAATTCTTGAAGAAGGTATGGATGTTTCTATTAATGCCTTCGGAACTAAAATCAAAGTTTCAGGTAATGAAGATAATGTTAATCAGGTTATCTCAGTTTTAGATAATTTAGTAAAGTTATTGCAAGATGGTATAACATTAAATAGTAGTGATTTCGTTAGTGCTATGAATATGTCCAAAAATGGTACTTTAGAATATTTTAGAGATTTGTATAATCAAATTTTGATTAAGGACGCCAAAGGAAAACCTGTAAGGGTTAAGAATTTTGGGCAAAGACAATACGTTCAATCAGTAAAACGTAATGATATAACATTTGGAATAGGTCCTGCTGGAACCGGTAAAACATATTTAGCAGTGGTTATGGCAATTGCTGCTTTAAAGCATGGAGATGTTGATAAAATTATTTTAACGCGTCCAGCTGTTGAAGCCGGTGAAAGTTTAGGCTTCTTGCCTGGAGATTTAAAAGAAAAAGTTGATCCATATTTAAGACCAATTTATGATGCTTTACATGCTATTTTAGGTCGTGAACATACTGCTCGTTTAATGGAAAGAGAAGTTATTGAAATTGCGCCTTTAGCATATATGCGTGGTCGTACCTTAGATAATGCTTTTGTCATTTTAGATGAAGCTCAAAATACAACTACTGCTCAAATGAAAATGTTTTTAACACGTTTAGGATTTGGATCAAATATGATTGTTAATGGTGATATTTCACAAATTGATTTACCTAGACATGCAAGTAGTGGTCTTGTTCAAGCACAGAAAATTTTAAAGAATGTAAAGAAAATCAGATTTGTTACATTTAATTCTAATGATGTAGTAAGACATCCAGTTGTTGCTAAGATAATTGATGCTTATGAAAATTATTCTGATAATCAAAAATAGTGAAGGTAGGAATTTATATGGATTTAGAAATCTATGATAAAACAAACAACGGAGTTTCTGATAAAGACACATCTTTAGTTCAAGATGTTTTAGAATATGCTGGTAAATATCTTGATTTAAAGGAAAATACAGAGATGTCAGTTACTTTTGTGAATAATGACAAAATTAAAGATATTAATAAAGAATATCGAGGTGTGGACCGAGCTACTGATGTTATTAGTTTTGCAATTGAAGATGGAGACGATGATTTTCCTTTAATAATGGATGACGAAATGGCTAATGAGATACCTGAAAATATCGGTGACATATTCGTTTCTATTGATAAGGTAGCAGAACAAGCTGAATTTTTAAATCATTCATATGAAAGAGAATTAGGTTTCTTAGTAGTGCATGGATTCTTGCATTTAAATGGGTACGATCATATGGAGCCTGAAGATGAAGCCGTTATGTTTCCTTTACAAAGAAAGATAATGGATAGTTATGGGCTTAAAAGGTAACAAGCAAGTTCATAAAAATAAGCATTTCATAGTGTCTTTTTTACATGCTTTGCAAGGAATTATAACTTTAATTAAAGATGAACGTAACTTTAGGTTTCATTTATTTAGTAGTTTAGTAGTAATTATCTTTTCAGTTTATTTAAAAATAAACTTAAACGAATGGCTTTGGATATTGTTAGCTTTATTTTTAGTTCTTTTATCTGAAACGATTAATACAATCATCGAAACAGTGGTAGATCTATTTGTTGGAGATAAATATAATGATTTAGCTAAAAAAGCAAAAGATGTTGCTGCTGGCGGTGTATTGATTGCTTCACTATTTTCTATATTGGTTGGATTAATTATATTTTTACCAATTATTTTACAAAAATTAAATTAAACAGGGGATGTACTTTATGGATTTTGATCCTAATTTTCATTCAGGATTTGTAGCAATTGTAGGTAGACCTAATGTTGGAAAGTCTACATTTTTAAATCGTATTATAGGGCAAAAAATTGCTATTATGAGTGATAAAGCTCAAACAACTAGAAACAAGATACAAGGAGTTTATACAGATGATGATTCACAAATTATTTTCCTAGATACTCCTGGTATTCATAAACCAAGTAATCAATTAGATGATTTTATGGATAAATCTGCTTTTTCTGCTTTAAAAGATATTGATGCAGTATTATTCATGATTAGTGCCACTGAAACTAGAGGTGCTGGTGATAACTTTATTATTAATCAACTTAAAAAAATTGATAAACCAGTTTATTTAATTATTAATAAAATTGATGAGATTAATCCTAATAAATTATTAGAGATTATGGATACTTATAAAAAAGCACTTAATTGGAATGAAGTATTTCCAATTTCAGCACTTCAAGGTAACAATGTTGATGAACTGATGGATAATTTGAAAGATAAATTACCAGCTGGACCTCAATATTATCCTGAAGATGAAGTAACAGATCATCCTGAAAGATTTATTGTAGCTGAGTTGATTAGAGAAAAGATTCTTTCCTTAACACGTCAAGAAATTCCTTATTCAGTAGCTATTGATATTTTAAGTATGAAAACTAAAGATAATGGTAATGTTGATATTCAAGCAGACATTTTAGTAGATCGTCCTGGCCAAAAGGGTATCTTAATTGGTAAACAGGGATCGATGCTTAAGAAAATAGGTACTTTGGCACGTCAAGATATTGAAGATTTATTGGGTAGCAAAGTTTATCTAAAATTATGGGTTAAAGTTCAAACCGGTTGGCGAGACAATCCATCGATTTTAAAATCATTAGGATATAACAAGAAAGAAAATTATTAATGATTTGGTTGGTGAATATTGATGAATGCACAAACATACATGAATTTTCACGGAATTTTATTATATCGTAAAAATTTTAAAGAACGCGATATGTTGGTCAAGTTTCTAACAGCTGAAGCTGGCAAAAAGATGTTTTTTATTCGAGGGGCACGTAAAAGAGGCTTTAAAATGATGCCTGATATTTTGCCTTTTACCTATGGACTATATTCTGGGAAAATAAGTAGAGATAATTTATCTTATATTTATAGTGCATTAGATACAGACCATTATGAAAACATTAGTCAGGATATTTATTTGAATGCATATGCCACTTATATAATGTCTTTAATTGATGTTGCTTTTCCAGATTCCACTCCAATTTTGGGATGGTTTAATAAACTTTTTGAAGCTTTAAAACTAATTAATAATGGAATCGATGCAGCAATTATTACTAATATTATTGAAATACAATTACTAAATGTTTTTGGTGTACAGCCAGAATTTAGAGGTTGTACTATTTGTGGTCGAAACGACTTACCCATGGATTATTCCGAAGCATATGGGGGCTTAATTTGTGCTAAACATTATCACATGGATCTACATCGACTTCATTTAGATGCTAAAACTGTATTTTATTTAAGAAAATTTTCAGTGATAGACATTCAAAAAATTAATAATATCAATGTGAATGAAAATACTAAAAGAAACCTAAGAAATGTTTTAGATAAATTATATCAAGATACTGTTGGTATAAATTTAAAGAGTAAACATTTCCTAGACCAAATTAATGATTTAAAATTATAGAATTGACTTTTTCAGTTTGCTAAATTATTATTAAATTAAATGAATTAATAGGTAAAGATAAAAGAATTTTATTATATGACTATTTATCAGCGAGTCTAGGATAGTGTAAGCTAGTCATTATTGTCTATAATAATTGGCGCTTTTTGAACCAAACTAATTAAGCTGCTAGTTCTTATTAGAGCTAGAAGTAGGGTGGAACCGCGAATAAATTCGTCCCTGCTGTAAATTGCATTTTATTATGCTTTTTTACGGCAGGGATTTTTTGTGTCTCACCTAATAAATAGGAGGAATTATTCATGACAAAGAAGTTGTCAATGCAAGAAATTATTTTAAAATTACAACAATTTTGGTCATCTAAGGGTTGTATGTTAATGCAAGCTTATGATACAGAAAAAGGTGCAGGAACTATGAGTCCATACACTTTCTTAAGAGCAGTAGGACCAGAACCATGGAATGCTGCATATGTTGAACCTTCTAGAAGACCTGCTGATGGTAGATATGGTGAAAATCCTAACCGTTTATATCAACATCATCAATTTCAAGTTATTATGAAACCATCACCAGAAAATATTCAAGAACTTTATCTAGATAGTCTAAAGGAATTAGGTATTAATCCAATTGAACATGACATTCGATTTGTTGAAGATAACTGGGAAAATCCTTCAATGGGTTGTGCCGGTGTTGGTTGGGAAATCTGGCTAGACGGTATGGAAGTTACTCAATTTACTTACTTCCAAATTGTTGGTGGACAAGAAATGAACCCTGTAGCTTCAGAAATAACTTATGGTCTTGAAAGATTAGCATCATATATTCAAGATGTTAATAATGTTTTTGATTTAAATTGGAATGACAATGTTAAATATGGGGACATTTTTAAAGAACCTGAATATGAACATTCAAAATATAGCTTTGAGGAAAGTAATCAAGACATGTTATTAAATATGTTTGATAACTTTGAGACAGAAGCTAAGAAACAAATTGCAAATGGTTTAGTTCACCCTGCATATGATTATGTTTTGAAGTGTAGTCATACCTTTAATTTATTAGATGCTAGAGGAGCAGTTTCAGTTACTGAAAGAGCTGGATATTTATCTAGAATTAGAAAAATGGCTAGATCTATTGCAAAGGCATTTATTAAAGAACGTGCAAAACGTGGATTCCCATTAATTAAAGATGATAAAAAACGTAAAGAATTACTAGCAGATTATAACAAGGAGGAAAAATAATGGCACATACATTCTTATTAGAAGTTGGTCTTGAAGAAATGCCAGCTCATGTGGTTACTCCAAGTATTAAACAATTAGTCAAAAGAACTAAAGACTACTTAAAAGATCAAAGAATTGAATTTGACGATATTAAACCTTTTTCAACTCCACGTCGTTTAACAATTCAAATTACTGGTTTGGCAGATAAACAAGAAGATATTGATGAATCTGTTAAGGGACCTGCTAAAAAAATTGCTCAAGATGATGACGGCAATTGGAGTAAAGCTGCTATTGGTTTTACTAAAGGACAAGGTGCTACAACTGATGATATTACTTTTAAAGAAGTAAAAGGTACTGAATATGTATTTGTTGAAAAGCATATTGATGGTAAACCTGTCAGTGAAGTGCTAATGGGTATGAAAGATGTCATTACTAGTATGACTTTCCCAACTCTTATGAAATGGAATGTTTATGATTTAGAATTTATTCGTCCAATTAGATGGATGGTTGCATTATTAGACGATAAAGTTTTACCAATTAAGATTTTAGATGTTACTGCTGGTAATGTTAGTCGGGGTCATCGTTTCTTAGGTCAATATACTACTATTGAATCTGCTGATAATTATGAAAAAGCTTTACATGATCAATTTGTTATTGTTGATGCCGATAAACGTAAAAAATTGATTAAAGATCAAATTGAACAAATAAGTAAAGATAATAATTGGGTTGTTAATATTAATCCCTCTTTATTGGAAGAAGTTAATAACTTAGTTGAATGGCCAACTGCATTTTATGGTAATTTTGACAAAAAGTATTTGGAATTACCAGCTGATGTTTTGATTACTTCAATGCGCGATAATCAAAGATTCTTTTATGTACAAGATCAAGATAAAAATATTTTGCCTTACTTCATTTCTGTAAGAAATGGAAATAAAGATTATCTCGAAAATGTTGCTGTGGGTAATGAAAAAGTATTAACTGCTCGTTTAGAAGATGCAATGTTCTTCTATAAAGAAGATCAATCAAATGATATTGATTTTTATGTAAACAAACTTAAAAAAGTTAGCTTCCACGATAAAATTTCAACAATGTATGAAAAAATGCAACGTGTTGAAGTAATTACTCAAGTGTTAGGTAAGCATGTGGGTCTAAGTGATACTGAACTTTCTGATGTTAAAAGAGCTGCCCAAATTTATAAATTTGATTTAGTTACTGGTATGGTTGGTGAATTTTCAGAACTACAAGGAATAATGGGTGAAAAATATGCATTACTTAAGGGTGAAAATAAATCTGTAGCAACTGCAATTCGTGAACATTACATGCCTATCTCAGCTAATAGTGATTTACCAGCAACAAAGGTTGGTGCAGTATTAGCCGTTGCTGATAAATTTGATAGTATTCTAACTTTCTTTGCTGCTGGTATGATTCCTAGTGGATCTAATGATCCATATGCTTTAAGAAGACAAGCAAACGGAATTGTTAGAATTGTTAACAATCAAAAATGGAACTTTAATTTAGAAAACATGATGAATTCATTTATTAAGAGTGAAAATGAGCATGAAGTAGCTCCATCATTAGATCAAACAAAAGAATTTAATGATATTGTTGGCTTTATTAATGACCGTATTATTAAAGTGTTAAAAGATGATAAGTTAAGACATGATATTATTGATGCAATTTCAGAAACTAAGAATCATAACATTTTATTCATTTTTGAAGTTGCAAATGTTTTAAATCAACATAAAGATGATGATGAATTTAAAAAATCTATTGAAGCTTTAACTCGTGTATTAAGAATTTCCAACAAACAAAGTTTTAATAATGATGACTTAAATATTGATGAATCATTATTTGAAAATGATTCTGAAAAGAAATTATATGAAAAAGTTTCTACAATTAGTGAAAACTACTATCAATTAGGTGCAAATGCTGAATTTAATAAATTAATGTCATTGAAAGATGTTATTAATGATTATTTTGATGAAACAATGGTAATGGCAAAAGATGATAATATTAAAAATAATCATTTAAGACAAATGACAATTATTGCTAATATGATTAATTGGTTTGCTGATTTAGATAAATTAATTGTTAAGTAATATAATTAGACAAAATCAAGATAGATTGTTAAAATATTAAATACTTGTACGTAATAATTAATGATAAAAGTCGCACTTTTTATTTTAAGTGCGACTTTTATATCTGAAAAAGGGGTGATAAGTATGATTCCTGAAGATGTTATTGATGAAGTCAGAGATCAAACTAATATTTCTGATGTTGTGGGTCAATTTGTATCTTTGCATAAATCTGGTAAGAATTTATTTGGATTATGTCCCTTTCATGAAGAAAATACGCCTTCTTTTTCAGTAAATGAACAAAAACAAATTTTCCATTGTTTTAGTTGTGGTCGTGGTGGAAATGTTTTTAAATTTTTGATGGAATTACAAAATTTATCATATCCTGAGGCAATCAATAAAGTTGCCGATATGCAAGGAATTAAAATAGATGATAAATATGTACAATCATCAAACAATAGTAAAAAAATTGATTCTGATGAACAAATCTTAATTGACATCCATACTCAATCTACAGATTTATATCATCATATTTTAATGAATACTGAAATGGGGCAATCTGCTTTAGATTATCTTCATAATCGTGGTTTGAAAGATGAAACAATTGATAAATATCAATTGGGATTTGCTCCAAGTAATTCAATTTTAAAAACTTTTTTGGTTCAGAAAAAATATAAATATCAAGATTTAAGAAAGTCTGGTTTGTTTTTAGAAGATAACAATGGTGATTTGAAAGATCGATTTTTCAATCGAATAATTTATCCAATCACTAATGAGTTTGGAAATGTTATTGCATTTTCTGGAAGAATTTTAAATAAAGATGATAATCAAGCTAAGTATTTAAATAGTCCTGAGACTAAAATATTTAATAAGCGCAAAGTACTTTTTAATTTTTCTAATGCTAGAAATACCATTAGAAAAGAAAAAACAGCTATTTTGTACGAAGGATTTATGGATGTTATTTCTGCATACCAATCTGGAGTACAGAATGGAATAGCTTCAATGGGAACAAGCTTAACTGATGAGCAAATATATTTGTTACAAAGAAATACTACTAATTTATATGTTTGTTATGATGGGGATGCACCTGGGCAAAATGCTATTAATAGGTCTATAGGAATTCTTGAAAAAACACAATTAAAATTAGGCGTTATTCAAATGCCTAGTGGTATCGATCCTGATGAATATCGTCAGCAAAATGGTGAATCTAAATTCAAGTCATATATGCATTCTGCTTTAGAATCTGTAATTTCATTTAAAATGCATTTCTTAAAGTTGAATCGCAACCTAGATAATGAAAATGATAAGATTAATTATATAAACGATGTTATTCGTGAAATTGCTAAAATTTCTCAACCCATTGAACGTGATGTATATATTAATCAAATCTCTGAGCAATTTGGTCTAAATAAAATTGATTTAACTAACCAATTAAATAAATTGGTTAATCGAAATAATTTAGGACATAAAACTAGCGCTTATAAATCAAATAGTTCATCTAAAAGTTATGATACAATTTCAATTGCTAACGTTAAACCTGTTGGAAGAGTCGAAATGGCTGAAAGAAGCTTATTAAATCGAATTCTAAATAATCATGAAATGTGGTTAAGAATAATGGGAAAAGAAGGTTTTTGCTTTGTTGATGATAAATATCAATTAATTTATATTCTGGCTCAAGAATATTTTAAAAACCATGCAGAATATAAAGCCGATGCTTTTCAAGATTTTGTTAAAGAAGAAGATTTACAACAATTATTAATAAATATTGATTTAATTGACTTATCAGGTGAACCTACTAACTCAGAAATAGATGATTATGTTAATATAATAATGAATGATGCTCCCATTGAAAAACAGCTTAAAACTAAACAGGCTGAATTAGATGAGGCCAAGAAGCTAGGCGATGTAGATCGTCAAATTGATATAACTACAGACATTATTAATTTACAACGTAAAAAACAAATTAGTAATTAAGCTTAATTTAGGAGGCAGTTTAATGGCTGGAAAATCAAACAAAAAAGAACTAAAAGAATCAGTTAATGCACTAATTAAGAAACAAAAGAAAGTTGGACATGTAACTTACGACGATTTAAATGATAGTATTGCGGTTCCATTTAAGTTAACAAAGAAACAAATGTATAATCTTCTAGAAAAAGTTGAAGATAAAGGAATTAGTGTTGTAGATGAAAATGGTGATCCTGATCCAAGAGCGTTAGAAGCTGCCAAAAAAGTTACCCAATCAGAATTAAAGCATTCTTCTTCAGCTCCTACAGGAGTTAAAATTAACGATCCTGTTAGAATGTATCTTAAAGAAATTGGTCGTGTATCACTTTTAACAGCCGACCAAGAAGTTGAATTAGCTTTGAGAATTGAAAAAGGCGATGAAGAAGCTAAGCAAGAATTAGCAGAAGCTAACTTACGTTTAGTTGTTTCAATTGCTAAGCGTTATGTAGGTCGTGGAATGCAATTCTTAGATTTAATTCAAGAAGGAAACATGGGTCTTATGAAAGCTGTTGAAAAGTTTGATTACCGTAAAGGTTTTAAATTTTCAACTTATGCTACCTGGTGGATTAGACAGGCTATTACTCGTGCCATAGCGGATCAAGCTAGAACAATTAGAATTCCTGTTCATATGGTTGAAACTATTAATAAATTAATTAGAATTCAACGTCAATTACTTCAAGATTTAGGACGTGAACCTACTCCAGAAGAAATTGGTGCTGAAATGGATATGCCAACTCAAAAAGTTCGTGGTATTCTTAAAATTTCTCAAGAACCAGTTTCACTTGAAACTCCTATTGGTGAAGAAGATGATTCTCATCTAGGTGACTTTATTGAAGATCAAGAAGCAACTAGTCCAGCTGATCATGCTGCATATGAATTGTTAAAAGAACAATTAGAAGGTGTGCTTGATACATTAACTGACCGTGAAGAAAATGTGTTAAGACTTCGTTTTGGTTTGGATGATGGTAGAACTAGAACACTTGAAGAAGTTGGTAAGGTATTCGGTGTTACTAGAGAAAGAATTAGACAAATTGAAGCTAAAGCTCTACGTAAATTACGTCATCCTTCACGTAGTAAACAATTAAAAGACTTTTTAGAATAAAATTTATTGAAACAGGTAGATTAATTACTACCTGTTTTTTTGTTATAATTAATTATTAAATAAATTTTAGAAAAAGGTGTTTAAATGGATGCAAATCACTTATCACAACGTTTAAAAGCAGTTGCAAATTATGTTCCAAATGATAGTCGTGTAGCAGATATTGGATCTGATCATGCTTACTTGCCTGTTTATTTATTAAAAAAAGGTTTAATAGAATATGCCATCGCTAGTGAAGTGGCAAAAGGTCCTTTACAAAACGCAAAAAATGAAATTTTAAAAGAAAATTTATCAGATAAAACTGATACAAGGTTAGCTGATGGACTACTTTCTATCAAAAAAGAAGATGAAATTAACTGTGTTGTAATAGCTGGAATGGGTGGAATCTTGATTCGCGATATTTTAGAGAACGGACAAAGTCATCTTAATGGTAAGGAATTACTAGTTCTTCAACCTAATGTTGGTGAAGATATTTTAAGAAAATGGTTAATGGATAACTATTACTCAATAATAAATGAACATATTCTAAGAGAAGATGGACATAATTATGAAATAATTGAAGCTCAAAAGGTTAATGATAAAATCATTTATACACTGGAAGAATTAAAATTTGGCCCAATATTGTTAGAAAAAAGATCTCCTGTTTTTATTGAAAAATGGCAAAATGAGATTAAACGCTTAGAAAATATTATTTCCAGTATGGATAATATTAAGGGACCAAAGCCAATAATAAAAATTAACAAAATGAAAAAAGAAATTAAAGAAATTAAGGAAGTTTTATAAATGAAGGTAATTGAATTAGTAAAGCAATTTGAAAAATTTGCTCCTAAAAATATTGCAGTTGATGGAGATCCAATTGGACTACAAATTGGATCGTTAAATCAGGATGTTCATAAAATTATGACAACTTTAGATGTAAGGCCTGAAGTAGTTGACGAAGCAATTAATAATCAGGTTGATTTTATTTTTTCTCATCATCCTTTGATGTTCCGCCCAGCTAAAAATTTAGATCTTAGTAATCCACAAAATAGTATGTATGCGAAAATAATTGAGCATCATATTACTGTTTACTCGGCTCATACTAATTTAGATAATGCTGTTGATGGCATGAATGATTGGTTAGCAGATAGTTTGCAGTTAAAAGATACTAAAGGATTAGTTTATCAAACTAAGATGAACAACCATGAATACTTTATGGGTAGAATTGGGATGCTTTCTAATACCATGACAGTTTACGAATTTGCTGAATTCTGTAAAAAACAATTTAATATTAGCGGTCTTCGATTAATTAGTAATACCCCGGATAAATTAGTGAATAAAGTAGCCATTTTAGGTGGTGATGGTGGTAAATTCTTTAATATCGCTAAGAATAAAGGTGCCGATGTTTATGTTACCGGTGATGTATATTATCATGTAGGGCATGACATGTTAGCTTCTGATTTTTCAGTTGTTGATCCAGGACATCATATTGAAAGTATTTGTAAGCCTTATTTAGCCGCAATGTTTAGAAAATGGGCAAATCAATTGAATTGGAATGTAGAAGTGATAGAGTCTGATATAAATACAGATCCATTTACATTCATTTAAAAGGAGTTAACTTAATATTCATAAATATGAATCATTATTACCAAGATTTTTAAGCTATGTGAAAATTAATACCCGCTCTAATGAAAACACTAATAAAATACCTTCTTCTAAAGAACAAGTTAATTTTCTCAATGACTTAAAAATACAATTGAAGTCCATTGGATTAGAACATGTTAGAACCAATGAATCAAGTGGTTATGTATTTGCTACTTTACCTTCAAATATTAATAAAAAAGTAAAAAAGATTGGTTTTATTTCACATGTTGATACTGCTGATTTTAATTCTGAAAATGTAAATCCACAAATAATTGAAAAATATGATGGTAACTCTGTGATTAATTTGGGTAATGGAGAATACAAATTAGACCCTAAAGTATTTCCTAGCTTAAAAAAATATAATGGGCAAACTTTAATTACTACCGATGGTAATACTTTATTGGGAGCTGATGATAAAGCAGGGGTTGCAGAAATTATAACTTCTATGGATTATTTAATTAATCATTCGGAAATTAAGCATGGTGAAATTGAAATCGGTTTTGGTCCCGATGAAGAAATTGGAACAGGTGCTGACAATTTTGATACTAAAGATTTTGGAGCTGATATTGCATATACAGTTGATGGTGGATCGTTAGGTCAATTGCAATATGAGACTTTCAATGCTGCTTCAGCAACTGTAGATATTAAAGGAACAGATGTGCATCCTGCAGAGGCTAAAGGGGTTATGATTAATTCTGCATTAATTGGAATGCAATTCAATGAAAGTTTACCTAAGTATGAACGTCCAGAATTTACAGACGGACGAGACGGTTTTTATTTCTTGACTAATTTTAATGGGACGGTAGATCATACTAAATTAAATTATATTATCAGAGATCATGACGAAAATCGTTTTAATTCCAGAAAAAAATATTTTAATAAAATTGCAGAAGAAATGAATAAACAATTTGATGAACCACGAATTAAAGTCGATATAAAAGATCAGTATTATAATATGGCAGAAGTAATCAATCAAGATATGACAGTGGTTGATTTAGCCAAACAAGCGATGAATAATATAAATATTAAGCCCGATATTTTTCCAGTCCGTGGCGGTACAGATGGATCTAAAATTTCATTTATGGGCTTACCCACACCTAACATTTTTGCAGGTGGTGAAAATATGCATGGTCGTTTTGAATATGTTTCACTACAAACGATGGAAAAAGCTTGTGATTTATTAATTGAAATTGCTAATTTAAATGTTAAAAAATAATTAGTCAATAATGGTCAAATTATTTTTAATTAAATTAATGTTTTGGTAAAATTTACTTATAAGTTGAGTAATCAACTTATAAGTATTTTTTATTATATAAAGTAGGTGGAATATATTGAATCCAAATGATTTAACAGAAGCGGTAACGAAAGCATTGGCTGAAGCACAAAAAGTTGCAGTTAACCGTAAGCATCAAGAAATTACGATTGCTCATTTATTTAAATTTTTGGTTCAACCTGGTGAATTGGCTCGTCAAATTTATTCTGAACTAGGTTTAGACGTAAAAAAATTAGAAGCAGAAATTGATAAAGAATTAGATAGTATTTCAACTGTTGAGGGCAGTAATGTCTCTTATGGACAAAATATTTCATCAAATATGTATCAATTAATGCAGAATGCTAATCAAATTAAAGATAAATTAGGTGACCAATATGTTGCCGTTGATACACTAACAATTGCTTTAATGGATGTTAGTGGTGACAAATTAAGCGATTATTTAAAAGAAAATGATATTACTAAACAAAAAGTAACTAATGAAGTAGAAAAAATTCGTGGAGGTGAAAAAGTGACTTCTAAGAATCAAGAAGACAATTTCCAAGCGTTAAAAAAATATGGTGTCGATTTGGTTAAAGAGGCTCGTGCCGGCAAATTAGGTCCCATTATTGGTCGTGATGAAGAAATATTAGATGTTATTAGAATTCTTTCTCGAATGACCAAAAATAATCCAATCTTATTAGGGGATCCTGGTGTTGGAAAAACAGCAATTGTTGAAGGCTTAGCTAAGAGAATTGCTGTAAATGATGTTCCTGATAACTTGAAAGATAAGCAATTATTTGAATTAGATATGAGCTCATTGATTGCTGGTGCTAAATATCGTGGTGAATTTGAAGAACGATTAAAAGCTGTTTTAAAAGCAGTTAAAAAATCTGAAGGTAAAATTATTATGTTTATCGATGAAATTCATAATATTGTTGGTGCTGGTAAATCTGAAGGTAGTATGGATGCTGGTAATATGTTAAAACCCATGTTAGCGCGTGGTGATTTACATTTAATTGGTGCTACTACTTTAGATGAATATCGTAAGTATTTAGAAAAAGATAAAGCACTAGAACGTCGTTTCCAAAGGGTTCACGTTAATGAACCAAGTGTTGATGACACTATTACTATTTTAAGAGGAATTAAAGAACGTCTTGAAATTCATCATGGAGTAAGAATTCATGATAATGCATTAGTGGCTGCAGCTAAATTATCTGATCGATATATCACTGATCGATTCTTGCCGGATAAAGCAATTGATTTAGTGGATGAGGCTTCTTCTACGATTGAGGTTGAAATGAATTCTAGTCCTACTGAGTTAGATCAAGCTCATCGTAAGCTTATCCGAGCTGAAGTTGAGGAAGCTGCTTTAAAGAATGAAAGCGATGACGAATCTAAAAATCGTTTATCAGAATTAGAACCTCAATTAGCTAACTTAAAAGAAACAGTTAATAATCTAAACGCTAGATGGCAACAAGAAAAAAGTTCTATTCAAAAATTAGGTGATAAGAAATCTGAATTAGATAAGGCCAAAAATGATTTACAGCAAGCCGAAAGTTCTTATGATTTAAATAAGGCCGCAGTCTTACAGCATGGAACTATTCCTAAGTTAGAAGAAGAACTTAAGCAAATGGAGGGCCAAGATCATAATGATGATTGGTTAGTTAGTGAATCTGTTACTGAAAATGAAATTGGGAATGTTTTAAGTAGAGAAACTGGAATTCCAGTTAACCGTTTAATGCAAGGCGAACGTGCTAAATTACTACACTTAGATGATAATTTACACAAACGTGTAATTGGACAAAATGAAGCTGTTGAGGCAGTTTCTGATGCAGTTTTAAGATCACGTGCAGGTTTACAAGATCCAAGTAAGCCTTTAGGTTCTTTCTTGTTTTTAGGACCTACCGGTGTAGGTAAAACAGAATTGGCCAAGTCACTTGCTGCCAATTTATTTGATTCTGAAGATCATATGGTTAGAATTGATATGTCAGAATATATGGAAAAAGCTTCTGTTTCTAGATTAGTAGGAGCTGCTCCTGGATATGTAGGATATGAAGAAGGTGGCCAACTAACAGAAGCGGTTAGAAGAAATCCATATACAATCGTTTTATTTGATGAAATTGAAAAGGCACATCCGGATGTATTTAATATCTTATTACAAGTTTTAGACGATGGTCGTTTAACGGATGGTCAAGGTCGTACAATTGATTTTAAGAATACTATTTTAATTATGACTTCTAATTTAGGTTCTGATTTGCTATTAAAAGGTACTGATGAAAATGGTGATATTAGTGGTGAAGCCAAAAGTCAGGTCAATGATTTGTTAAAAACAAGCTTTAAGCCTGAATTCTTAAATCGTATCGATGATGTAATTATGTTTAAACCATTATCAATGGATGATGTGAAGTTAATAGTCAAAAAATTAGTTGATAAATTATCCTTACGTCTACAAGATCAACAAATTAAAATTGAAATTAGTGATGAATCACTAGACTGGATTGCTAAAAACGGATATGAACCTCAATATGGAGCTCGACCATTACAAAGGTTTGTAACTCGTTATGTTGAAACACCTTTAGCAAAATTGATTATTGGCAATAAGATAAAGCCTAAATCCACTGTTAACATTAACTTAGATGGTGACAAACTATCTTTTAAATAAATAAAAAGAGCTTAAGCTATCAAGCTTAAACTCTTTTTTTGTTTGCTTATTTGTTTGCATTACCAGAAATTAAAGTTACACAGTTAACTAAAATAAGTGCAGTAATTACTGTTACAACTGCGATACTAATTGAAGAGTAAGTTTGGCTCTCCAATTGACTTACGATATATCCGATAATTTCACCAAAAATAGCTGACCAAAAAACAACTGTTAAATTTTTTGTAAGAAATTTCATTACTATCCACCTCGCAATTCATAAAAATTTTATCACATATCTATCTTTAAATACAATTATAAATATAATCGTATGAGCATGATAAAATTATTTGTTATAATATTTAAATAGAAAGGGATGATTATACTATGGATTATGTACCTTTAAATGTAATAAGTTCATATAGTTTATTAGATAGCACTATTTCAATTGATAATTTAATTTCAGCGGCTAAGCAAAGAGGCTATAATGCTTTAACTTTAACTGATGAAAATGTTATGTACGGTGCTATTGAATTTTATAATAAGTGCATAAAAAATAATATTCATCCAATTATCGGTTTAACAATTGAACTTAATGGATTAAATGACGACCAATTTAAACTAGTTTTAATTGCTAAAAATAATAATGGTTATCAAAACTTAATGAAAATATCCACTAAAAAGATGACTAATGAATCTGCAAAAATATCATTATCTGACATAAAATCGTTCCTAAATGATTTATTTATTGTTATTCCTAATTATGGCAACATTGCAACCTTGATTAAACAAGATAATTTTGAAAAAGTTTCTGATTTTTTAAATGAATTTGTTGACTATAATAATAACTTGTATTTTGGTATTAGTGATAAAGATCTTAATAATGGATATTATGATTCTATAATTAAACTCAAGTTGGATATTAAGCTTGTTGCTTTCTCTAAAGTGCAAAATATAGATAAAGATGATTCTTTTGCACTTAAAGTTTTGCGATATGTAGATAATGGTGAAAAGTTTTCTAATCCGCTTGAAGAAAGTAATTTAAAAGATGATAACTGGTTAAAACCTAAAAATGATTTTATTAATAATTTTGTTTCATCTGGCCATCAAGATATTGTAAAAAATAATGAAACTATTATTCATGCCACCAATGTGACAATTGATAAGAAACAACCACAATTACCTAAATTTAAAAACAATTATGGTTTGTCATCAAAAGAATATTTAAAACAGTTGTGTAAAAAAGGATTATTAGCAAGATTTGATAAATTAAATATACTTAAGGATAATCAAAAACAATATTATGAAAGATTAAAATATGAGTTATCAGTTATTGACCGTATGAATTTTGATGACTATTTTTTAATTGTTTGGGACGTAATTAATTATGCACATAAAGCTAATATTATGACTGGTCCAGGAAGAGGATCAGCTGCTGGATCTTTAGTAGCATATTGCTTATATATTACTGATGTAGATCCAATTGGGTATGATTTACTTTTTGAACGTTTCTTAAATGAAGAACGTGCTCAGATGCCAGATATTGATTTAGATATACCAGATGATAAAAGAGAACAAGTCCTAGACTATGTTCATAATAAATATGGGGATGACCATGTTGCACAAATTGTTACTTTTGGAACAATGGCAGCCAAACAAGTTTTAAGGGATGTAGGTAGAACTTTTGGCTTGTCTCCTTATCAAATGAGTGATTGGAGCAATGCAATTCCTAGTAATCAGTTACACATTACTTTAGATGCTGCTTATGATCAATCACAAAAACTAAAAAATTTGGTTAGTGATAATCATCTTAATCGGCTTTTATTTTATACTGCTAGAAAATTAGAGGGACTGCCAAGACATTATTCAACGCATGCTGCTGGTTTGATTTTAAGTAAAGATAAATTAGTGAAAACTTCACCTCTGCAAAATGGTAGTGAAGGTATTTTGATGACTCAGTATTCTAAAAACTACGTTGAAGAGATAGGTCTTTTAAAAATTGACTTTTTAGGATTGAGAAACCTTTCATTACTTGCAGATATTGTTAATCATATAAAAAGCGAAGCAAACAATAAATTTGTTATCAGAAAAATTAATTTAGATGATTCAAAAACCTTGTCGTTATTTAAAATGGGGGATACTAACGGTATTTTCCAGTTTGAATCTGCTGGTATTAAGAGAGTATTAAAAGCATTGCAACCGGATAATTTTAATTTGGTTGCTGCAGTTGATGCTTTGTATCGTCCAGGCCCAATGGGGAATATTGAATCCTTTATTAAGCGTAAAAATGGACAAGAAAATGTTACTTATGCTGATGACACATTAAAACCTATTTTAGGACCAACTTTTGGTATTATTGTTTATCAAGAGCAAGTTATGCGAGTTGCTTCTACAATGGGTGGGTTTACTTTAGGTGAAGCCGATTTACTTAGAAGGGCTATGAGCAAGAAAAAGCATGATGTAATGGATTCAATGAAATCCAAATTTATTAGTGGAGCTTTAGAAAAAGGATATAGTGAAACAGCTGCCAAACAAACTTTTGATTATATTGATCAATTTGCCAGTTATGGTTTTAATAAATCACATGCTGTTGCTTATAGTAAAATGGCCTTTGAATTAGCCTATTTAAAAGCTCATTATAGTATTCAGTTTTTTGTTAGCATATTAAACTCAGTATTGAATAATAATAAAAAAACTAAGATTTATTTAACAGAATTAAAAAAGCGAAATATAAAAGTTGATGGCCCTAATATTAATATTAGTGATAAGGAATTTAAAATATATCATAATAATGTGTTATTCGGCTTAGGTTCTATTAAGGGACTACGTAGTGATTTTATTAATGATTTAATTGATGAGCGAAATACTAATGGTCTATTTAATAACTTAGAACAATTTCTGCAAAGAATTGATCCTAAATATAGAAAAATAGATTTGATTAATTCGCTTATTTATTCGGGTGCAATGGATGACTTTGGATATAACCGTTCGGAATTATTAGCATCAATCCCTGAATTTATCGACTCCATTAATTTAAGCGGTAATTCAATGGAATTATTTGATGCACTAAAGCCTAAAATAAAACATTTGGATGAAATGCCTCTAAATGAAAAATTACAAAAAGAAAATGAATATTTGGGTGCATATTTATCTGGACATCCTGTAGAACAATATATAAATATTTTTAATAGTATTAATATTGTTTCATCTGACAGTGTATTGGAATATAAAGGTGAGATATACAATGTTTTGTATTTAGATTCCATCAAACAAATTAGAACAAAAAATGGTAATGAAATGGCTTTTGCTCATGGTACTGATTTATCTGGTGGCTTAAGTATCACCATTTTTCCTAATGTGTTTACTATGATTAAGGATTGGTTTAAAAATGGAATTGTAGTTTTAATTAAAGGCAAAGTTGAACACCGAGATGGTGCTCAAATTATTGCTAATAAAATATATCCTGCAGCGAATGTTAAAAGTGATTTAATAAAAAATAATCGGGGTAATTCGAATAAAAAGTGGTATTTAAAAATAGACAGTGATCATGATTCACCTGATAATATAAATATTCTATATCAAGAAATAAAGAATAATTATGGAAATAATCGGGTAATTATTTATCGTGAAAAAAATAAAAAAACAACTTTACTTAATCATAATTATGATTTGAATTATAATTCAACTTTATTTAATAAACTAATTCATATATTAGGGAATGGTAACGTTGTTTATAAATGATAATTTATTATAGAAACTATAAAGAAAATAGCAGACATAGATTTTAAAAAGTGATACAATTTACATTGAAATCCATTATGTATTGAATTATATATTTGATACAAAATAAAAGGAGAGATTTTACTTATGAAAAAAACAAAAATCGTAAGTACATTAGGACCTGCTAGTAATGATGTTGAAACTATTGCTAGTTTAATTAACTCAGGAGCTAATGTTTTCAGATTTAATTTTTCACATGGTGATCATGAAGAACATTTAGGTCGTTTAGACAAAGTTCATGAAGCTGAAAAGAAGACAGGTAAATCAATGGGTATCATGCTTGATACTAAAGGTGCTGAAATTCGTACCTCTAAGCAAAAAGATGGTAAGATTGATTTTCATACCGATGACCAATTCAGAATTTCAATGGATAGCAGTCTAGAAGGTACTAAGGACAAAATTGCCGTTACTTACCCAGGCCTATTTGATGATGTTAAAGTTGGTGGACATGTTTTATTTGATGATGGTATTTTAGATGCTGTTGTTGAAGACAAAGATGCTGATAACAAAGAATTAGTTGTTACTGCTCAAAATAATGCCACTTTAGGTTCACGTAAAACTGTTGATGCTCCAGGAGTATCAATTAATTTACCAGGTATCACTGAAAAAGATTCAAGTGATATTCGCTTTGGCTTATCAAAGATGAACATTAACTACATTGCTGCTTCATTCGTAAGAAAACCTCAAGATATCCTAGATATCCGCAAATTACTTGAAGAAGAACATATGGAAGATGTTCAAATTTTCCCTAAGATTGAATCACAAGAAGGAATTGACAACTTTGAAGAAATCATGAAGGTTTCTGATGGTTTAATGATTGCTCGTGGAGACATGGCTGTTGAAATTCCTGCTGAAAATGTTCCAATCGTTCAAAAACATATGATCCACAGATGTAATGAAATGGGTAAACCAGTTATCACTGCTACTCAAATGCTAGATTCAATGATTGAAAATCCACGTCCTACACGTGCTGAAGCTTCAGATGTTGAATATGCTGTATTAAGTGGTACTGATGCTACTATGCTTTCAGGTGAAAGTGCTAATGGTGCTTACCCAGCTAAAGCTGTTGGAATGATGAACAAATTAGATATTAAAGCTGAAAACCATTATGCTGAATACGGTGATGCACGTCCTGAATTCAAGAATGGTGATGTAACTGAAGCATTTGGTAAACAAGTTGCTCAAATGGCTAAAGACTTAGACATTAAGACAATTGTTACTACTACTACTACTGGTTACTCAGCTCGTATGATTTCTAAATACCATCCAAATGCTGATATTTTAGCATTAACTTTTGATGATCGTGTACGTCGTGGCCTAATGGTTAACTGGGGTGTTCAACCAATTGTTGTTGACAAGCCAGAAACTACAGATGGTATGTTTGATTTTGCTGCTAAGAAAGCTGTTGAATCAGGCTTATCTAAGGAAGGCGACTTAGTATTAATCGTTGCTGGTGTTCCAGTTGGCGAAAAAGGTACTACTAATGTTATGCGTGTTAAATTAATCGGTTCAGAATTATCACAAGGACAAGGAATCGGTGATAAGACCGTTATTGGTAAGGCTTTTTTAGCAAGTAACGCTGCCGACGCAAACAGCAAAGCTGTAGACGGTGGCGTGTTAGTGGCTAAGAACACTAACAAAGACTTCTTACCAGCAATGAAGAAAGCTAGCGCAATTATCGTTGAAAATGGTGGAATGACATCACATGCAGCGGTAGTTGGTATTTCATTAGGTATTCCAGTTATCGTTAGTGCAACTGGCGCAACTGAAGAAATTTCTGATGGACAAACAATCACTGTTGATGCTCGTCGTGGTATTGTATACAGTGGTGCTGCTAATTCATTATAATAATTAAATAATAATTATTTGATAAAAAGGGTACGCATTTTGCGTATCCTTTTTTGCTATCGAAATATTATTAAAATTAGTGTAAAATTATAATATAAATAATCGAAATGAGGTATATTAATGAACAATATATTGGGTAGAATAGTTTCTGGAAAAGTTACTGATGAAAATGATAAAAGTTATTTTGTTCAAATTGAAGGAGTAACATTTTTATTAGATAAATCAGAAATTGTTAAACCATTGCATATTGGAAGTAAATTTAGTGGTTTTGCTTATGAAAATGAAGACCATAAAATGCAAATTACAAGAGATGCACCTAAGGTTCAAGTTGACCATTTTGCTTTTGGGCAAGTTGTACAAAGTAAATATGGTCTAGGCGTATTTGTTGATATTGGTTTGCCTAATAAAGATATTGCTGTATCAATTGATGACTTACCCGAACTGACTAAATTGTGGCCTAAACATGGCGACTATCTTATGATTGCTTTGAAAGTAGATAAAAAGGGTCGTATATGGGGAGAATTAGCTGATGAACAAATATTTAAGGATATTTCGACACCAGGTGGTAAGGAATTGATGAATCATAATTTAAAAGCTACAACTTATCGTCTTAAATTAGCAGGTACTAGAGTTATTACTGATGACTACCATTTAGGATTTATTCATCCTAGTGAACGCGATGTTGAACCTAATCTTGGTAAACATGTTAATGTGCGAGTCATTGGTGTATTACGTGATGGAACGTTAAATTTATCAATGAAGCCTCGTGGTTATGAAGCTATTGATGGTGATTCGAAAATGTTATTTGCAGTTTTAAAACATTCTGATGATTACAAGTTACCATATACTGACAAAAGTAGCCCAGATGATATTAAAAAGTATTTCGGTATTAGTAAGGGACAATTTAAACGTGCGGTAGGTCATTTATTAAAGAATCGTTTAGTTGAACAAATTAATGGTGAACTAAAACTGACTCAAAAGGGTATTGAATTTAGTATTGAAGAATAGGTGACTAATTTATGAATGAGACAATTAATGATTATTTACACTTTTTATTAATTGAACGTGGCTTATCTGAAAATACAATTAAAAGTTATCATCAAGATTTAGCAGAGTTTGCAAATTGTCTTTCCAAAGAACATATAAATAGCTTTAAAGATGTTGATTCACGTATTATTTTAGATTATATGAAATATATGAAAGAAAACGGTAAAGCTAGAAATTCAATTATCCGTTTTATTTCGACTATGAGAAAATTCTTTAAGTATTTATTAAGATTTCATTATATTAAGAATGATCCTATGATTAAGATAGACACGCCTAAGCAAGCTCAACATTTTCCATCAGTTTTAACTACAAAAGAAGTAGATAGATTGTTAAGTACACCCGATACTAATGATAAATATGGAATTCGTGATCGTGCTATATTTGAAGTTATGTATGCTACTGGTTTGCGTGTAAGTGAAATGGTTCATTTAAAGATGGACAATTTACATTTAGAGATGGGCATTATTCAAACTTTAGGTAAGGGCGATAAAGAAAGAATTATTCCAATTGGAACTCAAGCAATTAAGTGGATTAATTTCTATGTAAGCAGTAGTCGTTCTAAATTATTAAAAAATCGTCGTAGTGATTATTTATTTTTAAATGCTCATGGTGGTGGTTTAAGTCGTCAAAGTATTTGGCAAAAAATAAAGCGTTATGTGGCCTTGGCAGGTATAAAGAAAGATGTCACGCCACATACTCTGAGACATTCTTTTGCCACTCACATTTTGGAAAATGGAGCTGATTTAAGAATTGTTCAAGAATTATTAGGACATTCTGATATTTCTACAACTCAAATATATACCCATATTTCTCATGAACATTTGAATCAGTCATTTAATAAGTACCATCCAAGAGCATAATTTTTTATTGGGGAGGATTTTATAATGTTATTAAAATATCGTAGTGAATATGAAAAAATAGTTATGGATATGCTTTCCTTAATACCTGACATGAATAATGAAATTTTAAAATCTGAGTTAAATTGGTATAAAAATTCAGATGATCGAGTTATATATTTATGGAAAAATGAAAATAATAACTGGGCTGGAATGCTATCAATTGAATCTAAGAATTCATTATTAGTTGTTCGTAGAATTATACTAACTCCTGATTCTTGGAATATGAATAATTGTTGTATTATGTTAAATCAACTATCAGATTTATATATGAATAAACGAATAATTGGGACTATGGATACGACTGAAATTTGTGAAATTTGGGAGAAACGTAATGGAACCAAGCAATAATGTCATGAATATTCATATAAATGATTTTGATGGTCCATTAGAATTATTGTTACATTTAATTAAACAATCACAAATGGATATATATGATATTGAAATTGAAAAAATAACTAATCAGTATGTTGATTATTTAAACAAGATGAAAGAATTGAACGTTAATGTAATTGGCGAATATTTTGTTATGGCTTCAAATTTAATGGTGATTAAATCTAAATTGCTGCTACCAAAAAAAGATGACTTAGAAGATGAAGATGATGATTATGAAGATCCTAGAAATGAACTTGTTAATCAATTAATTATTTATCAACAATATAAAGAAGCCTCAAAAGTATTAAAAAAGATGCAAAAGAAAAGTAGTATGCATCATAGTATTACAGCCAAAGTACCTACTGTCACAGAAATGTTAGATCTGAATGGTAATAAAATAATGAATGTTGATTTAATAAAAGATGCTTTTGATTCAATCATTAAAAAACATCAGCACAATAAGCCTTATGTACATGAAATTAATGAATGGCACTACACTGTAAAGGAACAGTCTCATTGGATTCTTAAAAAGATAAAAAACAAAGATATTTTAGAATTTAATTCTTTATTCAACATTTATGATAACTTAGAAAAAATTATAACTACTTTTTTGTCAATCTTAGAGTTAATGAAGGAACATTTGATTTTTGTTGAACAAATTGATAATAGAATATATATTCGTAAAAAATAGATTGGAGTGTATATTGATTGGTAAGTAATTTAGCCAAAATTAGTGGCTTGATTTATGTTTCTGGGGATGACGGGATTTCATCATCTAACATCTCTAAATTATTAGAAATGAATGAATCTGACATCATAAATGGTATTGATAAGCTCAATTATAATTTAAGCAATGATCCAGATAGTCCTTTTACAATAATAAAATATGATGATAAGTATACTCTTGCTACCAAAGAGGAATTAGATTCAATTATTAAAAAATACATAATTGATGATGATGAAATTTCACTTACTCAAACTTCTTTGGAAGTTTTAACCATTATTTCTTACAATCAACCAATTACTAGGGTCGAAATCGATGATATAAGGGGAGTCAATAGTAATAAAACAATTCAAAAATTAATAAAGCAAGGAATAATTATAGTAAGTGGTCATAAAAAAGTACCGGGGAATCCTAAACTTTATGAAGTTACTGAAAATTTTTTGAAATTATTCGGAATATCAAGTTTAGAAGAATTACCTAAAATCGATAAGAATTTAATTACTAAGGAGGAAAAGTAATGGCTGAAAGATTACAAAAAGTAATGGCAAAAGCAGGAGTCGCTTCTAGAAGAAAATCAGAAGTAATTATTGCTTCTGGGAGAGTCAGTGTTAATAATAAAGTTGTAACTGAGCTAGGTACTAAAGTTAAAGTTTCAGATTCAGTTGAAGTAGATGGTGTACCAATTGGTGGAAAAGAAAAGAAGGTTTATTTTCTTTTTTATAAACCTAGAAGAATTATTTCATCAGTTTCTGACGAAAAAAATAGAAAGACAGTTGTAGATTTCTTTGAAGACATTCCAGAAAGAATTTACCCAGTTGGTCGTTTAGATTATGATACATCTGGATTGTTATTATTAACTAACGATGGTGATTTAGATAATCGTCTTACTCATCCAAAATATGAAGTTGAAAAAACTTATGTTGCTAAAGTGGAAGGTATTCCAACAAATGATGAACTTAAGCAATTACGATTAGGAATTAAAATTCATGGTAAAAAAACAAGTCCAGCTAAGACTAATATATTAGAAACTGATCCTAAAAAGAAAACTGCAGTTGTTCAATTAACAATTCATGAAGGAAAAAATCATGAAGTTAAAAATATGTTTAAGGCAATTAATCATTCAGTTAAAAAATTAAAACGTGAGTCATATTCCTTTTTAAATCTAAGAGGTTTACAATCTGGAGAATTTAGGCCATTAAAGAAAATAGAAGTTGAAAGACTTTATGAGATTACTGATAAAAAGTCTTAATGATTGTTTTTTGCTTAATATTTTGGTACATTATTATAAATAAAAATAATATATGGTTTATCTTCAGGGCAGGGTTAGATTCCCGACCGGCGGTATAGCCCGCTACCCATCTTTTGATGGTTGATTTGGTTAAATTCCAAAGCCGACAGTAAAGTCTGGTATAAAGAAGATTTATTTTTAGTGTTCAAAAGTCCCTGTTATTTATTTAGCAGGGACTTTTTTTGAAGATAATCCTCATTTGGAGGAATTTTTAATGTTTAGTTCAAATAAATTTAGTTTACAAAGAATTGTTCAAATTTCAATATTAAGTGGTTTAGCTTATTTATTGTCTTATATATCAGTTTCTATTATCCCCATTGCTCCTTATATGAAATTAGATTTTGGTGATATTCCTATTTTATTAGCAACAATTTTGTTATCAACTAGTAGTGGTATCGTTGTGTCCGTTATGAGGGCCTTCCTATATTTTATTTTTACGGGTCCTTCAATAATTAATTTGATAGGGGTTTCTTCGTTACTGCTTGCTAGTTTAACAATTGTTTTATCAATGTCACTCGTTGATAGACTATTCTCCAAAAAAATTAAGTATGTTTTAATGGTTTTATTTGAAACTATCTCTTTAACTTTAATCATGAGCTTGGCAAATTATTTTATTATAACGCCTTTATATATTAATTTGGCAGGATTCCATTTTAATTTTAGCCTTGCAGATTCAATCCTATATGTCGTAATTCCTTTTAATATTATTAAAGGGCTTTTTATAGGAATTGTATTTGTGATAATCTTAAATCGTAGTAAGGTTTGGTCTACTTATAAGAAAAGAGATTGATTAATGAATAAAAAGCTTTTACTTTTAATGTTATCTAATAAACAACCGAGAAGACTAAAGTTAATTAAGAATTTATTAGATGGTAAAAGAACTGTTTCAACTTTATTTTGGGGCAGTCGTTATCATATATTAGAATATTCAGGAATGATGAAGAACTTTGATTCTTTACAAAATGAAGATAAATTAATAAATGAATTAATTAATAATGGATATGTTTTTTCATATAATAAATATCAATATAAATTAACTAATAAGGGTAAACAAAAAAAGGATTCATTATTTGAATCCTTTTATTTGCCTAAAGAATTATCATATAGTTTTGATTATGATATTGAAAAGTTTAAAAATAGGTTTTTATTACTTATTCAAGTCACTTCAGAATATAGTTATCATAATAGTAGTTATTATCCAGTTCAGGCAGATTTTTATGATACCAATTTAATTAAAAATTTGTTTCATAAATATAAAAATGATAATTTTATTGATGACATTTATAGCTTTATTAAGTCCTTTTTATCTTCATTAGATGAAGATAAGGCTAATATATTTGCAAATTTATTGATTGGACACAATAATTATGGATTAACTTATGAACAATTATCCAATCGATATAATTATTCTAAAATGGAAATATACTTTATTAATATTGATTTATGGATCTTAATGATTAAATTTATTGAAAATAGCAATTCTTTTTTGAATTATTTACTTGAAAATGTAGTACAAAGTAGAATCAATGCAAGCGCTAGAAGAACATTTTATGAATTTAACAATGGTCTTAATATTTTTGCTATTGCTAAAAAATATAATCTTAAGGAATCTACAGTTAAAGAACATTTACTAGAAAATGCAATTTTTTTAGATACGGAACAATTTCCATATGATATGATTTTATCTGATAATGAAGTTGCTATTTTAAACAAGAAATATCAAAATCAGCCAATTGATTTCTGGAATTTTAATAAGTTAGATGTTGCCAATATAGACTTCTTTAAGTTTAGATTATATCAAATAATGAGGAGTAAATAGTTATGAATTATTTACGTCAAAAATTAAAAAAATGGTTTGGCTTTGATGATTTTCGCCCTGGACAGTTTGAAGTTTTATCGTCTTTGAGTCAAGGTGAAAATACTTTTGGAATGTTGCCAACTGGAACTGGTAAAACGCTTATATATCAATTCTTTGGTCGAATGATAAATCAGCCAGTTGTTATTATTTCACCCTTAATTTCTTTAATGCAAGATCAAGTTGATCGCATGAGATATTTAGGATCCAAAAAAACAGTTGCTATTACTTCAGGACTAAATTTTGTAGAGAAAAAAAGAATTTTGAATAATCTAAATAAATATAATTATATATACATTTCTCCAGAAATGATATCTCAACTTGATGTTTTAAAGTATTTTAATAAACTAGATATTGGTCTTTTTGTTATTGATGAAGCTCATTGTATTATTCAATGGGGGACTGATTTTAGACCTGAATATCTTAATTTACATAGAATAATTCAATCTTTAAATAATCCGCAAGTGTTAATGTTAACAGCGACTGCTTCTAAAACAGTGCGTTCTGAAATTGTTCATAAACTAGGATTGCATAATGTTAAATATATAGTTAAGTCTACTAATCGTTCAAATATAATGTTATCTGTTAAATATTGTGATGATACTAATGATAAAAACAATAAGTTACTTTCATTGGTTAACAAATTATGTAGTCCAGGGATTATTTATTTTTCTAGTAAAAAAATGGCCAATATGGCTACAATCTTTTTAAGACAGAAAGCTCATTTGAAAGTTGAAGCTTATCATTCAGATTTGAATAATGAAAATCGTTATCGTATTCAACATCAATTTATGAATGATCAAATAGATGTTATATGTGCTACTAGTGCTTTTGGTATGGGAATTGATAAAAGTAATATTAGATATGTTATTCATTATCATATGCCCTCAAATATTGAATCATATGTTCAAGAAATGGGACGTGCTGGTCGAGATATGAAAGAAAGTATTTCTGTTATTCTTTATCAAAAAAATGATGAAATGCTTCAATACAATTTATTAATGGATAACATTCCAGATGATGATATTATTTCTTTTTATTATCGTAATTATAAAAAAATTCATAATGATGATGAACAAACTAAATTATTAAAATATTACTATGATAATGATTATTCAGAAGAGAAAGTTATTAATATTTTTCAGGCAAGACGGCTAGATCAAAAAAATAGTTTATCGGAGATGTTATCTTATGTTTTGAATAATTATTGTCGTCGTAAAAAACTATTATCTCATTTTGATGAAAAGTTTAGTGCTCATAATGAATATTGTTGTGATGGTGATCATACAAAATTAAATTTACATGCAGCTAACTTAATTAGGTCTAATATTAAAACAAATAATAAACATAATTATGATTGGAATTCCATAATTAATTCTCTTTTCAACAAAATGCATTAAATAATGTATAATGAATTGTATTAACAATAAGATTGGGAGGGTTATTATTTTGAATAATAACAATAAAGATGAATCAAATGGTTTATCAAGAATGGAATTAAGGAAGAAAAGCAGAGGTCATAAATTAATAGCTATTATATTAGTTACGATTGTTGTAGTTATTGGTTTATTTACACTTGTTTTCGGGATGATGAGTAATCCTAGTGATAATGGTCAGAGTCAATCTTCAAGTTCATCCTCAAGTATGATAAAATCAAAAGGTAAAAAGGCTTCTTCCAAGAAAGATAAAGCTATTAAAAAGTCTACTTCAAATTCTAATAAGGTTGATCAAAGTAGTTCTAGCAATACTGAAAATGCTAGTCATGAAGATGATAAAAAAGCTTCCAATAGTAGTTCTTCTGAAGCATCTAGCGCAAGCTCATCTTCAAATAAACCAGCCGATAATAATTCTAATTCATCAAGTAGTAGTTCTGTAAGCAATCAGTCATCTGATAATAGTAATGATAGAGATTACGCTGTTGTTGGTCAAAATGGTGAAAATGATTTATATAGAATTGCAAAGAATAGTGGTCTTACTGTTGATCAATTAAAGCAATTAAATGGTTTAACTAGCGATAATGTTTCTGTGAACCAGAAAATTAGAGTAAAATAATATTGATTGGGGTATATTAAATGAACTTAAAAAAAATTCAAGTAGCAATTGATGGCCCAGCATCCGCTGGTAAAAGTACAGTTGCTAAATTAGTTGCTAATAATTTTTCATATGTTTATTGTGATACTGGTGCGATGTATCGTTCTATAACACTTAAAGCCATGAGATTGGGATATAATTTAAGTGACGAAATAAGAGTGGTTGAAATGTTGAAAGATACAGACATTTCATTTGAACCTAATGCAGAACAACAAAAGGTATTTTTGGATGGACAAGAAGTTACTAACGAGATTCGTCAAGAAGATGTAACCAATTCAGTTTCTGAAATAGCTAGTTTGAGTGGTGTTAGATCTAATTTAGTTAAAAGACAACAACAAATAGCTAGTAATGGTGGAATTGTTATGGACGGTAGAGATATAGGGACTACAGTTTTACCAAATGCTGAAGTAAAAATATTTTTAATTGCTAGTGTTCAAGAGCGAGCAGAACGTCGTTTGAAGGATAACGCAGAAAAAAATATTCATGTTCCATTAGATCAGCTAAAAAAGGAAATTGAAGATCGTGATTATAAGGATTCACATCGTCAAATTTCACCTTTAGTTAAAGCTGATGATGCAATTGAAATTGATACCACTTCGATGTCAATAAGTGATGTAGTTAATGAAATATCTAAAATTATTAAAAATAACGGATAACTTAGTCATATAACTAGATTTTCTTTAAAAGTTAGTCTAAAATGTTAAGTATAGTTGTCTCAAGGAGGAATTATCAGATGAGTGAATCAGATGAAAAAACAAATAAAGATTTATTAGAAGCCTTGGATAGTGTGGACCAAGTCAATATTAATGATGTAGTTAGTGGTGAAGTTTTAGCCATTGATAATGACCATCAATTAATTATTGGAATTGATAATGCTGGTGTCGAAGGTGTTGTTCCTCGTCACGAAATTTCATCAAGTTCTAACAATGATGAAGACTCACAATACAAAGTGGGAGATAAGGGCAAATTTGTTGTTCTTTCAAGAATTGGTGACGATAAAGAAGGCGGAAGTTTTCTACTTTCTGTTCGTCGCTTACAAGAACGTAAAGTTTGGGATGAATTACAAGAAAAATCTAAGAATGATGAAACTATCACTGTAACTGTTAAAAATGCAGTTCGTGGAGGATTAGTTGTTGATGCTGGTGTTCGTGGATTTATTCCTGCTTCAATGATTACAAATCATTTTGTAAGAAACTTAAATCAATATGATGGTCAACAATTTGAATGTAAGATTGTTGAAATTATTCCTGAAAAGAACCGTTTAGTTCTATCACATAGTGATGTAATGGAACAAAAACAAGAAAAAGCGCTTGAAGAAGTTATGGGTAAATTAAATGTTGGCGACGTTGTTGAAGGTAAAGTTGCTCGTATGACTAACTTTGGTGCCTTTGTTGATTTAGGCGGCGTTGACGGATTAGTTCACGTTTCAGAAATTTCATATGAACGTGTTAACAAGCCTTCTGATGTATTAAAGAATGGTCAAGACGTTAAGGTTAAGGTTATTGCTTTAGATAAAGATAAAGGTCGTATTTCATTATCAATTAAGCAAACTATGCCACAACCATGGGATGAAATTGAAGAAAAAGCCCCACAAGGTAGTATTGTTGAAGTTACTATTAAACGTTTAGTTGATTTTGGAGCTTTTGCCGAAGTAATTCCTGGTGTTGAAGGACTAATTCATATTTCACAAATTTCTCATGAACATGTTAATACACCTGCTGATGTATTAAAAGTTGGTCAAACTGTTAAAGCTAAGGTTCTTGATGTTCAACCTGAAAATCATCGTTTAGCTTTATCAATGAGAGCACTTGAACCAGAACCTGAAAATGGTGATGATTCTTCAAAGGAAAATGCTAAGGTTTCTGATAACTCTACTGAAGATGCTCCTGAAGAAGAAAACGGATTTACTTTAGGTGACATTGTAGGTAAAGGATTAGACAAAGATAATCAATAATAGTTTATAATCTTTAAAAATATCCTTCTTTTTATTGAAGGATATTTTTTTATTATTAATAGAAAGGGTGACTTTGAAATGGGATTACCCGTTGTTGCGATTGTTGGACGTCCTAATGTAGGTAAGTCTACAATTTTTAATAGAATTGCTGGAGAAAGAATATCTATCGTTGAAGATACTCCAGGTGTTACAAGGGATCGAATTTATTCTCATGGAGAATGGTTAGGTCATGAGTTTAGCATGATTGATACAGGTGGAATTGAAATAAATGATCAACCATTTGTTAAACAAATTACAGCTCAGGCAGAAATTGCTATTGATGAAGCAGATGTTATTGTATTTATGGTCAATGGTAAGGAAGGTATTACAAATGCTGATGATAATGTTGCCAGAATCTTATACAGAACTAATAAACCGGTTGTATTGGCAGTTAATAAAGTAGATAACTTTGAAGCCCGTGCTGATATATATGATTTTTATTCATTAGGTTTTGGTGATCCATATCCAATATCCGGTGCACATGGATTAGGACTTGGTGATATGTTAGACGAAGTTATTAAGAATTTTTCTGAAAAAACTGATAATGCCGATGACGATAGTATCAAGTTTAGCTTGATTGGACGTCCTAATGTGGGTAAATCATCATTAGTAAATGCTATTTTGGGTGAAAAACGAGTGATTGTTTCCGATGTTGCTGGTACAACCAGGGATGCAATTAACACTAAATTCATTCAAGATGGTCAGGAGTATACAATGGTTGATACTGCTGGTTTAAGAAAACGTGGAAAAGTATATGAAAATACTGAACGTTATTCTGTAATGCGTGCAATGCGTTCAATTGATAACAGTGATGTTGCACTAATTGTTATTAATGCTGAAGAAGGTATTCGTGAACAAGATAAACGTATTGCTGGTTATGCGCATGAAGGCGGAAAAGGTGTAATCATTGTTGTTAATAAATGGGACACTTTGAAAAAAACAAGTTCTACTCAACGCGAATTTGAAGCTGGAATTAGAACACAATTTCAATATCTATCATATGCACCAATTTTATTCGTATCAGCACTTACTAAGCAAAGATTAACTAAATTACCGGGTATGATTAAACAAGTTAATGAAAATCATTCTAAAAGAATTTCTTCTTCTAATTTGAATGATGTTATTATGGACGCTATTGCGATGACACCAACACCTAGTATTAAAGGTAAGAAGCTTAGGATTTATTACGCTACTCAAATTAGAACTGCTCCACCAACAATTGTTGTCTTTGTAAATGATGAAGAACTCATGCATTTTTCTTATGAAAGGTATTTGGAAAATCAAATTAGAAATCATTTTAACTTTTCTGGAACTCCAATTAAAATTATTACTAGAAAACGTAAGTAATTTTGCATATTTTTTTACTAAAATAGCCATTAAATAATTGAATTGTAGGGCTTTATGTGATATCTTGAAGTAATGTAATGACACCAATCATGTTGTTATTACATATGTCGAAAAGCATTGATTGTTTTCCGAACTATTGGGAGGTGAAAACACATGGCTAACAAGGCAGAATTAGTAAGCAATGTTGCTGAAAAAACTGGTTTAACTAAGAAGGATGCAACTGCTGCTGTAGATGCTGTTTTTGGTTCAATCCAAGACAACATGGCTAAAGGCGAAAAGGTACAACTTATCGGTTTTGGTAATTTCGAAGTACGTGAACGTGCCGCTCGTAAGGGTCGTAACCCTCAAACTGGTGCAGAAATTCAAATTCCTGCAAGTAAAGTACCTGCATTCAAGCCAGGTAAAGCTTTAAAGGATGCTGTTAAATAAACAGCTCACTTTATTGATAAAAGAGCCAGTTCGGCTGATTATGTCGAACTGACTCTTTTTTATATTATCTCCAAATTATGTTGATAGGAGGAATTATATATGAGTTATTCTGAAAAAGCATTAGATCTTTTAGAATCTGGCAAAATTGATGATTTTAATAAGCAATATGATTTAGCATATCACCACGATAGTGATGAAATGCTTTATTCACTAGCTGAAGAATTATATTCATATGGTTTCAGTGATCAAGCTAAAAAAATATATCAAAAATTATTAAAGAAATTTCCTGATGAGGATAGTTTAAGAGTGGACATCTCAGATATTTTAATTAGTGAGGGTAAAACAGATGAAGCATTAGCTCAGCTAAGTATTATTTCATCTGAATCTGATGCTTATTTACAATCTTTAGTTACTCAAGCGGATTTATATCAAACTCAAGGATTATTAGATGTAAGTCGAGAAAAACTACTAAAAGCTAAGGAATTAGCTCCTCATGAAAATGTTATCACTTTTGCTCTAGCGGAACTTTTGTTTACCATGGGTGAATATAATAAAGCGATACCATTGTATTTAGGATTAATTAAAGAAGGAGTAACCAACATTTCTTCGGTTAATTTAGTTGAAAGAGTTGGTATTTCTTATGCTAATGATAGTAAATTTGAGCATGCAATTGGATATTTAAAGCAAATTAAGACTATTGATATGACTTCTGATGTAAAATTTGAAACAGCTTTTACCTATTTACAGCTAAAAGATTATGATAAAGCAATTGAATTGTTCCAAGAATTGCGTGAAAGTGATCCACAATATGCTACTTTATATCCATACTTAGGACAAGCTTTAGAAGAACAAAACAAATCAGAAGATGCTTTATTAGTATATCAAGAAGGTCTTAGTGTCGATCAATATAACGAAAAATTATATTTGTTAAGCGCTCGTGCTGCAACTAAAGTTGATAATAAGGAACTTGCAGAAAATTATCTAAAAGAAGGAAATAAGATTGATCCTGATGATATCGAAATTGTTCTTGAATTGTCTAACTTATTTGTTTCTGAAGAAAAATATGAAGATAATATTGAATTATTATCTTCATATCTAGATGATCATGAGATGGATCCTCAATTTTATTGGAATTTAGCTATATCTTATGATGAAATTGATGATATTAAAAATGCACATAAATATTATCTAGCTGCTAAACCATACTTTATGGATAATACTACTTTCTTAAAATCTGCATCTTTATTCTTTAGAGAAAGTGGAGATATCAAAAATGCTATATCATTACTTGAAATGTATGTTACAGCAGTGCCTTCTGATGATGGAGCTGCAATGATGTTAGAAGATTATCGAAACTATTAATCATTAATAATTTTTGTTGATAATTTTTTATAGTATATAACTGATGCTAAATCCAGATTAAGATGATTTGAAAGCTCAAATTCATTTTCTCCTGGATTTTTTATTACATAATTTAAAATATAGCCTTGAAATAAATCTGTCGGATTTAAACTAAAAGATAAATATTCTTCACTCGGTTTTAGGTATTTATGCAATCCAGGTAAAGTTAAATGTGGATCATTTGCAATTCTTTGCTTCAAAAATAAATCATTTGATGATTGTTTATCCTGAATTGGTTTAATAAAATTATTAAATTGGTTAATAAACTTTGTTTCGTAATTGTTGAACTTAATTTTTGTAAATACTCTATAAAAATTATTTTTTAAGAATTCTGAAGATTTAAATCCTTTGCTAATTAACAACAGTGTCATTTTAGTATAAGGATGAACATTTGGATCATTTAAAATTTTTGGCATGTGTTCAATCCAGTTGATATTAATTTTAGATTCTTTGTTACGATCTCTTCCTTTTAAGGTTAAGGTAGGTAATTTTTCAGAGAAATCATGACTAAATAAATATTTAAAATAAATATTTATATGTGATAATACTTTGTTATATGTTGAATTATTTATTTGTCGTTTTTCAACCAACATGTTCATATATTGTTGTATATCACGATCAAATAATTGATTAACATGATGATTTTTTTGATACCCAATATTAAAGTTTGATAAATATTCGAACATATCAATTAAAGTACTCGTATACTCTTTAATTGTGACTTTAGCTAGTCCATTAACGTTTAAATATTTTTCAAAACTTTTTTGATAAGGATAATTATTTGTGGCCATTTTTACACCTCTCAGATGTCAAAAGTTACTTTAACTAATATAATAACACAAAAACATAAAACTTTGTAAATAATACTATTTATCTGTTAATATTTATATAGTAAAGATAGGGGTATAAACAATGATAAAGATTAAAAATTTACCTGATGAATTTGAAAAAGCTCGCCCTGTAATGCAGAAAATTGAAGCTGCTGGATATGAAGCTTACTTCGTTGGGGGTAGCGTGAGAGACACAATAATAGGTGAAAAAATTCATGATGTTGATATTGCATCTAGTGCCTATCCTGAAGAAATAAAAAAATTATTTAAAAGAACTGTTGATACTGGTATTGAACATGGGACTGTAATGGTTCTCGATAATGATAAGGGGTATGAAATTACAACCTTTAGAACGGAGTCGGGTTATCAAGACTATCGTAGACCGGATAAAGTTACATTTGTGCGTTCTTTAAAAGAAGATTTAAAACGTCGTGATTTTACCATTAATGCTTTAGCCATGCGCGAAAATGGTGAAGTAACTGATCTATTTGGTGGTATTGCTGATATAGATAAAAAAATCATTCGTGCTGTTGGCAATCCTAATGAAAGATTTAATGAAGATGCTTTGAGGATGATGCGCGCAGTTAGATTTGCTAGTAAATTAAACTTTAATATTGAAAAAGAAACTTTTAATGCCATTGAGAAGCATAGTTCATTATTAGAAAAAATTGCGATTGAGAGAATTTATGTAGAATTTATTAAGATGATGAAAGGATTAAAACCTAAACAGGGAATTGATGATATGATAAGCACCAATATGTATTTACATGTCCCTTTGTTTGCTGATTATAGACAACAATTATCAAATATTTCACATTTTAAAAATTTGAACTTAAATAATGAAATAGAAGTATGGAGTTTGATTTGTTTTGAATTTGGTTTAAATAGAGAACAAATTAGTAATTTCTTGAAATCTTGGAAAGCATCTAACGAGGTTATAAATAATACCCAAACTTGTTGTTATGCGTTAAATGCTATTCAGAATGATAATATGAGTGATTTTTTAATGTATCTCACGGGTGAAAATTTATTACTAGAAGCAAACTATATTGCATCTTTTTACGATTGTTCGATTGATAATGAATTATTGAAAAAGCAATATAGTAGTTTACCAATAAAAAATAAAAAGCAACTTGCAATTAATGGCGGTATTTTAATTAAGAATGGAATTTTAAAACCAGGGCCAATGCTTGGTAAAGCATTAAATGCAATTGAAAAACAAGTTGTTATTGGTAATTTAGATAATAATACTGAAAATATAATTAATTTTACAAAACAATATTTGAAAGAGTGATTTTGTGCAAACTTTAAGAGCAGAGGACTTAACAAAGACTTATGGTGAAAAAACACTTTTTAAAAATTTAAATTTTATTATTAATGAACATGATCGAATTGGTTTAATTGGGACCAATGGTAGTGGAAAAACTTCTTTATTAAACGTTATTTCTGGAGTTGATCATGATTCTACTGGTAATATCATTACCTCTAAAACATATTCAATCGGATATTTAAAGCAAGAACCGGTTTTAGATGAATCTCTAACGGTACTTGATGCTGTTTTCGCTGGTAGTCAAGATATTTTTAATATCATTAGATATTATGAACATACTTTAGATGTTTATTCAAAGCATCCAGATGATGAAAAAGCCGAGCATCAATATTTAGCTGCTGAAGCAAAAATGAATGAAGAGGATGCTTGGAATGCTGAAAGTGACGTTAAAACAATTTTAACGCAACTTAAAATTAATGATATGAATCAAAAAGTGTCAACCTTATCAGGTGGTCAAAAACGTCGTGTAGGTTTGGCACAAGTATTGATACAGTCTCCTGATTTATTAATCTTAGATGAACCTACTAATCATTTGGATTTTGATTCAATTGATTGGTTACAAGATTTATTAGCTAAATATAAAGGATCTTTACTCTTTGTAACCCATGATCGTTACTTTTTAGATAATATTGCCAATAATATTTGGGAATTGTCTTTTGGAAAACTATATGAATATGAAGGTAATTATGAAAAGTATGTTCAACAAAAAGCCGAACGTGTTGATTTTGAAGTGAACGCTGAACATAAAAAACAACGATTGTATAAGCAAGAATTAGCTTGGATGAAAAAAGGAGCTAAAGCTCGTTCTACTAAGCAACAAGCACGTATTAATCGTTTTAATGATTTAAAAAATGATGTTGGTAATTTACAAACTGATGAAGATGTTGACATCACGCTTGGTCAACAACGATTAGGTAAAAAGGTTATTGAGTTAAAAGATACTAATTTGACTTTAGATAATAAAAAAATTCTAGATGATTTTAGCCTTTTAGTACAACCAAATGAAAGAATCGGTATAAGTGGAGAAAATGGAGCTGGGAAGTCATCATTATTAAATGTTATTGCTGGTAAAATTAAGCCAGACAGTGGTGTTGTTGAAATTGGTGAAACTGTTAAGATGGCATATTATACTCAACAAACTGAACCAATCCCAGATGATAAGCGAGTAATTAAGTATTTAACAGATGTTGGAGAAAATGTAACTGATAATAATGGGAATAAAATTAGTGTTACTGATTTACTAGAACAATTTTTGTTTCCTAAATTTATGCATGGAACTTTAATTCGTAAGTTATCAGGTGGAGAAAAGCGTCGATTATATTTATTAAAATTACTTATGCAACAACCTAATGTATTGCTGTTAGATGAACCTACTAATGATCTTGATATATCTACATTGACAGTTCTTGAAGATTATATTAAAGGTTTTGCTGGAACAGTTATTACAGTTTCTCATGATCGTTACTTCTTAGATAAAGTAGCCAATAAATTACTTATTTTTGATGGTAATGGGAAAATTGAACAGCATGTTGGATTGTTTACTGATTATTTGGCTAGTTTAAAAAATGATAACAGTAATAAAGATAATGTTAAAAAGCATAAAAAATCAGATGAAAATAAACCTAAAGAAAACAATGAAAATAAGAAAACAAAATTAACTTATGCTGAGCAGATTGAATTTGATGGCTTAGAAGATGAAATTGATAAATTAGATTCTAAAAGTTCATCCCTTCAATCAGAAATGCAAAATTATGGCGATGATTATGATAAATTAGCTGATTTACAATCACAGGTTGATGATTTAAACAAACAATCTAATCAAAAAATGCAGCGTTGGGAATATTTAAGTCAATTTGCAGAATAGGAGTTTATACAATGCTTGAAGATACTTATTTAAATTTAGCAAAATATATTTTAGAAAATGGTCATAAAAAAGGTGATCGAACAGGTACCGGAACAATTAGTACATTTGGATATCAAATGCGTTTTGACTTAAGCAAAGGTTTTCCATTACTTACAACTAAAAAGGTTCCTTTTGGATTGATTAAAAGTGAACTTTTATGGTTCTTACATGGCCAAACTAATATTAAATATTTGCTACAACATAAAAATCATATTTGGGATGAATGGGCATTTAAAAATTTTGTGCAATCAAAAGACTATGATGGTCCTGATATGACTAATTTTGGATTACGTGCAAATGAGGATAAAGAATTTAAAAAAGTTTATTTAGCGGAAAAGAAGAAATTCTGTCAAAAAATTTTAGATGATGATGATTTTGCCGATAAGTATGGTGATTTAGGTTTAGTTTATGGTAGTCAATGGCGTCATTGGAAAAAATCTACTGGTGGGACTATTGATCAAATTAAAAATGTTATTGAACAAATTAAAACCAACCCTAATTCTAGAAGACTAATTGTTTCTGCTTGGAATCCAGAAGATATTCCTTCAATGGCATTACCACCATGTCATACTATGTTCCAATTTTATGTAAACGATGGTAAATTAAGTTGTCAATTATACCAACGATCAGGTGATGTATTTTTAGGAGTTCCATTCAATATTGCTAGTTATGCTTTATTAACTTCTTTAATTGCTAAGGAATGTGGATTGAAACCTGGTGACTTTGTTCATACTTTAGGGGATGCGCACATTTACTCTAATCATATTGATCAAATTGAAACTCAATTATCAAGGGAACCATATCAAGCTCCTAAATTGTGGTTGAATCCTGACAAAAAGAGTATCTTTGATTATGATATGGATGACATTAAAGTGATTGATTATAAACATCATGATCCAATTAAGGCACCAGTTGCTGTTTAAAATGGGGAGATTAATATGATTTCTTATTTATGGGCTGAATCAAAAGGCCATGTTATTGGTATGAACGGTAATTTACCTTGGAAATTACCAGCAGATATGCATTATTTTAAACAAACTACTACGAATAATATAATATTAGCTGGTAATAAGACCTATAAGAGCTTTGGAAGGCCACTACCCCATCGTTTAAATATTGTTTTAACACATCAAAAAGATAATAAATTTCCTGATGAGGTAATGGTTATCCATACTTTAAATGATTTTTTGCAATTTGCTAATAATAATAAAGAAAAAGAAATATTTGTAGTTGGTGGTGCACAAATATTTAAACTATTGCTTCCATATGTTGATCGGCTATATCGTACCTCAATTGATTATAAATTTGATGGGGATACAGTAATGCCCAAAATTAATTATGATGAATTTAATTTAAATAAAGAAACAATTGGAAAATTAGATAGTAAAAATATATATCCACATAAATTCGATGTATTTGAAAGAAAATAATTTAACTTTCAATGAAGGTGATAATAATGTCAAAGATTAAAATTGTTACTGATTCAACTGCAGGTTTAACTGATGAAGAAATTGTTAAGAATGATATTAATATCATTCCTTTATCAGTTATGATTGATGATACTGTTTACACAGAACGTGAAACAATAACTAATGAAGAGTTTTATGAAAAAATGAAAACTGCAAAGGGATTACCAAAAACTAGTCAGCCACCTTTGGGTAAATTTATTAATAAATTTGATGAATTAGGTGCTGATGGTAGTGAAATTTTGTCAATTAATTTAGACAGTAAAATTAGTGGTACTTATAAAACTGCTTGTGAAGCAGCCAATTTATCTAAATCTAACGTGAAAGTTATTGATAGTTTAAACACTGATCGTTCATTAGCTTTTCAAGTACTAAAAGCAGCTGAGATGTCTAAACAAGGTAAAAGTATAAATGAAATTATTAAATCAGTTGACGAAGTCCGTAAAAATACCAAACTTTATATGGGAATCTTAAATTTAGACAATATCGTTAAAGGCGGACGTTTAAAACCATGGGCAGGAGCAATATCTAATTTATTGAATATTAAAGTAATCGTTAAATTAGTTAATGGTGAAATAACAGTTGATTCTAAGGGACGTGGCTTAAAGTCAATTCATAAATATTTCACTCAACATGTTTATCCTGAAATGCAGGAAATACTTAAACATAAAGATATAAAAAGCATTGGTATTTCATATGTTGGCTCTACAGATTTCACTAATAAAATTAAAGATGAAGTACAAGCCATCTGTCCAAATATACAGGTAGTAATGCGTGAAACTGTCCCTATCATAGCTACTTATGGCGGATTAGGTGCATTTGCTTTAATGTATTATAGTGAATAATATTAATTTTATCTGGAGTGATTAAAACGAAAAGAATATTAAAATATATTTTGCTACTCCTTATTTTATTCATTTTATTAATATCTGGTGTTTATGCATATAAGAATTATTATTCTAGTTCTAATATTCAATATGATCCTAAGCAAAAAATTTCCTTTGTCTCAGTTGGAGATTCTTTGACACAGGGTGTTGGTGATAACACTAATAGTGGTGGATATGTAAATAGAATCAAAGACAAATTTGTTAATGATAAAAATGCTAAGTTAAATGTTTATAATTATGGTATTGCTGGCCAACGAACTGATCAAATTGATAAAAGAATTATTAATAATACTAATGGCCTATTAACTAATATTAAACATTCAAATGCCGTCATTTTAACTTCTGGTGGTAATGATTTGTTACAAGCATTACAAAAAAATGCATTGGTTAATGATAAAGATGAATTCAATAAAAATATGACGTTTAATCTTGCAAAATATAAAGATAATTTGAGTTCTTTAATCAAGCACATACGGAATATAAATAAGAAAATACCTATTTATATTTTTAGTATATATAATCCAGTTTATGTATATTTTCCAAAGGTTCATGCAATTGAAAATTATGTTAGTAAATATAATGATATTATTGATAATGAAAGTAGTAATCAAAAGTGGATTCATTTTGTTAATATTAATTCGTTATCATATGGACAATATAGAACTGAAAGACAAAAGAATAAGCTATTGGAATCTAGTGATGACTCATTTAATCCGCTATCTTTAGATGATTTATATAGCAATGAAAAAGAATTAAATGAATACCTGTCCTCAAAAGATCATTTTCATCCTAATTCAAAGGGATATGATTTTATGACTAATAAATTATTTAAAATAATGGAAAAATACAACGATTGGTATTAAAAATCAGAGGAGTATATTTAAATGCATAAAACTAGAAAAAATAGTATTTTTAAGTATTTATTTTTTATTTTGATTATATTAATAATATCCGGTTTTGGATATTTATGGTTTCAAATTCATGGTAGTACTGTTAATCCTTCTCAAAATAATAATACTTCTAAAGACCAGACACCTATTTCTGTTCAACTAAATAAAAATCAAATTAATTCACTTTCTTCTTATTATTTAAAAAATTTTGACGAACACCATAATTCTTCAATGGATTATAAATTTATTTTAGATAAAAAAGCTTATGTTTATGGGAATATCAAAATTTTAGGTTCTAAAGTGAACTATGTTTTATCGATGAATCCTAAATTATTAGATGATGGAAATATTGAATTAGATACTAATAACTTAGAAATTGGTCATCTTGATATTCCAGCTAAATTTGTGATAGCTTATGTCGGCAAAAAATATCATATTCCTAATTGGATAGAACTTAATAGTAAAGAAAACAAAATTATATTACACATTAATGAATTAGGTGGTAAAAATAAAGTTTCATATCAAGCTAATAAAATTGATATGAGTGGTGATGGAGACTTTAGATTTAAGGCATTAGTTCCTAATAGTTAATTTGGAGGATTTTAATGAAAACTTTTTATCAATTCTTGATGACTGAACGCAATTCTGGTAGTAATGAGCCGGTCGCTCAATTTGCTAACAATGCGTTTTATGATCAATCATTTCCTAAGCAGTCAATTTATTATGATGAAATTTCTCAGTATTTAGAAGAAAATGCAAGTTATTTGCCTAGTATGACTATCTTTGATGAAGCTTGGCAATTATTTCAAGATTATAATAATTAAACAAAAATAAACCTAGATTATTATTTAGGTTTATTTTTTTATAATAATAAGCTATAAAATATAGTACAATGAAAATAATAGATAGGAGCGAATATATATGATTCAATGGTTTCCAGGACATATGGCTAAAGCCATTCGTCAGTTTGAAGAAAATGTACATTTAGTTGATATTGTTTTTGAGTTAGTAGATGCTAGATGTCCTTTTAGTTCTATTAACCCTGAAGTTGAAAAGGTTAGTAAAAATAAACCACGTTTAATGATTTTAACTAAAGCTGATTTAGCTAATCCTAATGTTACTAATCAATGGATAAGCTATTTTAAAAATAAAGGTTATGCTGCAATTTCAGTTGATTCTAAAAATAATACAACTGGCAAATATATTACCAAAGTAGTAAAGGATTTATTAAAAGATAAAATTGCTGCTAGTAAAGATAAAGGCCTCGATAATAAAGTTATTAGAGCAATTTGCGTAGGAGTTCCTAATGTTGGTAAATCAACATTATTGAATCAAATTGTTAAAAGACGTGCTGCTCAAGTTGGTAATCGTGCTGGTGTTACAAAAGGTCAACAATGGTTAAAGGCTGGTAGTGAATTAGAATTATTGGATACTCCTGGTATCTTATGGCCTAAATTTGAAAATGAAGAAGTGGCTAATAAATTAGCTTTAACAGGTGCAATCAAAGATAGTATTTATGCTAGTGATGATGTAGCATTATTTGCATTGAATTTCTTTAGACAACATAATCGTGACGGACTAATTGAAAGATATCGTTTAAGTGAAGAAGATATGGAATTAAGTGACGTTGATCTATTATTAAAGATTACTAAAAATGTTGGAATGCGCGATGATTACGAAAGAGCATCAATGCGTTTAATTTTAGATAGTCGTAAGGGTAAAATAGGACCATTTACATTAGATAGTGTAGATGAATTAGATAAGGAAAATTAAAATGAACAATAAATTATCTATTAATGATTTTAAAAAGTTATTATCTAAAGTTACAACATTATCTGATGATATTTTTAATGATTATAAAAATGATTCTCGTAAGGGGATACAAGTTGCTCTAAAACAAAGAATAAATCAATTGAACTATTTAGAAAAATCTAAAATGGATTTTCAAAAAAGGCTTAAATATGAAAATCATTTTTGGAATGAGGGAATTAATTATATTGCTGGAGTAGATGAGGTTGGCAGGGGGCCATTAGCTGGCCCTGTGGTAACTGCTGCAGTTGTATTACCACATGATTTTAATGTTTATGAAGTTAATGATTCAAAAAAATTATCACCTAAAAAGCGTCTTGAATTGTCTAAAATGATTAAACAAAAAGCTTTATATTATAGTATTGGTATTGCATCAAATAAAATAATTGATAAAATTAATATTTATGAAGCCACTAGAGTAGCAATGAAAGATGCAATTAATAATTTGGATATTAATCCTGAAATTGTAATTGTTGATGCAATGAATATCGACATCTCAAATAAACAAGTTAGATTAATTAAAGGAGATGCCAAAAGTGCTAGTGTTTCAGCTGCAAGTATTTTAGCTAAGGTATATCGTGATAATTTAATGGATGAGTATAGTAAAAAATATCCAGAATATGATTTTAATCATAATGCCGGATATGGAACCAAGAAACATTTACAAGCACTTAGTGAATACGGTGCGACACCTATTCATCGTAAATCTTTTAAACCAGTTTTAGATTTAACTAATTATTAAATACGTAATTATTTTTAAAACCCAATTAGGAGATTTTAAAATGAAATTACGTACTTTATTGCTTAAACTAAAACTAACTAGCGGTTTTGGTATTAAATCAGAATATGCATTTTATAAATTTTTAAGAAATAAATATACAGTTTTACCCATTAAAATTAATTTTAGCGCCTTAGATATTGCTAAATGCGTTAATTTGTCCAATAGGTACTATGATAAATTTTGTAAATCATTTAATAGTAAAGAAGTTAATGATAGTTTAAATTATCATTTAGAACATGTTAAATTTATTTCCATTTTAGATGAAAATTATCCGATTGGATTAAAAGAATCCTATTTACCGCCTATCATTATTTTTTATTTTGGTAATATTTCTTTAATAGAAAATAAAATGTTGGGGGTTGTTGGTTCCAGAAAAAATACGGATTATGCTTTTAAAAGTTTAAATATGTTAATTCCCAAAGTAGTTCAATCAGATATTGTAGTTGTTTCTGGATTAGCTGCTGGGGTTGATAAATTAAGCCATCAGTGTACCATTGCTAATGGGGGAAAAACGGTTGCTGTTATTGGAACCGGATTAGATATATATTACCCTAGAGAAAATGAACAATTACAACGTAATATTGCCATCAATCATTTATTAATTAGTGAATATCCAGTTGGTAGTAAACCTTTACGTTTTCATTTTCCTGAGAGGAATCGTATTATTGCTGGTTTAATTGATACTTTATTAGTTATAGAAGCAAAAAATAAATCAGGTAGTTTAATTACTGCTAATTTAGCATTACAAAATAACCGGAATGTTTTGGCAATTCCTGGAAGAATTGATAGTTTGCATTCAGTTGGATGTAATGAGTTAATTTTAGCAGGAGCAAAACCAGTTTTATCTGCTAAAGATATTATTGAAGAATTTTATTATAAATAAAATATTTTGATTTAAGATTATAAATTAATGAGGGATATGGATGACTACAAAAACAACTAAAAAAAAGAAAAGACGATCACCCAAGAAAAAATTAGTTATTGTTGAATCGCCTACTAAAGCTAAAACAATTCAAAAATATCTTGGTAGAACATATCGTGTGATTGCAAGTAAAGGGCATGTGCGTGACTTGCCTAAAAGTAAGATGGGGGTTGATATTGAGAACGACTACGCTCCTCATTACATTTCTATTCGTGGTAAAGGAGATACAATTAAAGACTTACGTTCAGAAGCGAAAAAAGCCAAAAGCGTTTATCTAGCATCTGACCCTGACCGTGAAGGAGAATCTATTGCTTGGCATTTATCACATTTATTAGGCTTAGATGAAAATGATGAAAATCGAGTTGCCTTTCATGAAATTACTAAGGATGCGGTTAAAGAAGCATTTAAGCATCCTCGTACAATTGATATGAGTTTGGTTGATGCCCAACAAGCTCGTCGAGTATTAGACCGATTAGTGGGGTATTCAATATCACCACTATTATGGAAAAAAGTTAAGAAGGGTTTAAGTGCTGGTCGTGTTCAATCAATAGCACTATGGCTAATTATTCAAAGAGAACGTGAAATTAAAAATTTTGTTCCCAAAGAATATTGGACAATTGATGCTGATATGAAAAAAGCTAGTAATGACTTTAAAGCTAACTTTTATGGCTTGAACGGTAAAAAAACTGAAATTAATGATAACGAAGAAGTTAAATCAATTTTAAGCAAAATTGATAAGAACAAGTCCTTTGATGTTACTAGTGTTGTTAAGAAAGAGCGAAAACGTCAGCCCCAACAACCGTTTACTACTAGTACAATGCAACAAGATGCTAATAATAAATTAAACTTCAAAACTGGAAAGACAATGATGAATGCTCAGCAGTTATATGAAGGAATTAATATTGGTAAAGAGGGTAATCAAGGTTTGATTACTTATATGAGAACTGATTCAACCAGAATTTCTATGGTTGCTAAGCACGAAGCATCTAGTTTCTTGCATGAAAATTATGGAGCTGAATATGCTGCAGTTAAACCAATTAAAGGTAAGTTACCTGAAGGAGCTCAAGATGCCCATGAAGCTATTCGTCCTACTTCAGTGCATCGTACTCCTGCTAGTTTAAAGAGCTATTTGAGTAATGATCAGTATAAACTTTATAATTTAATATGGTGTCGTTTCTTAGCAAGTCAAATGACTCCAGCTATTATGGATACAATGACTGTTAATATGAACCAAAATGGAGTAGATTTTAGAGCGAATGGTTCTAAATTAAAATTTGATGGTTTCTTAAAAGTTTATAAACGTGGTAAAGAAAAAGATAATATATTGCCTGAGATTAAAAAAGGCGATCAAATTACCATGTTAAAATATAATCCTGATCAACATTTTACTCAACCACCTGCAAGATATAGTGAAGCAAAACTAATTCATGCGCTTGAACAAAACGGAGTTGGTCGTCCTTCCACTTATGCACCAACACTGGGCACAATTCAACGTCGTTATTATGTAAAATTAGTGGGCCGTAAGTTTGAGCCTACCGAATTAGGTGAAATTGTTAATGATATTATTGAGCAATATTTCCCTGATGTTATTAATATTGATTTTACTGCCGATTTGGAGAATAATCTTGATGAGATAGAAGAAGCTAAGCAAAATTGGATTAAGGTAGTAGATAAATTCTATAAACCATTTTCTAAAGAAGTTGCAAATGCTGAGAAAAATATGAAGGATGTTCAAATTAAAGATGAACCTGCCGGTTATAATTGTGAAATTTGTGGGGCCCCAATGGTTATTAAGATGGGACGTTATGGTAAATTTTACGCATGTTCTCGTTTTCCAGATTGTCGTAATACAGAAGCAATTGTTAAGAAAATTGGGGTTACTTGTCCCAAATGTAAAAAAGGCGATGTTATTGAACGAAAATCTAAGAAAAACAGAATCTTTTATGGTTGCTCAAGATATCCAGAATGTGATTTTGTTACTTGGAATAAACCAATTGGTAGAGACTGTCCTAAAGATGGTGAATATTTGGTTGAGAAAAAAGTTAAAGGTGGCATTCAGGTAGTTTGTCCTAATGGTGATTATAAAGAGGATGTTCAAAAATAATAATGTAGCTCTTAATTTTATTTAAGGGCTCTTTTTATTAGAATGAGTGATTTAAAATGGAAAAATATAATGATAAAGAATTAATTGACTGGTTTATGGAATATATAAAAGACGAACGTCAATATTCTGATAATACAGCTATTGCTTATAAAAACGACATAGATCAATTTGTTAATGGGATGCACGATAATAATCGTAAATTACTACAAATAGATGATTTAGATGTTGAAACTTATTTAAATCATTTACGTAAAAATGATGATAGTAGGAATACTATTGCCAGAAAGATATCATCTTTAAGTTCATTTTATAATTTTATGATGAAGAATGATTTGATCAATGAAAATCCATTTTCTTTTGTTAATTTAAAACGACATAGTGGCCATTTACCTAGGTTCTTTTATCAAAAGGAATTATTGGAGCTTTTCAAAGGAGCTAGTTTAGGAAATAACAAAAGGTTAAATTATCGTAATTATGCTTTATTGGAAACTCTTTATGACACAGGGATGCGTGTTAGTGAATGTGCGGATCTATCTTATGATGCAATTGACTTTGAAAATAGAATTATTACTGTAATTGGTAAAGGTAATAAACAAAGATATTTACCATTCGGGAGGTATCTAATTAAAGCATTGGATGATTATGAAAATAAATGTCGTAGACCATTGATGCAAGAATATCATCAACAGCATGACTTTGTTTTCGTTAATCAACATGGTAAACATATTACTAGTCGTGGCATTGAATATGCTATGGATGAAATTATAAAAAATACATCATTAACAACAAAAATCCATCCACATATGCTTCGACATACTTTTGCTACTGAAATGCTTAATAATGGTGCTGATTTGAGAACAGTACAGGAATTATTAGGACATAGTAGTTTATCAACAACTCAAATATATACCCACGTTACTAGTGAGAATCTTTTAAAAAATTATAATAAATTCTTTCCCAGAGCTTAGCATGTGAAAAAATTGTTTTATTTTTAATTATTTTTATTGTAAACTTAAGATATTATGAATTTTCGGAGGGTTATGATGCTAGTTAATTTAGGTAATGAGTACTTGAAAGTCATAATCAACACAAAAGGTGCTGAAGTTACAAGTATAAAGAATGATCAAAACATTGAATATATTTGGCAAGCAGACAGTAATTTTTGGGGTAGACATGCCCCCATTTTATTTCCAATAGTTGGTCGCCTAAAAGATGACCAATATGAATATGATGGTAAAAAATATTCTATGGGGCAACATGGATTTGCCAGAGAGATGGAATTTTCAGTTACCAAAAGGACTAATGATGCTGTTACAATGCAGTTAAAATCGAATGCATCAACATTTGAAATGTACCCATTTCATTTTACTTTAACAATTAGTTATTTATTATCTGGTTCTAAATTGAAAGCTGAAATAAGTGTTACTAATGATGGTCAAAATGAAATGTTGTTTTCAGTGGGAGCACATCCTGCCTTTAATGTTCCTTTAGATAACTTATCTGAGAAAGACTATAGTGAATATTATATTAATGTTTTTCCACAAAGAACTTATAAACAAGTTCCTTTTAAAGCACCTTATATTGATTTAAACAATGTTTCCGATATTGATTTATCTAAACTTTTACAATTAAAACATGAAATCTTTTATGATGATGCTAAGGTTATCAAAATAAATGATAAGAAACTAATTTGTCGTTTAGGTAATAAAAATTTTGATCATGGTGTTGAAGTTGAAGCTAATAAACCAGAATATGCAGGATTATGGTCAGCCAAAAATGCACCATTTGTTTGTTTAGAACCATGGTGGGGTGTAGCTGATGATATTAATGCTGATGGTATCTTAGCTCATAAAAATGGAATCAAACATTTATTATCAGAACAAACATATAATACTAATTATTCAATTGAAATTTTTTAAAGAAGCTACTTTATTAGGGCTTCTTTTTTTATAACCCATCATAAATTAAAAGTTACTTTAACTTAAATAGCAAAAAAATAAATAACCTTACTTTTAGGGTTATTTATTTTTTTTGCTATTTATTTCTATGATTATATATTAATCCAAATGGAACTAAGTTTTCATTTCCTTCTTTAATTCGAATTATATTCTTTCTATGTCTAATGAAAATAAAAATGGTTAGCAACAAACCAATTGTACCTAACCATGGATCATTGTCTAAAAATAATAAGATTACAATTAATGGAAATGAGATCATACTTGCTAAGCTTACCATGCTAGTTATATAAGTGAATGAAAATTCAAAAATACATGCGCATAAAAATAAAATTGGATGAATAGCTAGTAACATTCCTGCACTAGTTGCAACAGCCTTTCCACCTTTAAATTTATCAAAAATTGAAAATGTGTGTCCCAAAATCGCAAATATTCCAAAAATAATGGGTGATATGTTTACATTAAAAAAGAAGGGTAGTGAAGTTGCTAAGGTTCCTTTTAAGATATCCATAATCATAACAATAGTACCTGCTTTCTTACCTAGTACTCTATAAGTATTAGTTGTACCAATGTTACCAGAACCATGCTTTCTAACATCTACATTAAAGAACCATTTTCCAATCCATATACCACTAGGGATAGAACCTAATAAGTAGGCAATTATTAATAAAATAGCTAGTTTCAAACTTTTTTCCTCCATAAATATATTATTATTTAATTTTACCATTTATATTGATTATGACAACTTTATAAAAGGGAACAAATGTTCTACATTATATTTATTCCCCTTTAAAATGCATATTAAATAAGGTAATATATTATATTGTAGTAAAGGAGTGTTTTGTAATGCCTAAAGATACACAGAATTATGATGACTCTTCAATTCAGGTTTTAAAAGGATTGGAAGCAGTTAGAAAACGTCCCGGAATGTATATTGGTTCTACTGATAGCAAGGGATTACATCATTTAGTATATGAAATCGTTGATAATGCAGTTGATGAAGCATTAGCCGGTTTTGGTGACGAAATTGACGTTACAATTCATCCAGATAATAGTATCACGGTTGTAGATCATGGTCGTGGTATGCCAGTTGGAATGCATTCATCTGGTAAACCTACGCCTGAAGTTATTTTTACTGTATTACATGCTGGGGGTAAATTCTCAGAAAATGGTGGATATAAAACTTCTGGTGGTTTACATGGAGTTGGTTCTAGTGTTGTAAACGCACTTTCAACTAGCTTAAGCGTATCTATTGTCCGTGATGGATATAAATATGAGGAAGATTTTAAAGATGGTGGTCATCCAGTAGAAACTTTAAGAACTGTTGGTAAGACCAGTGATCATAGTGGAACTACTGTGACATTTAAACCTGATAATAGTATTTTTACAACAACTATTTTTAATTATAATATTTTAAAACAACGTTTAAGAGAATCTGCCTTTCTATTAAACGGTATTAAAATTAATTTGTCTGATGAAAGAAGTGGACAAGAACAAAAAGATACATTCCATTATGAAGATGGAATTAAAGAATTTGTTGCTTACCTAAATGAAGACAAGCATACATTGGGTGACAACATTATGTATTTTGACGGTAAAAAAGATGGCGTTGAAGTTGAAGTAGCTGCTCAGTACAACGATGGCTATACTGAGAATACTTTATCTTTTGTTAATAATGTACGTACTAAAGATGGTGGAACTCATGAGTCTGGTTTTAGAAGTGCTTGGACTAAATCTTTTAATGAATTTGCCCGAAAAGTTAAATTATTAAAACCAAAAGAAAAGAACTTAGATGGTTCAGATGTTCGTGAAGGTTTATCATCTGTTATTTCTATTAAAGTTCCTGAAGAAATGCTTCAATTTGAAGGCCAAACTAAAGAAAAATTAGGTAGCCCTGAGGTAAGATCGATAGTCGATAACGTTGTTTCTGAACAACTAGGATACTATCTAATGGAAAATGGTGATTTTGCACAAAGTTTAGTTCAAAAATCATTAAGGGCTCGTAAAGCCCGTGAAGCTGCTCGTAAAGCCCGCGATGAAAGTAGAAGTGGCAAAAAGCATCATAAAAAAGAACGTTTATTGTCTGGAAAGTTAACACCTGCTCAATCAAAAGATGTTTCTAAGAATGAATTATTCTTGGTCGAAGGTGATTCTGCTGGTGGTTCAGCTAAACAGGGTCGTGATCGTAAGCATCAAGCAATCTTACCTTTAAGAGGTAAAGTATTAAATACTGAACGTGCTAAATTAGATGATGTTTTAAAGAATGAAGAAATAAGTACTATGATTTATACCATTGGTGCTGGAGTTGGTCCTGAATTTAATATTAAGGATGCTAATTATGATAAGATCATCATTATGACGGATGCTGATGATGATGGAGCTCATATTCAAATTCTATTATTAACATTTTTCTATAAATACATGCGTCCAATGATTGAACAAGGAAGAGTTTATATTGCTTTACCCCCATTGTTTAAGATTCAGCAAAAGCAAGGACGTAGTAACAAAGTAGATTATGCTTGGACTAATGACGAAATGGATGAAAAACTAAAGAATTTTGGTAAACATCCTTCATTACAACGTTTTAAAGGCCTAGGTGAAATGAATGCTGATCAGTTGTGGGAAACCACTATGGACTCTGATAATCGCACCTTAATTCAAGTAAACATTGATGATGCAGCATTAGCTGAGAAGAGAGTTACTACTTTAATGGGTGATAAAGTAGAACCACGTCGTGAATGGATTGAACAAAATGTTGAGTTTAATCTTGAAGAAGATGGGAGTATTTTAGATAAAACTAAAAAAGAAGAAACTGAATAAAGGAGGTTAATTTAGTTGGACAAAAAATCAATTATTGAAAAATTAACCCTAGAACAAATTATGAGTGAACGTTTTAGTCGTTATTCTAAATCAATCATTCAAGAAAGAGCTCTACCAGACATTAGGGATGGATTGAAACCCGTTCAACGTCGTATTCTTTATGCAATGAATAAAGATGGTAATACTTATGACAAAGGGTTCAGAAAGTCAGCTAAATCAGTTGGTAATGTAATGGGTAATTTTCATCCTCATGGTGATAGTTCGATTTATGAAGCCTTAGTTAGAATGAGTCAAGATTGGAAATTACGGGAACCATTGATTGAAATGCATGGTAATAATGGTTCTATGGATGGTGATCCTGCAGCTGCAATGCGTTATACAGAAGCTCGATTAAGTAAAATTTCATCTGAAATGTTACGTGATATTGATAAAGATACAGTTGATTGGGTACCAAATTTTGATGATACTGAAGAAGAACCAACTGTATTGCCATCACGTTTTCCTAATTTATTAGTTAATGGAGCAACTGGTATTTCTGCAGGATATGCAACTGAAATTCCTCCTCATAATTTATCAGAAGTATTAGATGCTCTTATATACTTGCAAAAGCATCCGGATGCATCTTTAGATGAACTAATGCAGTTTATTAAGGGACCTGACTTTCCGGTTGGTGGAATTGTTCAAGGATTAGATGGTATTAAAAAAGCATATCAAACTGGTCGTGGCAAGATTGTTATTCGTTCCAAGACTAATACTGAACAATTACGTGGTAATAAATCACTTATTCGTGTTACTGAAGTTCCTTATGATGTCAATAAGTTGCAAATGGTTAAGCAAATTGATGAAATTAGAATTAATAAAAAAATTGATGGAATTGCAGAAGTTAGAGATGAAAGTGATCGTAATGGTCTTTCAATTGCAATTGAGTTAAAAAGGGATGTTGATGTTAAAGGTATTTTAAATTACCTATTTAAGAATACTGATTTACAAGTTAACTATCATTTTAATGTAGTTGCTATTAATCATATGCGTCCTGAAAGATTACCATTAAAAACAATTTTAGACTCTTATCTTGGTTATCAAAGGAATGTAGTTACTAACAGAACTAAATTTGATTTAAAAAATGCAATGAATCGTCAACATATTGTTAATGGCTTGATTAAAGCATTATCAATTTTAAACAAGGTAATTAAAACTATTAGATCAAGTAATAATAGAAAAGATGCTTGTCAAAATTTAGTTAAGGAATATGACTTCTCCAGTAAACAAGCTGATGCAATTGTAAAATTACAATTGTATCGTTTAACTAATACTGATGTTACTGAATTGCAAGAAGAAAATGATAGATTAAGCAAAGCCATTATTGAATATAATACGATTATAAATGATCCAAATGAATTAGATAAAGTATTGACTAAGGAATTTAAGCAAATTCAAAAAAATTATGGTAATTCTCGTCGCACAAAAATTGAAGAACATGTACAAGAGCTTAAAATTAGTAAGAATGTGACTGTCCCTGATGAAGATGTGGTTGTTTTAGTTAGTCATGATGGTTATTTAAAACGTAGTAGCATTAGATCTTATAAAGCTTCTGATGTTGAAGAAAATGGACTAAAAGAAGATGACTATCCAATTTTTTCATCTGAAATGAGTACATTAGATCATATATTTATGTTTACCAATAAAGGCCATTTAATTTATCGCCCAGTTCATGAAATAGCTGATGCTAAATGGAAAGAAACAGGTGAACATATTTCTCAAACCATTGGTTTAGATAATGATGAACAAATTATAAACATATTTACTTTTAATTCATTAAAAGAAACTGGTAAATTTTTGATTGCAACAAGTGATGGATATATTAAACAAACAGAATTTAGCAAATTATTACCAGGTCGTACTTATCGTTCTCATGCAACTATGTATGAAAAATTAAAGAGCGATGATGCAAGAGTTATTAATGTTAAATATGTTAGCAAAGATGATAATCCAGAAGTTGTACTTGTATCAAATGTTGGTTTGTCCACTAAATTTGAAATTTCACAAGTTTCAACTAATGGTGCAAGAACCACCGGTGTTAAATCTATGGAACTTAGAGATGATGAATTTGTAGTTAACTTCCAATTAGTTAATGACGATGATATGCTAGCAATGATTACTCAACGTGGTTTTTATAAAAATATGCTATCTAAAGATATTCCTTTAGCAAGTCGTGGTCGTAGAGGAGTGCAAGTTTTAAAACCATTAAAACGCAATGCTCATGAAGTAGCTGATTTTATAAAACTCCAAAAAACTGAAGACGATTTTACTCCAATTAGGGTCTTTACGGATCGTAATAGGCACCATGATATTATTCCAAGTGACCATCCTGTTAATGATAGACAATCAAATGGATCTGCCGTTATTGATCTAAATCACGAGGGAATGCCACTTAAAATGAAAATATTGAATCCTAATGTAGTTGTTAATAAATAATTTTATATAAAAGTAATTATTTATAATTATAATAAAATTCTTGTTATTTATAATTTTATAGTTTATCATTATAACTTGAATCGTATAACTATAATAATTTGTTATCATTAAAAATTAGGAGTAAGTTATGAAAAAGACTAGACAAGAAAATATTTTTTCATCCAAAACATTAACGTATTTTTTACAATTAGCTGATACTATGAATTACACTCAGGCTGCACAAATATTGGGTATAACTCAGCCAGCATTAACCCAACAGATTAAAAAATTAGAAAAAACAATTGGTTCGCCATTGTTTTATTCTATTGGTAAAAAGCTTAAATTATCAGCAGCTGGAAATATTATGCTTAAATCAACAAAGGAAATTTATAGCATTTTAAATGAAACAGCAGATGAAATTGAGCAATCTAATAGTGCAACTAGTGGAGAAATTAATATTGGTGTATTATCATCAATTCAAGATAAAGTTCTTGAAGATTTTAGCATCGAAATGTATAAAGAAAATCCTTCTTTGACAATTAACCTTCGTATGTTAACTCGTAAAGAAATTTGGGAATCTTTAGAAAATAACCAAATTGATTTAGCGATTATGTATTTGCCAGACTCATCTATTAAAAATTGGAAACCTTATGAAGCTAAAAAGATTATTAGTGATGACTTGATGTTTATTCATCATAATAAAAAGTTATCTAACAATAGTAAAGTGAGATTCCAGGATACTATAGATACTCCTTGGGTTACTTATCCAGAAGGTTATTTCTTAGACTTTATTTTAAAAGAAAAGTTTAAAAATCAATTAGTAGATTTACCTACAAGTGCCGCTCGTTTTACAACGCCTAATCAAATTTTAAAATTTGCATTAGAAACTGGTTCAAATACGGCATTGCCTAGTTCATTTATGATTGACAAAGATGTTAATAAAATGGAAAATATAGATGCATGGGTTTCTAAAATGACCCCCAATATTAAGTTTGATTTAGCATTTGTTTATCGTAAAAACAAACGTCTAATTCCTCGTATTGGTAATTTCTTAGATCAATTTGATAAGTTTTTAGAAGAAAAAGATTACTTATCTAGACTTAAGGAAAAAGATTAAAATTTTAAAGGGGATTTTTTAATGGCTAAAGAATTAGTTTTTGGGCATCAAAGTCCAGATACAGATGCAATTTGTGCTGCTATTGAATATGCATATTTACAAGAAAAGTTAGGTTATGACGTCGAAGCTGTCGCTTTAGGAGAACCTAATGAAGAAACAAAATTTGTTTTAAATCAATTTAATCAAAAAGCTCCTCGTGTTATTAAAGAAGCTAAGCCAGAAGTTGACTCAGTTATGTTAGTTGACCACAATGAACCACAACAAAGTGTTTCTGATATTAATAAATTAAATGTTACACATGTTGTTGATCATCATCGTATTGCTAACTTTAATACTGAAAAGCCATTATTCTACCGTGCAGAACCAGTTGGTTGTGTCAGCACTGTATTATTTGAAATGTTTAATGAAAAATCAGTTGAGATTCCTGAAAAGATTGCTGGATTAATGTTATCAGCAATTATTTCAGATACTTTACTATTAAAGTCACCTACAACAACTGATGTTGATAAAAATGCAGTAAAAGAATTAGCAAAAATTGCCAATGTTGATTATGAAGATTATGGTATCAAAATGCTAAAAGCTGGTACTAACGTTGATGCCAGATCTGATGAAGACTTAATTGATGGTGATGCTAAATCATTTACAATGGGTGGAAAATCTATTCGTATCGATCAAATTAATACTGTAGATTTAAATGATGTGTTAAAACGTAAAGATAATTTGAAAAAAGCAATGAAATCAGAAGCAGAATCTGAAGGTTATGATTTATTCTTAGTTATTGCTACTAATGTTTTAGATAGTAATTCAGAATTAATTGTTGTAGGTGAACCCAAAGATGCTGTTGAGAAAGCCTTTAATGGTAAGCTTTCTGAAGAAGATACAATTGCTTTACCTGGTGTTGTTTCAAGAAAGAAACAAGTTGTGCCACCATTAACTGATATTTTAGATTAATTTTATATCAATACTCCTTGGGAATTTAATTCCTTAAGGAGTATTTTTTATTCGTTAAGCTTGCATTATATATAAAAATGAGTATTATATAATATATGTCGTACAAGATGTATTCTTTTACTAAGGAGTTGCTATTTATGACTAAATACAATAAAGAAGACTTAAAAAAGGTTTTGACAGATGAACAATATAATGTAACTCAAAATGCAGGTACTGAAATGCCATTTACAAATAAATATGATGATTTTTTTGAAGATGGATTGTATGTTGACATTGTTTCTGGAGAACCACTTTTTACTTCCAGAGATAAGTATAATTCTGGCTGTGGTTGGCCGGCATTTACGAAACCAATTGATCAAAAAAATATTAATAGTAACTTAGATACTTCACATGGAATGGTTAGAAATGAAGTTAAGAGTAGTCAAGCAGATTCTCATTTAGGCCATGTATTTCCTGATGGTCCTAAAGATAAGGGTGGTTTAAGATACTGTATAAATTCTGCATCATTAAAATTTATTCCAGTAAATAAATTAGAAGAATCAGGATATGGAGAATATCTAGACAGCTTTAAATAAGAGAGGATGATTAAATTATGAATAAAGACACTGCAATCTTTGCTGGAGGATGTTTCTGGTGTATGGTAGAACCATTTGATCAGCAAGCTGGTATTGAAAAGGTAATTTCTGGATATACAGGTGGGCATGTTCCTAATCCAACTTATGAAGAGGTATGTTCACATACTACTGGTCATACCGAAGCGGTTGAAATAACTTTTGATCCTTCAATAATTTCCTATAAACAATTAGTTGACATTTATTGGAGACAAACAGATCCAACAGATGCTTCAGGTCAGTTCCAAGATCGAGGAGATAGTTATCGTCCAGTTATCTTTGTAAATAGTGATGAACAAAGAAAGATTGCTGAAAATTCTAAAGAAGAGTTAGCTAACAGCGGTATGTTTGATGAACCAATTGTTACTAAAATTGAAGATGCTAAAACATTTTATCCCGCTGAAGAATATCATCAAGATTTTTATAAAAAGAATCCGTTAAGGAATCAAATTGAAGAACTTGGTGGTCGTCAACAATTTAAAGATACTAAGTGGAAAAAATAAAAAAGAGCTCATAAATGTGAAGTGACCCCCAAAAGTTGGACAAGAAATTGTTCAATATTTTGGGGGTCATTTTTTGTTTAAATTTAGTTATGAATTTAAATTAAATGTTGTTTTAGAATATCTACAAGGATATGGTTCAACTTATCTTTGTAAAAAATATAATATTGTGAATAATAGTACTGTTTTGCTATGGATTAATATGTATAAAGCCTACGGCTTAAAGGGTTTAATTGTAAGAAATTACGGTAAAGTGTATTCTGGTGAGTATAAAATAAAAGTGCTGAATTGGATGCACACCCACCACAAGTCGTATCCAGAAACAGCACTTCAATTCAATATATCTGCCAGTAGTACTATCTTCACTTGGCAGAGAAGAATGGAGACCAAAGGCATACGATCATTGTACAACAAACGTGGCCGCCCTAAAATGAAGAAAACTAAATCAATCATAAACGCACATCAAAAAGCTTTAGCTAAAAAATATATGGTTAAATATCATTATGAAAAAATTAAAATTGAAAATAATAATAGTAGTCAATTTGTTTGTGTAAACAAACTTATTCATCAATTAAAGAATTTCTCCAAGAGCTATATTTTAAAGATTATTGAGTATCCTCGGAGTATTTATTATTATAATCTTAAGAAAGCTACGCTTTCTTTCAATAAATGTGGTATTGAAAAGCAAATAAAAAAATCATTCTAAAACATACTGCTTATGGATACCGTAGGGTAACTGCAGTATTAAGGAAATCCGGACTAAATATCAATCATAAACGTGTACAAAAGATAATGAAACGTAATAATTGGCAATGTAAATTGTTTAGTCGACGCAAACGTAAGTATAATTCATATAAAGGTCAAGTAGGCAAGATTGCTTATAATATATTAAATGGTGATTTTACAGCCAATAAATTTGGGCAAAAAATTACTACTGACGTTAGTGAATTTAGATATGGCAATGAAGATATAAACCATCGGTTTTATTTATCACCAGTAATGGATTTATATTCAGACAAAATAATATCTTTTAATATTAGTAAACATCCAAATGTAAGTTTTACTTTAAAGGCACTAAATGAAGCAATGCTTAATCTAAAATCATTACCTTATAGAACTATTGTGCACAGTGATCAAGGTTTTCAATATCAACATCATAGTTGGGCTAATACATTGAAAAAATATAATGCGATTCAGTCTATGTCCCGTAAAGGGACATGCTTAGATAATGCACAGATGGAATCATTTTTTCATATTATGAAAAAATGATGAATATTCATTATAATACAAAAGAATCCTTAATCCATGCCATGAAAGCATGGATTAAGGATTACAATAATAATAGAATAAAAGAAAAACTAGGATACCAATCACCAAATCAATATTTGGGATTAATATCCTAGTAAAAGTTGTCCAACTTTTGGGGTTCACATCAATGAGCTCTTTTTTATTAATTATCATAAATAAATAGTTACTTTAACTAACAAATATGATAAAATAAAAAGAAAATAAAAGGATAGATAATAATTGGCTTTAAGAAGAACACACATTGCTTTATCCGAAGCAATTACACTAGGTTTTATAAATATAGAACATCAATCATTATTAATATCTGGAACAGAGATAATCGGCATATGGATTGGAGCCCAGTTACCTGATATTGATCAAAAACAAACAAAGATAAATAAAAAGGTTGGATTAGCAGCAAAACCAATGACTTGGTGGGGACATAGAACGTGGTCACATACAATATGGATAATAGCATTATTATTTTTTATATCATACTATTTATCTAGTAATGATTATTTAAATGGGCAGTTTTTATTTGATAATTCTTTCTTAAAACTATTATATTATGGTGTTTCCTTTGGGACGTTATTACATATAATTGAAGATTCTTTCTCAATTGAAGGGGTTCGATGGTTTTATCCGTTCGATAAAAATGTTAATGTTCGCAAAAAAGGATTTTTTAGATACAAAGTTGGTGGAAAAAAAGAAAATCTTATTTTATTTATTTCAATATTAATAATTATATTTAATTTAATAATATATGTGATTAGTTTTAATTATTAGTCTGGGGGGTATGCATTTAGCATGTCCCTTTTTTATTTTCCATTAGCAAATGCGAACATTTTAAAAACAATTGCCAATGTTGTTCGTCTTTTTAGTTGACCAATGTAAAATTAGTTGATAATATGAAGTTATTACATATAAGGAGGAGATATTTTTATGGATGTAGCATTAGTTATGGGATCTATATCTGATTGGGATAAAGTTAGGGTCACGACCGAATTGCTTAAAAAATTAAATGTATCCTTTGATAAACATGTTATTTCTGCCCATAGGATGCCCAATGAACTACAAACGTTTGCTTCTTCAGCAAAATCCGAACATTATAAAATAATAATTGCGGCAGCAGGTGGAGCAGCACATTTACCTGGAATGATGGCTGCAAATACAGATTTACCGGTTATTGGGATTCCAATACAAACTAAGTCATTGAATGGAATGGATTCACTATTATCAATGGTTCAAATGCCAGCAGGTGTTCCAGTGGCTACAGTTGCCATTGGAGATGCTGGAGCAAAAAATGCAGCTATTTTAGCAGCACAAATAATCGCTTTAAATAATCCAACAGTTGCAGATAAATTGGATACATTTAGAAGAGATCAAACTAAGGAGGCAATTAATAGCAATGAAAGGCTCTAATAAATTAGTTTTACCTCAAAATACCATTGGAATTTTAGGTGGTGGACAATTAGGACAGATGATGGCACTATCTGCAAAATCTATGGGATATAAAGTTGGTATTTTAGATCCCACGCCTCATTCATCGGCATCTCAGGTAGCCGATTTTCAAATAATTGCTGAATATAATGATCAAAAAGCATTAAATAATTTAGCAAATAAATCTAATCTAATTACCTATGAGTTTGAAAATGTAGATCAAAACTCAATTAAAAAAATAAAAGACAAAGTTTTAGTTCCACAAAAATTAAATGAGTTGTCGATTAATAGTCATCGTAAAAGAGAAAAAGATTTTTTATTTAATAATAATTTACCAGTTGTAAATTATCAGTATGTTAATAGTGAAAGTGATTTAGAAGCTGCTATAAGTAAAATAGGATTTCCTAGCATATTAAAGACATGTGAAGGTGGCTATGATGGTCATGACCAAATTGATATTAATAATGAAGAAGACAAACATAAAGCATTAAAAAAATTAAATAATCGTGAATGGATACTAGAAGAAAAAGTAAAATTTAATAAGGAAGTATCGATTATGGTTGCAAGAAATAATCAAAATCAGATAGAAACTTTTCCTTTAAGTGAAAACATCCATAAAAATCATATATTGCATACTAGTATTGTTCCAGCCCGTGTAAACGATTTAGTTCATGAAAAAGCAAAAAATATTGCCGTAAAGATAGCTCAAAAATTAGATTTAACAGGAGTACTTGGCATTGAATTCTTTTTGCTACCAAACAATGAATTGATTGTTAATGAAATGGCTCCAAGACCACATAATTCAGGACATTATACTATTGAAGCATGTAACATATCACAATTTGAAGCACATATTAGATGTATTTGTGGTTTATCAATTCCTAAAATAAAAATGGATCATAAAGCTGTGATGGTTAATTTATTAGGATCTAATATTGAAGTCGCAAGAAAAAACCTCAATAATCACCCTGATTGGCATTTACATGACTATGGTAAAGCTGACATCAGGAATGGACGTAAGATGGGACATATTACTGTAATAGGCGATTTTATAGATGATTTATTAAATAAAGTTGAGCAATTTAAATAATTAGGAGCATACAACAATGGATAAATTAGTCGACTCAGGTAAAACTAAACAATTGTTTCAAACTAATGATAAAAACGTTTTAAAAGTTCATTATACAAATCACACTACTGCTGGTGATGGCAAAAGAAATGAACAAATCGAAAATAAAGGGGCAGTCAATAATCAAATATCTAGTTTAATTTTTCAATATTTAAATAAATTTGACATCCCTAATCATTTTATTGAACAAACATCTAATACAGATCAGTTAAATAAAAAGGTGAATATGCTTCCATTAGAAGTAGTAGTAAGAAATTTGTCATCAGGACATTTTCAGAAAAGATTTGGCACTAATAACTTACATCAATTATCAAAACCAGTTGTTGAATTCTTTATGAAAAATGATGAGCTTCACGATCCAATGGTAAACGATTTAGATGCCCAAGCTTTGAATATTGCAAATGAACATCAATTATCTAAAATGCGTGATTTAGCTTTAAAAATAAATATAGCATTAATCAATTTATTTAAAGAAATAAATATTACATTAGTCGACTTTAAAGTGGAATTCGGAATAGATGAAAGCAATCATATAATTTTGGCTGATGAAATTTCACCAGATTCATGTCGACTAATAGATACAGATACAAAAGAATCATTAGATAAAGATGTCTTTCGTAAGAATGAAGGAAATATGATGAAAGGCTACTACAAAGTTTTACATAAATTACAAAAAGAACTGGCATAAGGAGCAATAATATTATGTATTTGGCTAAATTATATGTAAGTCACAAACCATCAATTTTAGATCCTCAGGGCGAAGCTATTAAAAAAGCATTACACAGTTTAAATCATCAAAGTGTTGAATCAATTTCACAGGGAAAATATTTTGAAATTAATTTAAATGAAAATAATCAAGAAGATGCTGAGAATGTTTTAAAAAAAGCATGCGAAGAATTATTAGTTAATCAAAATATGGAAACATACCACTATGAGATAAAGGAAGTGTAATCCAATGAGATTTGCAGTAATTAGTTTTCCAGGGTCTAATTGTGACAATGATTTATATTATGCAATCAAGGATGGAATTGGAGAAAATTGTGACATGGTTTCTTCTGAAGATACTAACCTTAATATGTATGATGTGATTTTACTACCAGGAGGATTTTCCTTTGGCGATTACTTAAGAAGCGGTGCAATTGCAAGTTTATCTCCTATCATGAAGAGCATAAAAGAAACTGCCAACAATGGAAAAATAATTATTGGCATTTGCAACGGCTTCCAAATTCTCACCGAATCACATTTACTTCCCGGATCTTTAATTAAAAATAATAATATGCAATTTGTTTCTAATTGGGAAAAATTGTCGGTATCAAATAATCAAACCATTTTTACCAATGAATACAAGAAGAATGAACAAATTAACATTCCTGTCGCACATGGTGAGGGACATTATTATTGTGATCAAGACACTTTAGCTAGTCTTAAAGATAATCACCAAATCGTTTTCACTTATAACAATAATCCTAATGGTAGCATTTCTGATATTGCAGGGATTGTCAATAAAGAAGGTAATGTATTAGGAATGATGCCACATCCAGAAAGAGCAGTCGAAGATATTTTAGGTAGCAAGGATGGACTAAAATTCTTTAAATCAATTTTAAATCACAAGGTAAGGAGCTAACTATGTTAAAAAAGCATATTGAACCATCAGCCGAAGAAATTCGTGATCAAAAATTATATGTTCAAATGGGCTTAACTGAAAAAGAATATAAAATAATTGTAGATAAATTAATTCATAGATTACCTAATTATACGGAAATTGGTTTGTTTTCGGGGATGTGGAGTGAACATTGTTCATATAAAAATTCAAAATCTATTTTAAGAAAATTTTGGTCAGACGGATCACGAGTTTTACAAGGTCCGGGTGAAGGTGCTGGAGTTTTAGATATTGATGATGGACAAGCAGTTGTTTTTAAAGCAGAAAGTCATAATCATCCCAGTTTTGTAGAACCATATGAAGGAGCTGCAACCGGAGTTGGTGGTATTATTCGTGATATTTTTTCAATGGGAGCTAAACCCATTGCATCATTAAATAGCCTAAGATTTGGCAATTTAGATAGCCAAAAAAATCGCTTTTTATTATCTCAAGTCGTTTCAGGAATTGCTAATTATGGTAATTGTATTGGAATTCCAACAGTTGGTGGTGAAATTGGATTTGACGATACATATAATGGAAATCCATTAGTTAACGTAATGTGTGTTGGATTAATGAATAAAAAGGATATGGAAACTGGTCGTTCAAAGGGTTTAGGTAATTCCATTATTTATGTAGGTGCCAAAACTGGACGTGATGGAATTAATGGTGCTACTTTTGCCTCAAGTGAATTTAGCGAGAAAGAAGAAGCAGGACGTTCAGCAGTTCAAGTTGGTGATCCTTTTATGGAAAAGCTATTAGTAGATGCTTGTTTAGAAATAACTAAGTATCATTCGGATATCTTAGTTGGTATTCAAGATATGGGAGCTGCGGGAATTGTATCATCTTCTGCAGAAATGGCAGCTAAAGCAAATAGTGGAGTGGACTTAAACCTAGATTTAGTTCCTAAACGTGAATCTGGAATGACTCCATATGAAATGATGCTCTCTGAATCTCAAGAAAGAATGCTTTTATGTGTCAAAAAAGGGCATGAAGACGAGGTTATTAATATTTTCAAAAAATATAAACTTGAGGCTATAGTTATTGGAAAAGTTAACGATGATGGTCAATATCGATTGAGCTTTCAAGACGAGATAGTTTGTGATATTCCAACCAAAAGTCTAGTTGATGATGTTCCAGAATATTCGCATCCAGTCATAAAACCTAAGCGATTGTTAAAAAGAACAAATGATTATTATCCAGCATTTGATGATACATATCAGATACTAAAAGAATTATTATCACAGCCAACTATCGCTTCAAAAAACAGCATTTATCGTCAATATGATAGTCGGGTTCAAGCGAATACTGTTTTGTCACCAGGTAGTGACGCAGCAATAGTAAGAATTAGACACACCAACAAGTCATTAGCAATGACTACTGATTGTAATAGTCGATATATATATTTAAATCCTTATGTTGGTGGACAAATTGCTGTTGCAGAAGCAGCTCGTAATATTGTAGCCAGTGGAGGACAACCAATTGGCATTACTGATTGTTTAAATTTTGGTAATCCTGATGATTCCGACAGCTATTATTCAATGGATCAATCGGTTGAAGGAATGTCAGAAGCTTGCAAAAAGTTTGACACTCCAGTAATCGGTGGAAACGTTTCACTATATAACGAGACCGATGGTAATTCAATTTATCCAACCCCAATGGTAGGCATGGTTGGTTTAATTGAAAACAATAGCAATGTTATGGATCAACATGCTAAAAAAGCTAAAAATTTAGTATACGTTATTGGCCAAACATATGACGATTTTAATGGCTCAGAATTACAAAAAATGCTAAATAAAAAAATTAGTGGTGACATTAAACATTTTGATTTAAACGAAGAATACGATAATCAAAAGTTAGTACAAAATATTATCAAAGAAGGATTAGCTAACAGTGTTCATGATGTTAGTGAAGGTGGACTAGGCATAGCTATTACTGAAAGCTTATTCAAAAAAGGATTAGGTTTTAATGGCGAGATTAATATATCTAAAGAACAATTATTTTCAGAAACTCAGTCCAGATTTGTATTAACGATTGATCCCATTAACAAAGATAAATTCGAAAAAATTGCTGGTAAAAAGGTTGAGATGATTGGTCATACAACTGCAAATCATAAAATAAATATGCAATTAAATAATGGGAGTTTAACTGGTGATATATTTAATTTGCGTAATGCATGGGAGGACAGTCTAGCATGCTACATGAAATAAAGAGTTTAAATGAAGAGTGTGGAATATTTGGTATTTTTAATGCTAAAGATGCTGCTGAAAATGCATATTTAGGGATGCATAGTTTACAACATCGTGGTCAAGAAGGTGCCGGAATTATCTCTTTTGATGGCAATAAAGTATATGCTCACAAAGGTCAAGGGCTCCTATCAACGGTGTTTAAAAATCAAAATAATCTGGATAAACTAACTGGAAATTCAGCAATTGGTCATATTCGTTATGCAACTGCTGGAAGCCGTGGCCTACAAAATATTCAACCTTTCTTTTTTAATGATCCTAAAATGCCGTTTGCTATATCACATAATGGTAATTTAACTAATGCTGAAACACTAAGAAAAGATTTGTCTAAAAATGGAGCACATTTTCAAGCCGACTCTGATAGTGAACTCTTAGGATTATTGGTAATGTTAGATAATCATGATAAATTCATTGATCGTTTAAAAGCATCCCTAAAAAAAATACGTGGTGGTTTTGCATTTATTATTATGACTGCTAAGGGCATGACTGGTGTTGCTGATCCGCATGGACTTAGACCCATCGTTTTAGGTCAAAACAAAGACGGTAGTTATATCTTATGCAGTGAAACATGTGCTCTAGACCAAATTGGCGCTAAATATATTAGAGATTTGCAGCCTGGTGAAATGATAACAATTAATGACAATGGATATACAATCAATCATTTTACCAAATCGCAAGGCTTGACCGTTTGTTCATTGGAATATATTTATTTTGCTCGAGCTGATTCAGTAATTCATGGAGTTAGTGTTCATGAAGCTAGAAAAAAGATGGGGGTAACCATTGCTCAAGAGCATCCCGTAAAAGCAGATGTTGTGCTAGGGGTTCCTAATTCTTCTTTAGACGCTGCAATTGGCTATGCTCAAGCAAGTGGCATTCCGTTTGATATGGGAATGATTAAAAATCAATATGTTGCCAGGACTTTTATTGAACCTACCCAGGATAAGCGTGAAAGTGGTGTTTCAATGAAACTAGCGGCTGTAAAGTCAGTGGTTCAAGGTAAAGATATAATATTAGTGGATGATTCAATTGTAAGAGGGACTACTAGTAAATATATCGTTAAATTACTTCAAGCAGCTGGTGCTAAATCAATTCACGTTAGAATTGCATCACCAGTTATCAAATATCCATGCTTTTATGGTGTCGATATTGAAAGCAAAGCCGAATTAATTGGTGCTAATAAAACGGTTGAAGAAATTAGAGAATCCATCGGGGCAGACTCATTAGCATATTTAAGCATCTCCGGCATGATTAAATCGATTAATATTGATTCTGATAATCAGTATCATGGATTATGTACAGCATACTTTGATGGCAAGTATCCAACAAAATTATATGACTATCAGGATAAATACGATGCAGAAACCAAACAAATCGAGCAAAGTAAAGGGGTGAAATAATTTGCCTAATGAATATCAAAAGGCGGGCGTCAATATTGATAATGGAATAGCAGCCGTTAAAAATATTAGTCAAATCGTTAAATCTACTCAAGATAAAAATGTCATATCTGGGATTGGGGGTTTTGGTGCTGAATACAGTTTAGCAAATGATATCAGTAATCTTAATAATCCAGTACTAGTATCTGGGACTGATGGTGTTGGAACCAAATTGTTATTAGCAATTCAAGCTAATCAACATAATACTATTGGTATTGACTTAGTAGCAATGTGTGCTAACGATATTTTGGCACAAGGTGCCCAACCACTTTTCTTTTTAGATTATTTAGGAGTTGGCCAATTGGAACCAAATAAGGTTAAAAAGATAGTTTCCGGGATTGCTGAAGGTTGTAAACAAGCTGGATTGTCACTAATTGGTGGTGAGATGGCCGAAATGCCGGGTATTTATCAAGCCAAAGAAGATTATGATTTAAGCGGGTTTGCAGTAGGTATCGCTGATCATAGTTTATTACTTTCTAAAGAAAATGTTCATGAAAATGATATTTTGATTGGCTTGTCATCATCTGGTATTCATTCAAATGGATACTCATTAGTTCGTAAAATTATTGATGATGCAAATTTAGATTTAAATAAGCAATATCAAGAGATGTCAGAGAAACTAATTAATATTTTATTAAAGCCAACCAAACTTTATTACAATAGCGTTTATCCTTTAGTAAAATCAAACCTAATCAATGCAATGGCTCACATTACTGGTGGTGGAATTGCTGACAATTTATCAAGAATGATTCCAGAAAATTTAACCGCAAAAATTAACCACGGTAGTTGGCATGTACCAGAAATTTTTAATTTTTTACAAGCAAAAGGCAAATTAAGCCAACATGAAATGGACCAAGTTTTTAATCAAGGACTTGGGATGATATTAGTAGTCGATCCTAAGAATTTAAAGAAGGTGATTAATGAGCTAAATGCAAGAAACGAGAATTACTATGAAATTGGTAAGGTGGTGAAAAGAAATGAACAAGCAGTTGAATTCATTTAATCAAAATAAAGAATTAAATGCTGCTGTCTTTGCTTCAGGGAACGGTACCAATTTTGAAGCGATTATGAAAGCTAAATTACCAATTAACATAGGAGTGTTAGTGTGTGATCATCCCAATGCTTATGTAATCAAAAGAGCAGAAAAATATCATGTTCCAGTTTTTATATCAGAAGTTAAAAAGGGAATTAGTAAAAAAGAACGAGAACAGAATATTTTACGGTGTTTGAAAGCTAATGACATTTCAACAATTTTCTTAGCTGGTTATATGCGAATTGTTGGTTCAACCTTATTAAACGCTTTTCCCAAACGCATTTTAAATATTCATCCTGCATTATTACCTAATTTTCCTGGAAAACAAGGTATTCTAGATGCATACAATGCCAACGTAGATGTAACTGGTGTAACAATCCATTATGTAAATGCTGGTGTTGATACTGGAAAAATTATTGCACAAGCAAAAGTTAAAAGATATCCAAAAGATAGTTTAGAAGATTTGGAAAACAGGATTCATCATGTCGAGCATCAATTATATCCAAATACCATTCATGAATTAATTAATAAAGGGGTACTATAAATTGAAAAAATTAGCATTATTAAGTGTTTATGATAAAACCGGAATTGTTGAATTTGCTAAGAAACTAGAAGCCAGAAACTTTCAAGTTATTTCTACAGGCGGTACATTAAAGAAATTATTGGATAATGGTGTACAAGCAATCGCCGTAGAAGATATAACTAACTTTCAAGAAATGCTTGATGGACGTGTTAAAACATTGCATCCTAGAATTCATGCTGGTATTTTAGCAAAACGTGATAATCCGGTACATATGAAACAATTGTCAGCTGAAAACATCCAGCCCATCGATTTAGTATGTGTAAATCTTTATCCATTTAAAACAACGATCGAAAAACCGGGTGTAACAGATGATGAAGCAATTGAAAATATTGATATTGGCGGTCCTTCAATGTTGAGGGCAGCTGCTAAGAATAGCCAAGATGTAATCGTATTAACCGATGTTAATGATTACGATGATTACATCGAAAGATATAATGACAATAAACTAGATAGTAAATATCATCGTCATTTAGCAGCCAAAGTGTTTAGACAAACTGCGGCTTATGATGCTTTAATTGCTAAATACTTAACCAACGAGGAATTCCCTGATAAATTAACTCTAACTTATGAAAAGGTAGAAAATATGCGCTATGGTGAAAATAGTCATCAACAAGCTGCATATTATAAGCAAGCCATCCCTGAAAAGTATTCCTTAGCTAATGCAAAACAATTACATGGTAAAGCTTTGTCATATAATAATATTAGGGATGCTGATGCGGCACTAAGAGTAATTGCTGAATTTCCTAATCAACCAACTGTCGTTGCACTAAAACATATGAACCCTTGTGGCATTGGAACAGCCAATAATTTGTTAGATGCCTGGCAAGAAGCTTTTGATGCTGATCCAATATCTATTTTTGGTGGAATTATTGTTTTAAATCGTGAAGTTGATTTAGCAACTGCCCAAAAGATGCATTCTATCTTTTTAGAAATTGTAATTGCTCCTTCATTTACTGATGAAGCATATGATGTTTTGGCTAAAAAGAAAAATATTCGTTTAATTACACTCCCATTTGGTCCTATTGATCAAAAAGGACATGATGAAGTTAGTGTATTAGGTGGGATGTTAGTACAAAATCGTGATCTTCTACATGAAGAACCAGCTAATTTTAAAGTTGTTTCTAAAGTTAACCCCACTGCAGATCAATTAAAAGCTTTGGCATTTGGTCAAAATGTTGTTAAGCATGTTAAGAGTAATGCGATTGTGGTGACAACTGATACTAAAACTCTTGGGGTTGGTGCAGGCCAAATGAATCGGATTGATTCAACTAAAATCGCGATTGATAAAGCCAAACCTAAAGCTGGTTATGATAAAGCTATTTTAGCGTCTGATGCTTTCTTCCCTATGGATGATTGTGTCGAATTTGCGGCCAAGCATGGTATCAAAGCGATTGTTGAGCCTGGTGGTAGTATTAAAGACCAGGCTTCAATTGATAAGGCCAATGAATTAGGTATAGCTTTAGTATTTAGTGGAAAACGTCATTTTAAGCATTAATAGTTTGGCAAGTATGGCTTAAATAATTAGGTAAGCACGATGGTTCGATTCCATCCATACTTATTTTTAATTTATTGATATAGATTAGGAGTGCTAATAATGGAAAATTGGTTGGTAATTGGTTCGGGTGGTCGTGAGTATTCAATCGCCCAATGTTTAGCTAAAAAAGATAATCATCACGTGTATGTTGCACCAGGTAACCCAATGATGGAAAGAATGGATAATGTTCATTGTGTTCAAATTAATGAAATGAATTTTAATGATTTAACCGTATTTGCTCAAAGTCATCGTGTTGTTTGTACAATTGTCGGACCTGAACAACCTTTGTCCAATGGAATTGTTGATGTCTTTAAAAAATCCGGCATAAAAATTTTTGGTCCTGATCAATATACGGCACAATTAGAAAGCTCCAAGGTATTTGCTAAAGATATGATGCAAAAAGCAAGTATTCCAACAGCTGATTATCAAGAATTCTATGACACTAATAGTGCTTTGGCATACGTAGATAGTCATAATTTACCATTAGTGATAAAAGCAAATGGACTAGCAGGTGGTAAAGGCGTAATCATTGTGAATACCAAGTCACAAGCTACTAATGCAATTAATCATTTATTTTCCTTACCTAATCAACAATCAATAATTATTGAAGAGTATTTAGATGGTGAAGAATTTTCATTTATTGTTATGGCCAATGGCGAAAAATTTATTCCCATGCCATTAGCGCAAGATCATAAAAGATTAATGAATAATGATGAAGGACCTAATACTGGCGGAATGGGAGCATATAGTCCTTTGCCTCAATTTGGCAAAGAGGTTACTCAAAATGCAATTAATAAAGTGATAAAGCCATTACTAAGTACAATGGTAAATGAAGGGCATCCCTTTGTTGGATTCTTATATGCAGGCTTAATTATGACTAAACAGGGCATCAAAGTTATTGAATTCAATGTGCGAATGGGTGATCCTGAAACTCAAGTGATCCTACCGCAGCTAAAAAGTGATTTAGGTGATTTAATCGTTAACTTATTAGATGGTAAAAAGATTCATGTAAAATGGGATGCATCTAAATATTATTTAGGAACAGTGTTGGCTGCTAAAGGTTACCCTAAAAAGCCATCAGATCATTTAGAATTACCTAAATTTCCTGATGGCACTAATATTATCTATTCAGGAGTTCAAGATGATAATGGTCTTATTTATAGCCATGGTGGGCGAGTGTTGATGGTTACTACTAAAAGTAATAATATTCTAAACGCACAACATCAAATTAACGAATTAATTTTAAAATCAGTCAATCAAAATAATTACTTGTATCGTAGTGATATAGGTTTAAAAGCTATAAAATAAAATTATGGAATAAAAAAGCTGTCCATTAGCCAATAATTAGGTTAATGGACAGCTTTTATTTAAATGTTAACATTTTTGTTTTGAATAAATGTATTTAGTAAATTTATTATGCTTATAAGTTCGATAATTATGAACATTTCAAATGGAAGCTCTTGATACATCAAATAAAAATAAATTATAAATATAATTAAACTTACGTTTACTAAGAACTTAAAATTTTTGTTTGCTTTAGTAAAGTTTAAAATGGCTTGTATTATCATCAAAAAAGCTAATACTGCAAGCATAAATACCAACATATGAGCATAATGTCCACTTGATCCAGAATACATTATTGATACAAGTCCAAAGAACATAGCAAATCCTATTTCAAAGATGGATAGTACAAAGTTTATTATTACTGTCATATATGAATATAACACAACCTGTTTTTGTTGAAATTTTAAAAAATTAGATGCCTCTATGGGGGATGAATGCTATTCGTCCACGGGCTGGAGACTTCATTTTTATTTTTCTAATTTTTTGCCTAAAGTTAATGTTATTCTAGAAACTTGTTTATTAAATTGAGCATTTCCATTGAATATTAATGCTTTTTTATCATTAGCATTTCTTAAATTAGTAATTATAATATTGCCTTCATTACTACTTAATATCATCTTTCGATCATTTTTAACAATATATTTATATGAAATGTTATTATCTTTTTCTATATTGCTGATGTCATTAGCTTTAAATCCAGAGTCATCATCTAGTTGTACCATTTTGGAATTCTTTGTGTCAAAGTATAGATATTTAGTACTACCATCATCGTCTGTATTATCGAAGAGTGATGACTTTACTTGCCAAGTATAATTATCTTTAGATTGATTTAATATTTGTTGTGTAGCACTACTAGAGGATTCTTTATCACTACTTGTATTAATATAAAGCCATCCCAATAAAATAACTATTATAATTATTATTGATGTTATAGTAATTGAAATTTTTTTAGACATATTTACAGCTCCTTTACCAAATTATATCATGCAAGTATTTAGAAAATTAAGCATTTAATAATTCAATATGTTTGACTTGTGCATATAGTTAAAGTATTATTCATAATAATAAATTATACAAAAGGAGGACTATCACATTATGAAACGTTTATTCAATAAACAATGTAAATGTTGTTGTATTTTAAATGTTAGCACTAATGTGGTAGCCCTTTTTAGCATGTAATGTTTTATCTTATATAGAATGATTTAGTACATATAATTTTAACTTACATAACTAGAGCCACTGGATTAGGCTAGCATTTTTTGTTAGCGCTTATCTAGTGGCTTTTTTGTTTGATTTATATAATATTTTAGAGGAGTGAAAGTTATGAATTTTTATAAAGCATTATTATCATCTGCATTATTAATAACTGCTGGGGGTGTTTTAACGGCTTGTGGTAATAATGAAGCAAGTAAAAGTAAGTCACAAACTCTAAACTTATCAGCTAATAGTCGTTTAGATACTATTGATATATCTAAATCTGGTGGGTATGGATCAACCGGTAATGTATATGAAAGCTTTTATCGCTTAGGAGAAAAAGGGGCAATTACTCCGGGCCTTGCTTCTAAAGGTTATAGTAGTAGGAATGGCAAAACATGGACTTTTAAAATAAGAAACGCTAAATTTAGTAATGGTGATCCAATTACTGCAAATGATTTTGTATATTCCTGGCGTCGCACGGTTAATCCAAAAACAAAGGCCCAATATTCTTATTTATTTAATGCTGTTAAAAATGGCCAACAAATTAATGAAGGTAATATGAATCCTGATAAATTAGGTATAAAAGCAATAGATAAACATACAGTCCAAATTAATTTAAATAAGCCGGTTGCTTACTTTAAAACACTGATTGCATATCCTTTATTTGGTCCACAAAGTGAAAAGACTGTTAAAAAATATGGAAGCAAATATGGTACCAATTCCAAATACATGGTTTATTCGGGGCCATTTAAAATTGTTAATTGGAATGGAGTAGGTGATAGGTGGTCTTATGTAAAGAACAACGATTATTGGGATAAAAAGGCTGTAAAATTAAACAGAATTAACTATAGCTTTGTTAGTGATAGCACAACTAGTTTAAATTTATATAATCAAGGATTGTTAGATATTACTCCACTAGCAACTGATCAACTACAGAATTATAGAAATGATCAATCCATGAAAGATTACTCTTATTCAATGATTTCTTACTTAAGATACAATTTTAATAGTACAAACAAGGCATTGCATAATAAAAATATTCGCCGTGCTATATCATTATCAATCGATAGATCAGTATTATCACAAAAAGTGTTGTATTTAAAAGGTTCATCTGAGGTTACAGGATTTGTTCCTAAGGGCTTAGCATACAGTCCAATTAATAAGAAGGATTTTTCTGATCAACAATCGGTCAATAATACATTAAATTACAATCCCAAATTAGCCAAGGCTTTATTTAAGAAAGGGCTAAAAGAATTGGGGATGAGTAGTATATCTATTAATTTATCAAATAGTAATGACAACAATAATTCAAATGTTGCCGCTCAATACTTGAAGGGACAATTAGAAAGTAATCTTAGGGGGATGAAAGTTCAATTAACCAGTTCACCGGCAAAAATTTATACACAAAATGAACAAAATGGAAAATTTGATGTGGGATTAGACACGTGGGGCGGTGACTTTAACGATCCAATTACCTTCCTTCAAATTCCACAAAAAGGGACACCTTATAATTATGGGAAATACGATAATAAGAAATATGATAATTTAATTAATAAAGCAGAAAATGAAGATGCTAATAATCAGGGAAAACGTTGGGATGATTTACTTGATGCTAGTAAAGAATTAAGCAAAGATCAGGGTGTAACACCATTATTTCAAAATAGCGCTTATTATCTACAAAAAAGTAATGTTCATGGAATTATTCATAACACTGCAGGCACCCAATGGAGTTATAAATATGCTTATATAAGTTAAAATGTTTTACAAAGTATTTTGCATATGAAATAATATATTTTCACGTTATAAGTAAAATACATTATTTAAAAGGAGAATTAATTTATGAAATTACAATTAGCAATTGATTTAGAAGATATTGATGGTGCAATTAACTTAATTGAAAAAACCAAGGATAGTGTGGATGTATTTGAATACGGAACTCCTTTAGTAATTAACTTTGGTTTAGAAGGCTTAAAGAAGATTAGAGATAGATTCCCTGATATTACATTATTAGCTGATGCTAAAATTATGGATGTTGCTTCATATGAAGTTGGTCAAGCATTCAAATACGGTGCTGATATCACAACTATTTTAGGTGTAGCTGAAGATCAATCCATCAAAGATGCAATTAAGACCACTCATGAAATGGGCAAAGAATTACTTGTAGATATGATTGGGGTTCAAGATATTGCTAAACGTGCTCAAGAACTAGATAAAATGGGCGCTGATTATATCAGTACTCATACTGGTTATGATTTACAAGCACTTGGTAAAACACCATTTGAAGACTTACACACAATTAAAGAAAATGTTAAAGACACTAAAACAGCTGTTGCAGGTGGAATTAAGGTTGATACAGCAGAAAAAATCATTAACGAACAACCTGATTTATTGATTGTTGGTGGTGGTATCTCTACAGTTGATGATCCTGCTAAAGCTGCTAAAGAAATTAAGGCAATGATGAAATAATGAATTATTTGGAAAATATTTTAGGCGAATTATCTAATTCTACTAAAAATATAGATAATCAAAACATTTCTAATGAAATCATTAAAAGTAATCAAATATTCACTCATGGTTTGGGTCGCTCAGGTTTAGTTTTAAAAATGTTTGCAATGAGATTGGCTCAATTAGGTCATAATAGCAATGTCGTTGGTGAAACAACCACAAAATCAATTCATAAAGATGATTTGTTGATTTTAGCATCTGGTTCAGGTAATACAGCACAAGTTAAAATTGTTGCTCAAGAAGCTAAAAAAGTTGGTGCTAGTATCATTTTAATTACATCAAATGATGATTCGAAAATTGGTAAAATTGCTGACCATGTTGTTAATATTCAAAGTAAATCTAAATATGACAATGATGATTCAATAACTATTCAACCAATGGGATCATTATTTGAACAAACTTTAATGTTATATTTAGACTCAGTTGTTTTACAATTAATGAATGAAGAAAATATAAATGAATCTGATATGATGAATAATCATGCAAATTTAGAATAATTATATTTTAAGGAAAATCTCTATATTAATATAGAGATTTTTTTATTTTGATATTTATATATACTTTGATTATAAAAACAATAAACAAAATATTTTTAAACAAGCTGTTAAAAAAATAGAATGTAAAATATATCTTGGTAAAAAAATAAAACATAAGGAACTATGAATCAAAAATATTTAAAGAAATAGCAAAACTTTATAGTGATGAGTATAAAAGGTAAAAATACTTTTAAACAAAAGATAAAAGAGCTAGACAATTTAATAGATAGCATATATAAAGAAATTAATTTAAAAGTTGAAGGTAAAGTTTTAAAAGAAAAGTAAAAAGCATACCTAATTTCACACCTTAATTCATGTGATAGAGATGTTTTATTTTTGTGAATTAGCAGTACCAATACTAATTATTGAATTGGATTTCTGTATAATTTTTGTTAATAGCGATGTTTGTAAATGATCATTTATTAAAACCATTGTAAAATAATAAAAATATAATCGAAAAATTATAATTATTTAATAACAAATTGCAAAAAGAGAACTACAATGAATTTGAAACAGGAGCTAAAATGTTTAAATTTTTATTAAAGGAAGTCTTTTGTTTATGTTGAATAAAAATTATTTTAAAAGGATGATAATTTATGATTAAAAACAAATTCTTAATTATTATTTCGCCTATGATTTTGTTACTCGGTGTTACTTGCTTTATTAACAATGCTAGTGCCAACAATAAAGCTATAAACGAAGTTCATTCAAAAAAATTTACTAAACATTTATCTCAATACAAAAACTTAGCTAAGAAACTTTCTAAACAAGGTTATGTGTACTGTATTAATAAGAATGCTGACTTTGGTACAAATTCTTATCCTGTAATTCCTTATAGCAATAAGGATAAAAAATTGGTTGTTAATAAAAAGGTAAGATTCAAAGTACAACATATTTGGTCATATCAAAATGGGATGTCTGTTAATTTAATTTCTAAAAATAAAAAGTATAATTCATGGGTATTTTTCCCTACAGACTTATACAATATTCATTCCAAGGATAAACAACTAAAGCCACTTGTTTCATTTGCTCAGAAAATTTTCTACAATAAAGTGAAAAATAATAAATATAACTTAAACAAACTAAGCAATATGGCTAACAAGATAAAATCTAATAAAGAGCGTAAATTAGGTAAACAATTTGTTTCTCAATTTGATTACTTTTTATTAAAGAAGAACAACTTTTATACTTTGCCAACTTTATTAATTGGTAATTTACTTTAATGTTAAAACAAAAATCATCTTTACATTCTTCATTGTAATGTAAAGATGATTTTTTATTATTATAAGTTTTAATGGAAGAATATAGTCAGTTTATTTTAATCTTACTACTTACATAGCATTTGATATTTATTGATATGTTTACATTTTACGGATGTTATTTTCGTATGTTAGTTTAATAGTAAAAAAAGAGGAATTTATTTCTATGAATAAATCTAGGGGTAAAATTAATACATATTATTATAATAAGCACAAGAATAATGATTACAATGATCTTTTATCAAATATGGTGTCAAAAGACTTAGATGATGGTATTAAAACGGCTAATATTAGAATATTAGGTAAATATTTTGATCAATATGAAAAAATACTGTCTAAAAGACTTTTTACAATTATCAAAGAAGGTTGTCCTTTATATACAAAAATTGAAATTCAAAAGGTACTTTCTAATGGTACAAAGATTACAGCTGACTTACTAATAAGTTATCTTGGTCATATTGGAAATAATCAGCATTTAAAGATTCCGTCAAAAACAAGCAAAAAGAAAACATATCCAATAGCACGTGATATTTGTGCAAGAATTCTTCAAAAAATGGATAAAATTGCAGTTCATGAAATATATTCAAAAATTAAAGAAGGATGTCTAAGTTATTCAGAAAAAAGTGAAGCACTAGACGTACTTGGATATTGTATTTTTCATAATAATTCATTAGGAACAAGTAGATTATTAAAAACAATCATTAAGGAAAAAAATTCTTGCAATATATTATGTAAATGGAAATCAATAAGAGCATTATCAGCGTTTAAACATAATGACTTTGTTAAAGAATATTTAAATAGTTTGTATATTAAATCAAATTCAAATGAAATTAAATCTGAAATTAAAAGAAGCTTAAGTTTTATTATTTAGTAGAATAAATTAATGTTTATTTTTAAAATTAACAATCCATCCATAAAATATAAAATTTAAATCATTTAATTTTATATTTTTATTACTACTTCGTATAATGTATATTATGTAAAGTAGAAAAATAAATAAAAATATAGAACACTTTTTGCTGCTCCCTACTTAAAATCTTAATAAAAAAGCCAAAGATTTTATCTTTGGCTTTTAAAAACTTTTTGAATAACTTAAATAACTTTTTATATAAGTTTTCAGATTATTATATAAATTTAAATTGGTAATATTATAACTATCATCGTTCCAAATTGATAATTGCATACCAATATTATTTTTATTTTTGTCTAGATGATTAGTATCATTATTATTCCAAATTTGTGGATTCCATTGTTTTAAACTATTTTTCCAAAATTGGATATTATGCTGATTAAATATCTTTTCATTAGCAATTAAGTATAAATAATAAAAATTACAGTTAATGGTTTTAAATCCTGCTTTATTTAATTCTGGCATCGTAGCTCTTAATGCCATATTTTGATTACTTTGTTCTTTATTAGCTCTTTGACCACTATAACTCCAATAATCTATTAAAATATTTTTATTGTATTTATTAATTACCTTTTTATGAAAAGCATCATTCCACATAACCATCTTTATATTATGTTTATTAATATAATTATCCATTATATTAATATATTTAACTATTTGTTGTTCTTGTTTGATATTTCCTACAGTGATTTCATCCCCACCGATGGATATATGATTATGAGATTTGATTAAAGGTAAATATTCACTGATTATCCTTTTAGACAACACTATTGTTTTAGGATTAGAATAATCCATTTCATTATATCCATCACTTCTAACAACTTGTCTATATAACTTATCTTCACCGTTTATTTTTAATAAATTAAAGATACCTTGTGCATGCCCTGGTACATCTACCTCAGGGATAATTTCAATGTTTTGATTGTAGCCGTAATTAATAATATCTTTTAATTGTTCTTTACTTAAAAATGGTAGTTTAGTTTTTTTATTATAATATATACCAGACTTATAGTAAGAATTCTTAGTGTTTTGATGCAATGTATTACTTTCTAAAGCAAAGTTTTCATTGTCGGTTAAATGAAGTGTTAAGTATGTCCCTTTGTATTCATGAACTTCATTAATATATTTTTTAATAGTGTTCACATCTTTAAATGAGCGTGCACAATCTAAACTAATCCCGACTTGTTTTTTAACAGTCTTTACATTTGTTGATTGTCGATAAAATATAATTGCTATAATAGTAATTATAATGACTATCAGTGAAAATACAATTGTATAAAAGCTTTTAGTAAATTTCATATATAACCCCTTTACTTTAATTAACCATTATTTATTTCATTAATGATATCTTGTTCAAATTTTTTAGGGGTTTTAAAAGGAGAATACCTTCTTACTAAGTTACCTTCACGACCAATTAGAAACTTGGTATAGTTAAATTTTATTCTTCCACGTTTTGATTGATCTTTTAAATATTTAAATAATGGCAATTCGTCTTGGCCATTAACTTTTGCTTGTTTAGACATTGGAAAAGTAACTCCAAAATGTAGTTGACAATATTCACTAGTTTTTTGATTAGATTTTAACTCCATATGAAATTGATTAGATGGAACTCCTACAACAATAAAACCATCATCACTATATTTTTGATATAAATACTCAAGATCTTTTAACTGCCCTGCCAAACCACATTTGCTAGCAGTATTAACAATCAATATAACCCTATCTTTAAAACGATTAAAATCGATTGTTTGTCCATTCATTTCAGTTAATTTAAAATCATATATATTTTTAGCCATTTAATAAGATCCTTTCTAAAGAAAAAAGATTATGAATCTTTATCATAATCTTAATATTAATCATTATTATACAAAACAATTTTTAACTAGTTCCAATGATCCTTAATTAATTTTTGAACCGTTGGAATATTGAATAATCCAACCAAAACGATTAATTGAATTGGAACTAAAATTAATTCTTTAATTAATCTAGAAATGATTATAACTTTCCAATTAATTCCATTATATAACGTCAACCAAAGTGTATTTAAGAAAATATGAATAACTAGGCTGATAATAATTTGAGCTGAAATTAAATTTCTTGTTTTAAATTGATAATCTTTAAACAAGAAAGATCCATATATAAATCCAGTTAATATAGCAGAAATAGTAAAACCAGGAATATATAATCCACTTCCACCTATAAAAGTGAACAAAATATCAGTTATTCCTAAAACAATTGCCATCCATATTGGTCCATATAGGTAACATAACAATACAGTAACAATAAAAGTTGGCGTAATTACAATATATTGAGTATGTATTCCAACTTTGTTTAAAATAAAGCTTAAAGCCATCATTATAGCAATAATAGTAACATCAGACACTCTAAGCTTAGGTAAACTAAAAAATTTCTTCTTAATACTCATAAGACATCTCCTAAATGGAGCTGCCACGGACAAATTATAAAGTTGGCACACATAATATAACTATTGGTGGCGAATGCGGACAATATATCGCAAATTAAATTTTCGTCTAACGTTCACATTCCGTTCCGTTAGCACTTAACGCATAAAGTCCTACTCCTAATATTTGTTAACAATTAAAATATATCATTAAAAATAATTGGTTACAATTTATTTATCTGAATCAATCATCCATCCCAAAGCTAAAGCTTTTTCACCAAGATGAGTTCCAATGACTGGTCCAAAATAACTTTTTTCTACTGTCATGTCGGGATACATTTCTTTAATTTTTTTGGCCCAAACATCCCCTGATTCGGGATCATTAGCATTTATCACCATTGCTTTAATTGGATAGTCAACGTTGCTTACAGCTTCCTTAAATATTTCTTCAGTACGTTTTAAAGCCTTTTTACGAGATCTAACTTTTTCGAAAGCTACGATTTCATTAGTTTTATCGTCAAATGTAAGCAGTGGCTTAATTTTTAATAAACTTCCTAGAAAAGCAGAAGCATTAGATAATCTTCCACCTCGTACTAAATTTTGTAAATCGTCTACTACGAAAACTTCATTGATGGTAGCTCTGATTTCATCCATTTTAGATAAAATATCATCAATATTTTGATTGGCTTGTGCCATCTTTGCAGCTTCGATTGCTAGATTACCCATTAGCTTAACCGTTAGCCTAGAATTGTAAGGAATTACCTTTATGTTTTCAATAGTGGGTGCCAAAGATACTAATGAATTATAAAATCCAGAAATAGTACTTGCTAAATGAATACTAATAACGGCATCATAACCTTCATCAGCTAGTTTATTGTAAGTGTTAATCATTTCACCCATAGGTGGTTGTGAAGTACTAGGAAAAGATTCTGAGTTACGTAACTTGTCATAGAATTCTTCTGTGGAAATATCTACTCCTTCGTTGTAACTCTTTCCATCAACAATTACTGGTATTGGTACTACATTTATATTATATTTTTCTTGTTCTTCTTTAGATAGATATGAAGTACTATCTGTAACAATTGCAATTTTCATTATTAGTTTTTTCACCCTTTAATTCAAATTAATAATTACTTAAAAATTATATTTATTTATAAATTATAACATTAAAATATCTATTACCGTAAGTGAGATTGGTTTTTTGATAATGATATATATAATATGTATACTAATATTATGTGTCGACAAAAGTAACGAAAGTGAGATGATATTATGTCATTTGATGGATCATTCACTCATGCAATGACAAAAGAATTAAACGAAACTTTATCAAATGGTAGAGTATCAAAAATTAATCAACCATATGATAATGAAGTAATTATGGCAATTAGAGCTAATCATAAAAATTATCCTTTATTAATGTCTGCCAATCCTAACTATGCTAGAGTCCAAGTAACTAATGTTCCTTATAATAACCCTAGTGTCCCTACTAATTTTACAATGACTTTAAGAAAACATCTAAGTGGTTCTATATTGAATAAAGTGTCACAAGTAGATAATGATAGAGTCATGAGATTTCATTTTATCACTAGAAACGAAATTGGTGATTTAAAAGAAATGTTGTTAATAGTAGAAATTATGGCTAGACATAGTAATATTATTCTAGTTGATAAACAAGATGATATGCGAATTATAGATGCAGTTAAGCGTATCGGTGCGGATAAAAATAGATATCGTACTTTATTACCTGGTGATCAATACATTACCCCACCTAAACAAAATATGTTCGATCCATTTGAAACTAGTGATTCAGATATTAGTAGAATTCAAGAATTAGAGAGCAAATACCCTAATCAAGAGCTGCTAGCATCTAATATCCAACACATTACTCAAGGACTGGGAAAAGACACTTCTTTATATTTAGCCAATTATTTACACCAAGATGGTGACGTCAAAACTTTATTCAATAAATTCTTTGCAAAATTTAACCAACCATTACCAACCCTCTTATTTAATGAGAATAACAAAGAAGAATTTAGTGTTTACCCATTCATTAATAATAGTAAAAATATCCAATTTAGTAGTCTGAGTGAATTATTGGATAAATATTATGCTAGTCGAGCTCAAAAAGATCGAGTTAAGGAACAAGGTGGTACTTTAATTCATATCGCTAAAAATGAATTGAAGAAGAATCGTAATAAGAAAAAGAAACTACAAAAAACATTAGATAATACAAAAAAAGCCGATGAATATAGAATTAAGGGTGAAATATTAACGACTTATTTATATAAAATTGAACGTGGGATGAAATCAATTGAATTACCTAACTTCTATGATGAAAATAAATTAGTAAAGATTAAATTGTCTAATCAATTATCCCCTTCTGAGAATGCTCAAAAATATTTCAAGCGTTATCAAAAATCTAAAAATGCGGTTATCTATGTTAATGAACAATTAAAGAAAACCAATGAAGAAATTGAATATTTTGAAAATGTATTATCTCAAATTGAATTAGCAAATCCAGCTGATCTAACTGATATTAAGACAGAATTTAAGGAAGAAGGTTATTTAAAGAAGAATCATAATCCAAACGCATCTAAAAAGAATAAGCGTCAAAAGATTAGTAAACCTGAAATCTTCACTTCTGATAATGGTATTCAAATTTTAGTTGGTAAAAACAACTTACAAAATGATAAGTTAACTTTAAAGGATGCCGATAAAAGAGATACTTGGTTGCATACACAAAAGATTCATGGATCTCATGTAATTATTAAGTCATTTGATCCTGATGAAAAAACAATTCAACAAGCTGCTGAATTAGCTGCATATTTTTCTAAAGCACGCGATTCCGCAACCGTTCCCGTTGATTATGTAAAAGTTAAACATGTTAGAAAACCAAATGGTGCAAAACCAGGTTTAGTTATTTATGAAGGACAAAAGACAGCTTTTGTTACACCAAAGGAATCAGATGTTAAACATTTGAGAGCAAATAATAAATAGTTTATAAAAAATGCTCATTAGAACAATTATTTCTAATGAGCATTTTTTGTATATTTAGTTTTTAATTTACTTCATTTATACGTTATATTTTTGGGATTTTATCTTTAAATTTGAAACTTGTCCTACTCTTTTAATCTAAATTTTAATTTAGCACCGATTTCTTGCGAACTATTACCATGGTCAATGTGTATGTTTAATTGTTTAAAAGGAAAAGTTGCACGCATTGTAGTAATTCTATTTTGATTAGTATTTAATTCATCAATAATTTTACTATCGAACCTTTTAGTATAAAATTTAACTAGTTCACGAATCCAATTAATACCAGTTGCTTTACTTAAAAAGATGGTTTCAGTTAATCTTAATGGACGAATTCCTACATACTCTGATTCTCCATTATCTTTTTCGTTAAATAGTATCTGTACTAAGCCAATCCAATTGGATTGATCAATGTGTAAAGATGCTTCTTTAATATTTTTTGTTAATTGATTGTAATCAATGTCTATATAGGGCATCTCATAATTAGTAACATGATCCAAATCATTGTTTAAATTACTCATTAATTTTTCAGATGAAATAAAGTAATTATTATCATTAGTAACAAAGAAATTTAGTGCATAACTCACATTTTTAGGTAAGATAACACCAGTATCTTGATCAGGTGGTAATATTTGGACATTTAATTCAGTATATTCCTTTAACTGTTTCATTAAAAAGTGTCTATTACCAGGAACAAAAACACGAACAGGTTCTTCCAATTCAATGATATTTAAAATATCACCTAATTGAATAGGCTCAATGTATTGTTTATCACTAATTTGTGGTGACAATGATAAAGCATTAGGATTATTATTCATTACTACTGTTTTATAACCTAATTTGTGTAATTGAATAAGCACTTCTGCTGTATAATAATCAGCTGCCGTATTAGGTCCTAATTTATTACCGCCACGACCAATAACTAACGCAGTTTTTTGTGACTCTTTATGCGATTCATTTTCTTTTTCAAAGCTACTATAAAAAGATTCTATATTTTGTTCTAATTCACCAGCTGAAGATTCAATTGACTTATAGGTTGGATACTCATTGTATTGATGATAAATATCACGTACCTTTTGGATAGGGATATTCCAAGTTTCAGCCATCATGCCATCACCAAAACCAAATTGGTGGGCATGCTCAATAGTATTTAGATCCATGGGGTGATTAACGATTAACTTTTCAACATCCAATAATTTTTTTAATTTATAAAAATAAAATTGATTTATTTTAGTTAATTCTTCTAAATCATCAACCTGATAGCCCCTTCTAATAGCTTCAATTAATACTAACAATCGATTCGATTGAGGATGAATTAGTCTGTTAATTAATTCATCATTATCGAGATCTTTCATACTTGGAAGTACATCTCTAGGACTAAATTGCGAACTTCTTAGTGCTTTTAGCATAGCTTCCTCTACAGTCCTACCGACCCCAATCGTTGATCCCACAGATTTCATCACAGTATTTAGTCTTTGACTAGCCTGAGGGATATTTTCAAATGGCCAAATAGGAATTTTAACTACTATATGGTCTAAGGAAGGTTCCATAACAGCGGTTAAATGATTATATTTTTCCGGCAATTGAATTTCATTTAACTGTTTACCCAACATTAAATTAGTACAAGTATAGACTAATGGATAACCAGTTGCTCTCGCAGAAAAAGCGGTACTTTGATTTACTAATGGATTAATCTTGGTTATAAAATATAGATTATCTTTTGCACTTAAAGCAAATTGTAAGTGGCATACTCCTACGATATCAAGATTTTCCATAATTTTAAAAGTGGCCGTTCTTAAGTTCTGATATTCAATGTCAGTTAATGTCTGAATTGGAGATACCACAATTGAATCACCAGAATGTACACCAACGGCATCAACATTTTCTAATCCGTTGACTAAAATCTTAGTACCATTTTCATCCCTAATCCCTACCATTTCAATTTGTTTAAAACCCACAACACTTTTTTCAACTATACATTTTTTATTTTGTTCATCAAATGTATTTTCCAAAAAGTAAGATAATTCATCTGTATTTTTACATACTTTTCGTTTAACAGAATCTTTTTGATTAATTGGTTTAATTATAACGGGAAAACCAATTTGTCTAACTACATCAAACGCTTCAGATTCATTATTAACAATCTTAGATGGTATACATGGTTCATCCGATTGTTGAATGACTGTTTTCATTCGATTAGAATCATTAACTGTTTTTAATGCTGCTTCTGATATTCCTAACACTTGAACATTCAAGTCTCTTAAGATACCTTGATTCATTAATTCCTGAGTAATATGAATTGCTCTTAAGCCACCCACAGTAGGAATAATTGCATCTGGTTTTGATTTCTTAATTACTTCTAATACATTTTTTAAATTGATTTCTTTTACAAAAGTATTAGCAGATTGAACTTCAGTCATAGTCAAAGAGAATGGATTATTGTCCATAATTAAGGTTTTAATTCCATTTCTTTTAAGAGCAACCATCATTTGAAAAGCTGCAGAATCCAATTCAGTTTCGTTGCCAATCGAAGATGGACCACTTCCAAGTATTAAGACTTTTTTTATTTCATTATTAAACATTTCAGTTATCTCCTTTGTGAGCTAACGTTTTCTAAAAATTCTTCGAATAAGTCAACAGTATCTTCAGGCCCAGGTCCACCATCTGGAGAAAATTGAACTGAAAATGAAGGAAAATCACGGTGCCTAATACCCTGGACAGTTCCATTTACTAAATCAATAAAAGTTATTAATAACTGATCATGTTTGATTGATTTAGGATCGACTGCATACCCTTGGCTTTGTGATGCATATATAATTTGATTAGTGATAATTTGTCTAATGGGATGATTACTGCCGTGATGCTCAACATTTAATTTATAAGTTTCAGCACCGTTAGCTAACGCAAATAACTCGTGTCCTAACCCCATAGCAAACATCGGTAATTTTTCTTGAGTCTCTCTTATCATATTTAGTACTGATTCAGGTAAGTCATTAGGCGAACCAGGACCGGTAGATAAAATTACTCCATCGGGATCTAAATCCATAATTTCCTTACTACTTGTATTCCATGGCATCACAATAACGTTACAATCTAATTCAGCTAAACGGCGTAAAATGCCATATTTTAAGCCAAAGTCAATTAATATAATGTTATAGCCATCGCCTGTATTAGGAAATGGTGCTTTTGTAGAAACCTGTTTTACCTGTTGATTAGTTAATACTGCTGCATTTAGTTGGTCAAAAGCATGTTCATCATTAACATCAACAATGCTAGCCTTCATTGACTTATTTCTTCTAATACGATGGGTTAATTCTCTAGTATCAATCCCCGCAATGCCTGGAATATTATGTTGCTTTAAAAAACGATCTAAAGTTAAATTACCTAATCTATTTGTAGAAATATTAGAGTATTCACGCACAATAATGCCTTTTGCGTTGGTAACAATAGATTCAAAACTTTTATGATTAATACCAGTATTTCCAATCGATGGCTGAGTAAAGGTGATAATTTGATTATGATAAATTTGATTAGTAATAATTTCTTGATAACCTAACATATTTGAATTAACCACAATTTCACCTGTTGTAGTGGCTTGCGATCCAAATGCTTTACCCTTGTAAGATGTCCCATCTTCTAATATTAAATAACGTGTTGCCATAGCATGCTCCTTAAATATATATTTAAGAATTAATTACTTATCAATGATTTCTACTGAATCTTTACCATCAATTTCATTAACTTGAACTTTAATTTTTTCAGTTCTAGATGTTGGAATATTTTTACCTACAAAATCTGCTCTAATTGGTAATTCACGATGTCCACGGTCAATTAATACTGCTAAACGGATATTGTCAGGACGACCTAATTCTGAAATTGCAGAAAAAGCAGATTTAATAGTTCTACCGGTAAACAAAACATCATCGACTAAGATTACATTTTTATTGTCTAAAGAAACTTTATCATCATCAGCAACTTTTGGATCATCAGCTGTATGTTTAACATCATCACGATATTTAGTTACATCTAGCTGTACTACTGGAACTTCTTTATTCTCTAATTTTTGTAAACGGTTAGCAATACGCTTTGCTAGGTAAACACCACGTGTCTTAATACCTAAGATTACTAAACTATTAACCCCTTTATTTTTTTCGATAATTTCATAAGTAATTCTAGTCAATGCGCGTTGCATTGCCATTTTGTCTACTACAACTTTTGACATTAAATTTATCCTCCTAGTTATTTTATTCTATTTCTTAAATTATTAATTGTTTGTTTAAAAATTTTAGGTAATGGTGCATCAAATACCATTAATTTACCAGACTTAGGATGTTTAAAACCTAACTTAGCAGCATGTAAAAATTGACCATTACCCTTAATTGTTTTTCTAGGTCCATATAAGGGATCGCCGACTAAGGGATACCCAATATATTTCATATGGACTCTAATTTGATGGGTGCGTCCAGTTTCTAGTACACATGATACTAATGTATATTCACCTAATCTTTCCAAGACTTTAAAATGAGTTACAGCATGCTTACCATCGTCTACAATCGCTTGCTTTTTACGATCCTTTTTAGACCTTCCAATGGGTGCATCGATTTTACCTTTGTCTTCTTTAATATTTCCATGTACTAAAGCAACGTATTCTCTAATATTACTCTTGGCTTTTAATTGTTCTGATAATGACTTGTGGGCATCATTATTTTTGGCAATCATTAGTAATCCTGATGTGTCTTTGTCAATTCGATGAACAATTCCTGGTCTAAAAGTACCATTAATATTGGATAAAGGAGTATGAAATAACAAAGCATTTACTAAAGTATGATCAGGGTGACCAGGTGAGGGGTGCACAACCATCCCTTGCGGTTTATTCACAACTAAGACTTCGTTATCCTCATAAACGATATCTAAAGGAATATTTTCTGGCTCTAAATCTAATGTTTTAGGTTCTGGGATATTAATAACTACATTATCCCCTTGTTTTAAATCATATTTTGGCTTTTTTAATTCATCATTCACCTTTACCATTTGTTCTTCAATTAAATTTTTTGCTCTTGAACGACTAATATCGTTAAAATGATTAGCAATTGATTTGTCTAGTCTTTTATCGTTTTCGGTTGCACAAAATTCAAGTTTATTTTTAATTTAAATCACCATCTCTTAATATTGCTATGAATAAAATTATAATTCCAATTGTAATGCATGAATCAGCAACATTAAAAACTGGAAAATTAATAAAGTCTAATTGCACCATATCTACAACATAGCCTTGAAATAATCGATCAATAAAGTTACCAATTATTCCTGATAATAAAATTACCAAGCTTATTTCATATACTTTTTTGTTCCTTAATTTATACATAAAATAACAAATTACAAATATTGCAACAATGCTAATTAAACTAAACAACCATTGTTGTCCTTGTAAGATACTCCAAGCTGCACCATTATTATGCAAATTAGTAAAAGATATTAACCCTGGAATTAAATTAGTAACATCATTTTCAGCAATATGAGTTGCAATTAAATATTTAGTAATTTGATCAGCACCAATTAAAAAAATCATGCTCAACATAGCATAAAATATCGGCATTATAATTCTCCTTTAAAATAGTCCTTTAATTTTACCATCATTATTGATGTCCATGTCTAATGCGGCGGGATGAGTAGGCAATCCTGGCATCGTAAGAACTTTACCGGTTAAAGCAACTATAAATCCAGCTCCTAAGCGAGGTTGTAATTCTCTTACGTGAATAGTGAAATTATCAGGCGCACCAAGTAATTTAGAATTATCAGTAAATGAATATTGTGTTTTTGCTATACATACGGACATCTTATCCCAACCACGTTTTTTAATGGCCTTAAGTTGACTCTGAGCTTTAGAACTTAATTCAACGTTGGAGCCACCATAAATGTTTTTAACTACCTTATTAATTTTAGTTAATATATCATCGTTTCTGTTATACAAAGGTTTAAAATCATGCTGCTCATCGCAAGCTGCAACCAATTCATTAGCCAAATCAATAGCACCTTTGCCACCTTTGTCCCACACATCGGTATTAATTGCTTTAACCCCTTGATCATTAATATATTGATCTAATGCTTTCATTTCATTAATAGTATCGCTATTGAATTTATTAATTGCTACAACAACTGGTTTACCATATTGCTTCATATTTTTAATATGGCGTCCTAGGTTATCAGCACCATTTAATAATGCCTCAACATTTTCATTGTCTAAATCATTTTTGTTAACGCCACCATTAAGCTTTAATGCACGAATTGTAGCAACAATAACAATTGCATCCGGGTTTTTACCAATTTTAGGCGCAGTAATGTCTAAGAACTTTTCTCCACCTAAGTCAGCCCCAAATCCAGCCTCAGTAATGGCATAATCGGCAGAATGAATGGCTGCTTTTGTGGCTAAAATACTATTACAACCATGGGCAATGTTAGCAAATGGTCCTCCATGAATAAATGCTGGGGTATGTTCTAGTGTTTGTACTAAGTTTGGTTTAATAGCATCTTTTAATAATAAAGCAAGTGCTCCAGTAACACCTAAGTCATTTACTGTTATTGGTTCTTTATCATAAGTATATGCAATTAAAATTTTTCCCAATTTATTTTTCAAGTCTTTTAAATCATTACTTAAACATAAAACAGCCATAATTTCGCTAGCTACTGTAATATCAAAACCATCTTCACGTGGAACACCAGAAGTACGTCCACCTAATCCAACAATTGCGTGACGCAATTCACGGTCATTAATATCTACTACACGTTTCCATTCGACCTGTCTAGGATCGATATTTAATTGGTTGCCATGATGAATATGATTATCAATTAATGCAGATAAAGTATCATGAGCTTCGGTAATGGCTGGAAAGTCACCAGTGAAAAATAAATTAATATCCTCCATTGGAGCTACTTGAGCATATCCACCACCAGTAGCACCACCTTTGATTCCCATAACTGGTCCTAATGAAGGTTCTCTTAAAGCAATTGCACAATTCTTATTAATTTGATTGAAAGCATCCCCTAAACCAATAGTTAGAGTGGTCTTACCTTCTCCAGCAGCGGTTGGATTGATTGATGTTACTAAAATTAATTTACCATCTTTTTGTTTTTTGATTGGTAAATTAATTTTTGCTTTGTAATCCCCATAGTTTTCAATATCTTTTTCAGACAAGCCTAACTTTTTGGCAATTAAGTTGATTTTATCTAGTTTAGTTGATTGTGAAATTTCAATGTCTGTTTTCATGGATTGTGCAACTCCTTTATCCTTTTTTGCTAATTATACTATTTAGTTCAATAATTGAGTTAACTGGTAATAAAAACTCATGTTTCTTATTATTAATTATGATAATAGCACGATGCTTTGTGAATCTGTAATCATCAATATCATCAATGCTAACTTTAATCCATCTTGGATTTAGTAATCTACCAATTGTGATTTGATTTTTTTCAATAGTTATTTTACGAAATGACAATTGAAAAATAGAAAATAGCAAAAATATTATAAAGAAGAATAATGTTATTTGCTGAAAATGAGTTACTTCAAGCCAGAATATTATCCCCACAAATAGTAAGGCAAATGTCCAACTCCATGTAATTATGGATGAAAGTATTCCTGGTTGATATAAAAATGTTCGTTTTTGGGTTATCATAGAAAAACACCTTCTTATAGGAGAAATTATATTATGTTTAAATTATACACTGATGCAGCTACTATGAACAAATCTGGTGATAGTTCTGGTGGAATTCTTATAATTCACGATAAAAATCAAAGGCAAATTAAAACTAAATTAAATGCCAAAAACAATCATAGTGCGGAGTTTGAAGCATGTTTAATTGGTTTTAAAAAAATCAAAGAAATCGCAAAGCAAAATGAAACAATCATTTACTATACTGATAGCAAGATAGTTTATGAAAGTTTAGAAAAACGTTATGCAAAACATTATCAGCCACAATTAGATAAAATTTTGTTATTACAAGATTCGTTTTTGTTAGTCATAAATAATTGGATTTCTGATAAAAAAAATGAAGGTGCTCACAATTTAGCGCAGCAAGCCCTTCATTCTTTTTACTAATTATTTTTTTTAATGTAATTTTCAATTGGCTTACGGTATTGGTCTAGATCAATATTGTTTTTATCTACAATACTATGAGCTAATAATTTACCAATTAATGGACCAGTTGTTAGTCCAGATGATCCAAGTCCACCACCAACTAATATATTTTCATATTGTGGGATGTTACCGAAAAATGGTGCAAAATCAGAAGTGTATGCTCTAGTACCTACTTTTATTTTAACCAAGTTTTCTTGATTTAAACCATCCACCAATCGATTAGCGCTAGCTAGCAAATCATCAATAACTTCACTTGTTGGTTGTAAATCAAAACCTTTGTCATTTTCATGAGTAGCGCCAACAATTAATTTACCATTACTAAATGGAATGAAATCTCTTTCGCCCTCAGGCATTAACACTGGCATATTGGCATTTGAATGTATACTATTTGTTGATAACTCGATTAATTGCCCTTTTTGTGCTCTTACATCGACTTCTAATGGTAAATTAGATAAAGTTTTTTTCATCCATGCACCAGTTGCTATAATGATGTAATCATATTCAATGGAATCTTGTTCTAATTGAATTTTTCCTTCATCATTAATGGCAACTTTTTTGTTTACAATTTTTAAGTTATTAGACTGAGCAATGTTTTTTAAATGTTTAGCAAACCTTCCACCGTCAATTCTTGCTCCACCGGTTACCAATACTCCTGGTAAAGATTTAGTTAATAAGGGAATTTTACTTTTAACCTCATTAGCATTTAGTTTGTAAACATTACCGATGGTTTTTGTTTCTTTGGTTCTAACTAAAGCTTTTTGGTATAGATCATTTAGTTTATCTTGGTCATCCCTAGTAATAATGGTTCCACATTGATCATATATATCTTTAGACATATTAGTTTCTTTAGCAATATCAGATAGCAAAGTTGCTCCATCACGAGCAAGATTGTACCATTTTTTATTTCTACGCTTGGATAACCATGGTGAAATGATTCCGGCAGCCGCCTTGGTAGCCTGACCTTTACCATCATCATACATAATCACATTAAATTCATGTTTATGATCTAACTTACTTAAATAATATGCAGTAGTAGATCCTACAATTCCTCCACCGATAATTGCAATATTCTTTTTCAAGTTTTTCACCTTTTACTTTCTAATTTTATGACCCCAAAATTGGAAATAATCGGTTCTCAATGATCCGTTATAAAGTTTTCTAGTTTTAGTGGCCTTTTGTCCATATGATTTATCGAACTCTAAATCACTAGTTAAGAAGTATTTGGACCAACTATCCATAGGTCTAAATACTTTTCCTAAATCTTTATATAATTTTATTACACTAGCTTTATCACTTAATCTTTCGCCATATGGAGGGTTAGATACAACCACTCCATTAATTTTATCTGTTTTAAAATCTTGCACAGCAAGTTGTTTAAATTGAATATCATGTAGCAAGCCCACTTCTTGTGCGTTCACTTTTGCGGCATCAATTAAATTACCGTCAACATCTGATGCCATAATATCAATTTCTTTATCATAATCGGCTTTACTATCTGCTTCATCACGGATTGTAGATACCATTTCATTATCTACCCATTCCCATTCTTCACAAGAGAAATCACGATTAAATCCAGGAGCAATGTTTCTAGCCATTAGTGCTGCTTCAATAGGGATGGTTCCAGAACCACACATTGGATCTAAGAAAGGCATATCTGGATACCAGTTAGTTAGTAAAATTAATGCGGCTGCCATATTTTCTTTTAATGGAGCTGGTCCTTTTGCTACACGGTATCCACGTTTAAATAGGCTTTCTCCAGTAGTATCTAGAGTTACAATAACATGATCCTTATTAATTCTAGTTTCTAAACTATAAAGTGCACCAGTTTCTGGAAGACGTGTACGACGATGGTAAATTTCGCTTAATTTGTTTACTACCGCTTTCTTAGCAATTGATTGGACATCCGGAACACTATGTAATGTAGAATTATGTGAACGACCATTCATTGGGAATTGTGCATCCATTGGTAACAATTTATCCCATGGTAATTGTTTGATACTTTGGAAAAGATCTTCAAAAGTTTTAGCATTAAATTCCCCTACAATGATTTCAATACGATCAGCCGTTCTAAGCCATAAATTAGCTTTAATAATATCTTCAATTGAACCTTCGAATCTTACACGCCCATTTTCGACCTGAGTTTCATATCCTAAGTCACGTAATTCTCTACCAACAAGGGCTTCAATCCCAGCTGCACAAGTTGCCATTAATTTAAATTTTTTCATTCATATTACCTCTTATTAAAAATATAATTTTAAGTATAAAAAAAGAGTGGAAGAAAACTTCCACTCGTCCTGAATGGTGTACATCCCTGTAAGCCATGTTTTGTGCTTCAAAATTAAGTCAGGCCTTTAAAATTTTGAAGTAGTAATCATCTATCTCAGAAACATAAGTTTCTCCCCCACACTTGGTTCAATTTCCGTGTGTGAAGCTCCCCTACCAAAGTTTGGGTTTCCCGCTCGAGGGGTTTACCGCGTTCCACCAATACTGTTTCCAATATTGTATCGTCACTGTGGCACTTTCAGAAGTACTAAAGCATAGATAAATCCTTAGCTTTTTTCTTCGCCATTACTACATAAGTAGTCCCCCGGCTTATTTTTTCACCGAGCACGAACACTACAAGCATCGCAGCTTGTGCGAGAGTGGACTTTCCTCAGCCAACTTAAGTTAGCCGCGATTACTCAGGATATACACCAATTTTATACAATTTTAATGGTTAATTAATTAGATCCAAAGACTCTCATTTCTAAGTTAGAAACTCGTTTTAATAAGTCTGCTTCAACACTATTAACCTGCTCATGATTAGATGGTTGTGGATTATTAGCAGCAAATTCTGCTGATCTTTGATTAAATTGATAACTATTTTGGTTATTAATTTGACCTTCTAGATCTTTAATTTCTGCTTTTAGTTTTTCATTTTCTTCTTTTAGATCACTAAAATTTTTATCAAAACTTTGATAATCTTTAATTACACTATCTAAAAAAGTATCAACATCATTAGGATCATACCCACGCATTTTTTGCTTAAATTCTTTTTGCAAAATATCTTTGGTGGTATATTGAATATTATTCATATTTCACACCTCATATCTGAAATAATCACGAACAAATATTATTTTAACATATTATGTAATTATTTCAAATCTATTCTTTGAATTTTTTTATACTATTTTCATATTCTGTTGCAGCTTCTTGTAAATCATCAAAGTCAATCATTCTTAAATCATAATCATTGTGATCTGAATATTGTTTGATTTGATTGTAATCATATTTAGTTTTACCCTCATGATCTAAATCATATATTAATAAAGCTTTATCTGTGTGTGTTAACATAAATTTTTGATATGCTTTTAATTGTATTGGTGATTTATATGGTTCATTAGAAACACTAGCTGAAAAATCAGAATGTTGGATACATCTTTGTAATGACATTTTATTATCATCATTCCATTTTTCACCAAATTTTTGAAATGGTAGCATAACAGATGTTTTAAACTCATCTGGATATTCTGATTTCAGTTGATTTGCAACCTCGACACTCCATTGCTCTATGCCTAATTGTCCGCCAGTAATTATCCAATCAACACCATCCATAATTTCTTGTGATAAGTTATCCTTAATTACTTTATCGATTACAGTTTTCTTTGGATCATTATTTTTGAAAATTCCCAATTCATAGCTTCTATATCCAGTTATCCATAATCTACTCAATTTTTTCACTTCCTAGGTTATTAAGATTTTTGTACTAATGGTATAATGTTGTTAATTAAAATTTGAATTATAATTATATATTAAATGAAAGGTGGTAATAATGGCAATTCATTATCCTAATGGTTCATCTTATAAAGTTTCTACTAATAAACCTTTAAAGAAGAATCATAATGAACAACATTCTCATCATAAACTAACTATTTATGGTGATCGTGGGATGACCCTTGAACAGGAAATTAATGACAGCAATAATTATTATCTTCATAAAAATATAGCTGTGATTCATAAGAAACCCACTCCTGTTCAAATTGTTAAAGTTGATTATCCTAAGCGTAGTGCTGCTGTGATTAAGGAAGCTTATTTTAGAAAAGCTTCTACTACCGATTATAACGGGGTTTACCGTGGAAAATATATTGATTTTGATGCGAAAGAAACCAAAAATAAAACTTCTTTTCCATTAGCTAATTTTCATAAACATCAAGTTGAACATATGCGACAATGTGTACAACAAGGTGGCCTTTGTTTTGCACTTATTAAATTTGTTCGAACAGATGAGCTATTTTTATTTAAGGCCACTGATTTATTTACATATTGGGACAATCAATTTAATGGTGGAAAAAAATCAATAAAAAAGGATATAATTAGAAAACTGGGTATTAATATTCAATATTCACTAAATCCTACTATTCCCTATTTAAGAGCAGTAGACAAGTTATTAAATAGTAAAGGAGAATCATAATGTCACAAAGGGATTCAAAAGATAATACGCGTGTACAGCGTAATCAGGGTAAGTATAAAAAGAGTCGTGCTGGTAAAATAATAAAAAGGACTATTTTAGGTGTTTTAGCCTTTGTTTCTTTAATGATTATTATTGGAACTGGAGTATTTGCATATTATGCATCTAGTGCTCCCAAAATCACTTATAATTCTTTATCCAGTGATAATTCAACGAAAATTTATGATAACTCTAATCATGTAATTTATAGAATGGGTGCTCAAAATCGAGATTATGTTAAATCCAAAGACATCCCTAAAAGGTTAAAAGATGCTGTCGTTTCAATTGAAGATAGACGTTTTTATAAGCATCATGGGGTTGACCCTATTAGAATTTTAGGAGCATCTTTAACTAATTTACATTCTAGTGATGATATTTCTCAAGGTGGCTCGACTTTAACTCAACAACTTGTAAAACTATCTGTTTTTTCTACAAGCAATAAAGATCGTACTATTAAACGTAAATCTCAAGATGCTTGGCTAGCTTTACAAGTAGAAAGAAAATATTCTAAACAAAAAATATTAGAATTCTATATTAATAAAGTTTATATGGGTGGCAATAATGCTAGTGTTTATGGTATGCAAACTGCTTCTGAATACTATTATGGTAAGAAGTTAAATCAGCTTTCATTAGCTCAAGCTGCTATGCTAGCAGGGATGCCTCAAGCACCAACATTTTACAATCCATATAATCATCCAAAATTAGCTAAAGAAAGAAGAGATACTGTTTTAGATGCGATGGCAAGCAATAACACTATTACAGCTAAACAAGCCAATGCAGCTAAAAATGAAAGTATCAAAAATGGTTTAACTCAGAATCATAAAACTAGTGATTTAACTAATGTTAATGAAAAATATGTTGATTCATATGTTGGTAAAGTTATACAAGAATTAAAATCCCGTGGTTATAATCCTCAATCTGGATTAAGTGTTCATACTAATTTAGATTTATCTGCACAAAAGAAATTGTATGATTTAGCCAATAATGATAATCGTGTAGGATTCCCTAATGATACTATGCAAGTTGGAGCAACTTTAGTAGATCCAAAAACTGGTGCTGTTAATGCAATGATTGGTAGTCGTAAAACTGATATTCAATTTGGATTAAATCGAGCTGTTCAAACAGACAGATCTAGTGGTTCCACTGCCAAGCCCCTTATGGATTATGGCCCTGCTCTTGAATATTTAAATTATCCAACCTATCAATTAGTTCATGATACTCCATACACTTATCCAGGAACTAACGTACAATTAAAGGATTTTGATTATCGTTATCAAGGAACTATTACCATGCGTAAAGCTTTAGCTGAATCTAGAAACATTCCAGCTATTAGGACGTTGCAAAATGTAGGAATTAATAATGCTACTAGATTCTTATCTTCATTGGGGATGAATTTTAATAGCACTCTTAACCTACAAAATGGTATTGGGCTTTACATTTCTCCGGAACAAGAAGCTGCTGCTTATGCTGCCTTTGCAAATAATGGTACTTATCACAAACCTTACTTGATTAATCGAGTTGTCACTCCAGATAATGTATCTCATAATATTTCATCAAATGGAGTTCAAGCTATGTCACCTTCTACAGCATTTATGATGAATTATATGCTTAAGGGTGTTATGAACTTGCCTTATGGTTCAGGAACCGAAGCTAAAGTTCCAGGACTATATGAAGCTGGTAAAACTGGTACTACTCAATATCCTGAAGGATCATATCAAGGTTATTTACCTTCTTATGCAGCTATGGACTCATGGTTTACCGGATACACTCAAAACTATTCTTTATCTGTATGGACAGGATATGATCATCAATTCCAAACAGGTAATTATATTAATGCTGAGCAAACAGCAATTGCTCAAAGAATATATAAATACGAAATGCAGTATATTTCTCAAAATAAATCTAATGAAGATTGGGTTAAACCTAATGATGTTACATCTGTTAAATCAAATGGATTAAATGAATACTTTAAGAATGGTCATCAATCTATTCAAAATGATTCAACCACTAATAAGTAGTAAGTTTAATACTTCATCCAGATAAATAAAAGAATCCCGTACCTTATTTAATAGGTACGGGATTCTTTTATTTATCTAATTTTATTATAGGTATTTTAAAGTCATCATTATTGTTTGATTTATTATTTCTTGACTTATTATGACTTTCCCGCTTATTTCTCATATTTTCAACATCAGCAGGAGTTCTAATATTAGACTTATTCCAATTGATCAATATTCTATCAATGTATTTTAAACTATAAACTTGATTTAATACAGCTTCTCTTAAGGCAAGTGAAATTAATTTAGTATCATACTTATCTTTATCTATCCAAGCACTTATTTCTTCCAGTTCCATTGGAGAAAGTGGCCTACCGAATTCAGATTCAATTTGTTTAAATACATTTTTTCTTTCAGTTGCAGTCATATTATTTTCTTTATTAGTATTTTCTGCAACCTTATCTTTATGATTAATATCATCAGATACATCACTTAATTGACTTAATTTGTCGTACATTAATTCAAAATCATATACATCAAATGAATGTCCATTTTTATTTTTTAATGTTTTAATTTGCATTATTTTTTTCTGAATTAGTTCATGCAATATCTCATATGCTTTATTTTTCGAGAATCCTGTAGCATTAATAATAATTTCTATATCTGGTAAATAATTTCCCATATCAATGTTTCTTTTAATTTGCAAATACATGATTAGTTCATCACTATTCATTCCTAATTTTGTATAATTTTTTAATAAATAGTTAGAAATACTAGTTTGTCCTGACTGTAACAACAATTTTGCAAATCTATCCATAAATATATCACCTTATTTCATAATTACACATTAGAAATTGATTGTATAACTTTTCCATTTTTTAAATCAATAGTTATATAGCACAATGTATTTTTATTATCAAAATAACTAACTAACCACGCAGGTTTATTGTTAAATAAAGTTGGTGCTGTACTAATAAGCTTGTTGATATTAATTCTACTATTAGCAATATTAGTTGCAGAATCTTGAGAAATAGTATTCTTTAATGGGACAATGTTGATATTGCCAGTTTTTTTATCGATAATTACATAATTTTCATTTTGATATTTATCTTTACCTTGAATGGTATAATAGGTTCTATTTAAATCAGACATAAAAAATTTATCAAATTTAACTATTTTAGCTTTTTTTTCAGCAATACCTTTAGCCTGACTTTTTGCATTAGCTAAAGGTTGACGTGCCCATAAAAAGAAACCTATTATCATTAAAATAATAATAAATATTAAAAATATAATCCATTTATAACTTTTCTTAATATATTTAACATTTACGGATGGTAATTTCATGTTACTAACCTCCTAGAAATTATTAAATGTTCTTATTTCGTTTTTACTATCTATTTTAAACATTTTTATATGATTAGAGATCATATTTTTAAGAGATTTAATACTATTTTCATTAATTAATGAAAAGTCATTTATTAAAATAACCCCTTTATTATTCGATAGCTGGATAATATGTTTAATAGAATTTTTAATCATAAGATTATATAAATCTGTTAAATTACTATTTTCATTATACATATCACTAGAATTTATGCTTTGAACTATTAAACGATTTATTGATTTATTTATATTTTTTATAGACATAAATAAATCATAATTACCAATAATTGTTGCACCCTTTGAATTGGTAAATTTTTTAATTATTTTATCCTTATTCCCATTAATTTTTTGACATAACACTAATAAACTATCGTTTCCATTTTGCTTTATATTTTCATAAATTTCATCTATTTTTTCTTGAGTATTTGCCATAATAAATGTGTTATTATTTTCAAGATCTAACGTGTTTAAATCTATTTCCTGTTTGTTATTATTGTAAAAAATCTTATAATCATTATTTAAATTAGTCTGATATGAACTTTTAATCATACTTGTATTATTATTATCCAACTCGAGTTTGTTTAAAATAAATTCTGATTTGTCTGATGAATAAATTGCAGTATCCATGAATAAAATATTAAAAAACAAAGTATAAATTTTGTTTTTTAATAAATCGTCGTTTTTAATTAATCCACCTACTAAAGTACTATTATCAGCATTTTTATCTACATTTAAATAATTTTGAAAAGTTACTTTTTTGTCCATATAAACGAGATTTTTAATTAATAAAATATTATTATTAAAGAATTTATTAAGATTAAAAATACGGTCGTTAAAAGTTGTTATAATAGCTTTTTCACTACTCTTTAAGGTGCCATTGCTTTTAATAATCTTTTTAGATAATGATCTTATTTGCTTAATTAATGAAGACTGTTTATCAATATATTCTTTATTATGTTTAATAAAATTAACAAGCTCAATATTGTTAATTGGATTTTTAAAACCTTTTTTTAAGGTAATAAAGTTTCGCTTATTTATAAATGATTCTTCGAAACTCTTTTGTAGTTTCAATGCATAATTTTCATATTCTTTAATTAAAGAATCTATATTTTGTACTAATTTTATATTTGATTTATCATCCTTAAAAATATCATATAAATTTTTATTATGGGTTTGATATAAAAGATATTGAGCATGACGAATTAAAATATTGTTTTGATTAATTTTAAAATTAACACGATAATGCTTTAATATTTGTTTATTAAAATCAACAGCATCTTTTATAACTAAGTATGGTTTATACTTTGCTAGCATATGACGATTATTGTATAAATATTCATGTGAAATAACTACTACATTTGAATTATTAAAATCATTCTTTAATTTATTCATGTAGTAACCCTTGTTATTAGTATTACCAATAGTTTTTAGGAATACATTTTGATCATTTTTCATATCCAAATTTAGCTCATGTAGGTCACCAGTTTTAGTGAAAGTTAACCAAATTAAAATTTTACATTTTAAAAATTCTGTTTGTTTAGAATTACTTTTAATGTTTAAGGCATCTCTAAATTTATTTAGATCTATATAATCATCTATTGAATGTAAAACTAACTTTTTAAAATTATTTTTTGTTATTTTATTAATTCTATTAATTGTTTTAGATAAATCTTCATGAATTGAATGTTTATGAACGGCAACAACTATTTTATTTTCATTATTTAATAAATGTACTAAAGGAAATAAGAATCCTAAATCATAATCTAACTCATTATTTTGTTCTACCAATAAATTTTTTGAATTATCACTGTTTTTATAATTATCATAAATAGAATTCATAAGTTTACTTTCTTCAGAATTCCATTTATATACTCCATTGAATATGTTTTTTTGTTTACCTTTACTCTCAGGATAATTTATTTTTCTTATTTTCAATCTTTCTTTATATTGAATTTTTCTTATTTTTAGTCGATTAATATCCAATAATTTGTCATTAAACATATCTACATTATTTTTATATGCATATTTAAAAATATCGATTGTATTTTTAGGCAATGTTGGATTTATTGATATTAATTGTTTAATAGTTTTTTTAGGAATCTTTTCAATTTGATTAAATAAAATTATTAATAATTTTGCTGTGGCAAAAGCATCACTACTAGAAGAATGAGGATGTTGATGTAAAATGTTTAAATTTTGACTTAGGTCAATTAGTCGATAACTTTTTTCTGTTGGTAATAATAATTGACTTAAAGTAACAGTATCGATTGCCATGTTATCTATCATTTTTTGGCCTACTCTATCCAATTCTTTATTAATAAATGGAAAATCAAAATCTACATTATGAGCAACAAAGACAGTATCTTTTAGCAATGAAGAAATTTTACTTGCAAATTCATTAAAAGTAGGAGCATTTTTAACTAATTCATTTGTGATACCTGTTAACTTTGTTATGTCACTAGGTATATCCATTTCTGGATTTATAAATGAATTAAACGATCCAATAATATTTTTATTTTTAACAAATGTACAACTAAATTGGATTATACGATTGTCGTTCGATTGACTAGTTCCAGTAGTTTCAATATCTACTACTGAAAAAATTGTACTACTCATTATTGTATCCACCAATCTTTGCTTTAATCATTAATATTAATGATACTACATTTTACCAATTATTATCTATTTTTTAAGCAACTCAAATAAATAATTTAAGTTATTTTTATTATATTAATTATATGATAATATTATTATCGAGAGAAAGTGAGCGATAACATTGACAAAACAAGCTTTTGGTAAAAGTCATGCCAAAATAATTTTAATGGGTGAACATAGTGTGGTATATAATCAACCAGCTATTGCTCTCCCTATTCCTAAGATAGAATTAAAAATTAAAATTAATGAAATAGATGCTGGTCAATTATTAAATAGTAAATATTATATTGGCCCTATTCAAAAGGTTCCAAATGATTTATTAGGAATTAAAAATTTAGTTAACACTATTTTGACAAAAATTAATAAAACAGATGAATCCTTTGAAATGACAATTGATAGCGAAATTCCTTCTGAAAGAGGAATGGGATCATCAGCAGCAACATCGATTGCAATTATAAGAGCTCTATATAATTACTTTGATACCAATATTAGTAAAGAAGAACTACTGAAGTTAAGTGATGTTGAAGAAACCATTACACATGGTAATCCTTCAGGATTAGATAGTGCCACTACTGGAGCTGATAATCCAGTATGGTTTATTAGAAACGACACATTAGAAGAAATCAATTTTAATTTAAATGCAACACTAGTAATTGCAGATTCAGGTATTAAGGGTCGTACTGATATTGCAATTAATTACGTTAAACAGCAACTTATAAATGATAATAAAAGAACACAAAAATCAATAAATAAGATTGGTAATTTGGTAACAAAAGCCAGACAAGACATTGAAAAAAATAATCCAGAAGAATTAGGAATATTAATGTCTGAAAATCAAAAAGAATTAAAGAATTTAAAAATAAGTAATTCTAAAATAGATGATTTAGTTGAGATTGCTAATATAAATGGTTCATTAGGAACCAAATTAACTGGTAGTGGTCTTGGTGGATGTATTATAGCTTTAGCTAGAAATGATAATGAAGCGGAATCAATAGCTAATGCTTTAACTAAAGCCGGTGCTTTAGATACTTGGATTCAACCTTTTAAATAATTAATTCTATGGAGAAATTAAAATATGTCATTAGATAATAACCCTATTACTGCAAGAGCACATACTAACATTGCTTTGGTTAAATACTGGGGGAAAAAAGATGAAAAATTAATTATTCCCAATAATAGTAGTATTTCATTAACTTTAGACGAGTTTTATACTGAAACAACGGTTAATTTTGATGATAATTTACATCAAGATACTATGTATTTAGATAATAAAAAAGTTGATAGTATAAAATCTATTACTAATTTTATGGATATAGTTAGAAACTTATCCAATATAAATAATTTTGCTAAAATTATTTCTTATAATCACGTTCCTACTTCAGCAGGCCTAGCATCTTCAGCTTCTGGTTTTGCAGCTTTAGCTGCTGCTGCTAGTAAAGCAGCGGGATTAAATTTAAATGATAAAGAGCTTTCTAAACTAGCAAGACGCGGTTCAGGTTCTGCTACTAGATCTATATACGGAGGATTTGCTGAATGGAAAAAAGGCACAAATGATAAAAATTCATATGCTGTCAGTATCCAAAATCCTGTTAAAATGGATATAAATATGATTGCAATTATCTTAGATAATCAACCCAAGAAAATTAGTAGTAGAAAAGGAATGAAGATATCTGTTAATACTTCTCCTTACTATACTGCTTGGGAAAAACAAACCACAAAAGATCTTGAAACAGTTAAGGATGCAATTTATAATAATGATTTTACTGCTCTAGGAAAAACAGCCGAATTAAATTCTATGCGTATGCATTCTTTGACTCTTAGTTCTGACCCTTCTTATCTCTATTTAAATAAAGATAGTCTTTTAGTTATAAATCATATAAAAGCACTAAGAGATAAAGGCATTGAATGTTATTACACTATGGATGCGGGTCCTAATGTTAAAATAATTTGTCAAAGTAAAAATATTAAAAAAATTAAGTCTGAATTACTTCAATCATTTGATGAAGAAAAGATAAAGATATCTAAGCCAGGTGAAGGCATTAAATATTTATAATTGGATTATTATTAGAAAGGAAATGGTTGTTGTGATTTCTGTTAAAGCTCCTGGTAAATTATATATTGCTGGAGAATATGCAGTTGTAGAAAAAGGAATGCCATCTATTGTTGTAGCACTTAATCAATTTATTACTGTAAATATAAATGAAACTAATAATGTTTATGGCCAGATTAATTCAAAACAATATCCAAATAGTATAGTCAAATGGAATATTATAAATAATAAATTTCAAATGATTAGCAATAATATTAATAATTTTGAATACGTTATTTCTGCAATGAAAATTACATTCAATTATATTAGTTCTTTGGGATATAAATTGAATTGCTTTGACATTAATATTGATAGTTCTTTAAATAGTTCAGATGGAAAGAAATATGGATTAGGATCATCTGCTGCAGTGACTGTTGGAATTGTTAAGGCTATATTAAAGTATTATGATTTAAATATTAGCTTAGAAAAAATTTTTAAATTATCATCCATTGCACACCTAGATGTACAAGGTAATGGTTCATTGGGAGATATTGCTGCTAGTGTTTATGGTGGATGGATAGCTTATAGTTCTTTTGATCGTAATTGGTTAAAGAAGCATAGAAATATTAAAGTTGAAGAGTTAATTAATTTAATTTGGCCAGAACTAAGAATTGAGCCCCTAACCCCACCAGCTAATTTGGAATTATTAATTGGTTGGACTGGAACTCCAGCTTCAACTTCTTTGTTAGTTAATAAAGTTGAAAAAAATTATGATAAAAAAGATTATAATACATTCTTATCTGACAGTAAAAAATGTATAAATAGAATGATAAGCGGTTTTCATAAAAAGAGTCTTAGGTTAATTCAAAAAGAGATATTAGTAAATCGATTACTTTTAAACAAATTAGGTAAATGTACTGGCATTAATATCGAGACTCCTAAATTAAATAAATTATGTCAAATTGCTATTAAAAATCATGGTGCAGCTAAATCATCAGGAGCTGGTGGTGGAGATTGTGGTATTGCAATCATTGATAAACAATCATCTAAAGATAAAATCATAGACGAATGGAAAAATAATGATATTAAACGTTTAAATTTAAAAATTCATAAGAATTTATAAAGAAGGTGTATATATGACCAGTCAACATTCTCAAAGAAAAAATGAACACGTATCTTTAGCAGAAAAATTTTTTGATAACCATAGTAAATCAGGATTTGATAATGTTAGATTTATACATCAAAGTTTACCTGAAATTGATTTAAATGAAATTGATCTATCAACTAACATTCAAGATTTAAAATTAGATTTTCCTTTTTATATCGAAGCCATGACTGGTGGAAGTGATTATACAAAAAAATTAAATGATAAGTTGTCTAAAGTTGCTAAAGCTACTGGGATTGCAATGGCAACTGGTTCTCAAAGTATAGCATTAAAAGATAACAGTACTGTTGGATCTTTTGCTATCACAAGACAAAATTATAATGGACCTATCTTTGCAAATATTGGTGCTTCTCATAGTTTATACGATGCTAAAAAAGTTATCAAAATGGTTAATGCTGATGCCCTAGAGATTCATGTTAATGTTGCCCAAGAATTAATTATGCCTGAGGGAGATCGTAAATTTTATTGGTTAGATAACATTCAAAATATTGTTAATAATGTTAATATACCTGTCATAGTTAAAGAAGTTGGTTTTGGAATGGCAAAAGAAACAATTCAGAAATTAAAAAATATCGGTGTTAAAAATATTAATATTAGTGGTCGTGGTGGAACAAATTTCGCTACAATTGAAAATTTTAGAAGACATAATAAAGAGTTAAATTATTTGTCTAATTGGGGCCAAACTACTGTAGAATCTTTACTTGAAGCTTATAGTTTTTCAAATGATCTTTCTATAATTGCATCTGGAGGCATAAGAAATCCATTAGATATAGCCAAATCTATTGCTTTGGGTTCTAATGCTGTTGGAATGTCTGGTTTTATATTGAACAGTGTTATTAAAAATGGTGTTGAAGAAACTATAAATCTTATTAATGAATTTAAAAATGGTTTAAAAATTATAATGGCCCTACTTTCTTGCAGAACAATTTATGAATTACAACAACAAAAGCTTGTTTTAGATAGTAATTTAGTTGCATATTTACAACAAAGAAGTTTATCATATTGATTTTCTTTTTTTGTTTTTTATTTTAAGTTAAAGTAACTTTTTATTTATTACTAAAAATAAAAAAAGGACCATTTTAGTCCAATTTTTAAGCCTTAAATCTTAATCCTTTAGGCATAAAGTTTTTAACTATTCCATTTACAACCTTTCCAAAAGCGAATGGTTGATCATCACAAATTAAAAGATACCAGCCTTTTTCTAAGGATTTATCGCAACTAATCGTATCACCGTGTACATAATTTTTCCATTCTTCTTTTGAAACATTCAATTCTTTATTAAATAAATCTTTATGAATTGATAAAGCTAAAGCGTAACTAGGTTCAAATCTTTTCTTTTTAAATGTTCCTAAATGTAATCCAGGTCGCATAACTTTTAATCCTTTAAGTTCAGGAAGTCCCTTTTCAAAAGTATATAATTGTTCGCCAAAAGTAATTAGATTTTCAGGTATAAAATTAGTCATATTTTTACTAACAAATTGTTTCCATAATTTATTTTGTTCAGAGCTTAAATTACCTTTTAATAATTTTTTTATCTTTTTAGGATTACCCTTTTCTGAATTTACTAGTTTGGCAATAAAATGACCTTCTCCTTTAAACTTATTAGGAAATAATCTAACCGTATTTTTTAGTTCTTCATTACCATCTGACCATTCAGGATGTCCATATGACATTTCAGAATATTTTTTTATTGGTTCAATAGTCAAATCAAGATTATTAATCATCCATGAAACAATTTGTTCATCTTCTTCAGGAGCAAATGTACAAGTAGAATAAATTATTTTACCACCTGGTTTAAGCATTTTAATTGCTTGTTTTAGTATATCTTTTTGTCTGTTTGCACACTCTATTGGATATTCTAAATTCCAATATTTAGTGGCATCGGGATTTTTCCTAAACATTCCCTCACCAGAACATGGGGCATCTATAAGAATAGTATCAAAAAATTTAGGGAAATGTTTGGCGAGATTATTGGGATTTTCATTCAAAACAATAGCATTTTGAATTCCAAATCTTTCTACATTTTCAGCTAGAATTTTCGCTCGTTTATAGTCTATCTCATTGGTAACTAAAGTCCCTTCATTTTTCATATAACTAGCAATATGGGTGGTTTTTCCACCAGGCGCCGCACATAAATCTAAGATTTTTTCTCCAGGATGAACATCAGCTACTTCTCCAACATACATTGCACTGGGTTCTTGAGAGTATATAGCACCACTTTGATGATCAACACTCTTTCCATTAATTTCTCCATAATAACCATATTGGCAATATTCAATTGGATGAGTTAAATCTTCATTTTCTGGTAAATTCTCTTTTAATGGATTAATTCTAAATCCAGGATTAGTTGATGATTCTAGACTATTAAAAAATGACTCAGCATCATTTCCTAACAATTTTTTATACTTTTTTTTAAAATCTAAAGGTAATTGCAAAATAAAACTCCTTTATAATTAATTGACGATTAAATATTTTTTGGTTAGTATATTAATATTACTGTAAAAATAGAGGTGATTAAATATCATGAATAAAAAATTAATTGCCATTGATTTAGATGGTACAACGTTAAACAATAATTCAGAAATTTCTCAAGAAACGATTAATGTTATTCAAAAAGTTATTTCTAAAGGCAATATGGTAAATATTGTAACTGGTCGTCCTCCAAGATTAGTAGAACATCTATACAACCAATTAGGTTTCAATAACCCAATGATTACATTTAACGGTAGTTTAGGTTATAATCCAACATCTGTTTGGTCTGAAGCTTACCAATACAATATAGATAAAAATATAGTATTTGAGTTATTAAACAAGAGTAAAGAAATTGGTATTAACCTTATGACTGTTGAAGGAAAAGATTTATTTTTAGCAAATAAATCTGCAGATGAGTCTGTTGGGTTCTTTCCCACCAATTTATCAAAAGATGAAATCATATCTAAAGATACATTAACAGAAAATCCCATTTGCTTAACTCTTCATGTAGATAAACAAAAGAAAGAAACTTTTATCAATTATGTTAAACAAAATTATGGTGACATATTAGAAGTATCTCCTTGGGGTGGAAAAGATCCAATCATTGAAGTAGCCGCTAAAGGAGTCAGCAAAGTCACTGGAATTGAAAAATTAGTTAATTATTATGGAATTAAGCAAAATGATGTCATTGCTTTTGGTGATGAATTTAACGATGAATCTATGATTAAATATGCTGGATTAGGGGTTGCCATGAAAAACGGTCAACCTAAAATAAAAGAAATTGCCGATGATGTTACAAAATTTGATAATAATCATAATGGACTAGCAGAATACTTAAAAGAATATTTTAAAATTTAGAAAGCTTTCATAAATTTTATGAAAGCTTTTTTATTATCTATTTTTAATTTTTCTAAATGTTTGAGTGGCTTTAACAGCTGCTTGCCATCCCTCATAATAATTATTAATCTTATCATCAGTAAGTTGAGACTTAAAATCATCTGAAGATTTATGATTTTCTTTTATTTCATCAATATTAGACCAATAACCAACTGCTAAGCCAGTTAAATAAGTTACTCCTAAAGCAGTAGTTTCAGCAATACTAGATCTTTCAATGTCAACATTTAAAATATCTGATTGAAATTGCATAAGATAATCATTCTGTGCTGCTCCACCGTCTACCTTAAGTTTATTTAAAGATAAGCCAGTTTCTTTAGACATGGTATCAACAACATCCTTAGTTTGGTAAGCCAAAGAATCTAAAGTTGCTTTAACAAATTCTTCTCTTGTTGTCCCTCTAGTCAATCCAAAAACAGAACCTCTACTATCTTGATCCCAATATGGAGCACCTAATCCAGTAAAAGCAGGAACTACGTAAATATCATGATCATTATTAGTATTTTTAGCCATTCTTTCAGTTTCACTAGCATTTTTAATGATACGCATACCATCCCTCAACCATTGAATTGCTGAACCTGCAACAAAAATACTACCCTCTAGAGCATAATTAATCTTACCATCTAAACCATAAGCAATTGTAGTTAACAATCCACAATTAGACAAAGTCGGCTTATTACCAGTATTCATCACAATGAATGCACCAGTTCCATAAGTATTTTTAATGTTACCAGGTTCTAAAGCTAATTGACCAAATAATGCTGCTTGCTGATCTCCTGCTATTCCGGCTATTGGAACTTGTACTCCAAGGAAATTATAACCAGATGTATAACCATAAATTTCTGAAGAAGATTTAACTTTAGGCAACATTTGTTCAGGAATATCCAATAAATCTAATATCTCTTTATCCCATTTTAAAGAATTAATATTAAATAGCATCGTTCGACTAGCATTAGAATAATCAGTCGCATGCACATGCCCACCTGTTAATTTCCACAATAACCAAGTATCAATTGTTCCAAAAAGTAGGTCGCCTTGATTGGCTAGTTTTCTGGCATCTTTAACATTGTCTAAAATCCATTTTATTTTAGTAGCAGAAAAATACGAGTCTATCACTAAACCTGTTTTTTGATGAATAATGTCTGAATATCCACCATCTTTTAATTTATCAGCAATATTACTAGTTTGCTTGGATTGCCAAACGATTGCATTATAAATAGGCTCTCCTGTAATTCTGTTCCATACAACGGTAGTTTCACGTTGATTAGTAATTCCAATGCCACGAATCTTGTAAGGTGGAATTTCTGATTTAATAAGTGTTTCAGAAATAACAGATTGTACAGCACTCCATATTTCATTAGGATCATGTTCTACCCATCCTGATTTAGGAAAATATTGTTTAAATTCTTTTTGTGACTTATTTACAATATTACCTTCATGATTAAACAAGATGGCACGAGCACTAGTGGTTCCCTCATCTATCGCCATTAAATATTGTTTGTCATTCATAATATTACTCCATTAATTTACTTTTCATCGCTTTTTAGATTTCCGCCAACACTATATCTATTCTTTTGCATTTCATTTAAAACAATATGTACATGTTCAGCAGGTGCTCCTGTGTTTTTTACAATTGCTTTTGTAACGTCTGATACTAATCCTTTAATTTGTTCTTCATTTCTTCCTTCAATTAAATCAATATGTACGATTGGCATATTTATCGCTCCTAATTTTTAATAATAATTAAATTATACTTGAAAAATATACCCAGTTCAATTTTATAATATACTCAATAATTAATGATACAATGTTAGTAATCATTTGAAAGGAAGCGATTATTTGTCACAGTATCCAAATTATTCTGCTTGTACTAGTATATTAATTGGTAAAAATGCTTCAATTGATGGATCTACTATCATTGGTAGAAATGAAGATTGTAAAGCTACTTGGCCTAAGCATTTTGTTGTTCATCAACATACAGAGTTTCACAAATATCAACAATTTAAATCTAATGATAATAAATTTCAGATTAAATTACCTAAAATTCAATATAAATACACTGCTACCCCTGAGTGGACAGATAAGTATGGCAAATTTGAAGAAGATGGTATTAACGAGTATGGGGTTTCAATGAGTGCTACAGAAAGTGCATATGCTAATAATCATGTACTGGGATATGATCCTTTAGTAAAAAATGGTATTGGCGAAGAAGCAATGGTAACAGTTGTTTTACCATACATTAAATCTGCCAGACAAGGTGTAAAGCGTTTAGGAAATATTATTAGTAAATATGGTACTTGTGAATCTAATGGAATTTTATTTTCTGATAACGAGGAAGTATGGTATTTAGAAACTGGGTCTGGACATCATTGGGTAGCAATGAAAATTCCCAATGATTGTTATGCAGTTGTATCTAATCAAATATCTATCAGACAAATTAATTTTAACGATAAAGATAATTTTATGTGGTCAAACGGGATCCAAGACTTTGTAAAAAAGAACCATTTAAACCCAGATATAAATGGAGAATTTAATTTTAGACATATATTTGGAACTCATAATTTAACAGATGTTTATTATAATAATCCTAGAGTATGGTATGGACAAAAGATGTTCAATCCAGAACTTAAACAGCATCCGGAAAGCCATGATTTACCATTTATAAGAAAAGCATCAAAATTATTATCAATTGATGATGCTAAATCATTTTTATCATCACATTATCAAGGTACTCCTTATGACCCTATTGGTAATGGATCTAAAGAAGATAAAACTAAATATCGTCCTGTTAGTCTAGCCAAAACTCAAGAATCTCACGTATTGCAAATAAGGCCTAAAATGCCTCCTGAAGTAGCAGGAATTCATTGGCTTTCCATGGGTGTTGCTGCACAAAGTGTTTTTGTTCCATTTTTTGCTGGAATTAATGATACTTTAAGTGAGTATAAAAAAGGAAAGTTAGAATATAATCCTAAGTCAGCATATTGGATATTTAAACTTGTTGGAGTACTAGTAGATCCACATTACTTACAATTAAATGACCTTTTAAAGAATACTCAAGAAAAACTAAACATCAACATGAGACAATTTATATTAAAAATAGATAGCGAATATAATGATCAAGAAGATTTATCCAAGTATTTAACCAAAATGTGTAATAGCAATGCCAGAAATGTCCTTAAAGAATATCAAAAACTGGCATACCAATTAATCTCAATGTCTACTGATTTCTCAAAATTGAATTATAAACAAGACTTAAATCTATAGAAAAAAGCCTACAATCAATTGATTGTAGGCTTTTATTAGTCGAAAATTAATATTAACGACGACGTGCTTCTTTAATACGAGCTGATTTACCATGACGATCACGTAGGTAGTATAGCTTAGAACGACGTACAGCACCGCGACGTGTAACTTCTAACTTAGCAACACGTGGTGAATGTAATGGGAAAATACGTTCAACACCAACACCTGAAGTAATCTTACGAACAGTGTATGTAGCTTGAATACCTGTTCCGTGACGTTTGATAACAACACCTTCGAATACTTGGATACGTTCATTAGTACCTTCAACAACTTTAACTGAAACCTTTACGTTGTCTCCAGCTCTAAATTCTGGAACATCACTCTTAAGTTGTTCCTTGTTAATTTTTGAAATTAATTCGTTTTGACGCATAAATAATAACATCCTTCCAACTAGCACTCATGCCAATTATTACGACAGCGGAATACCGTTTTATTTTGACTATTACAATAGCCAAATAGAATATTAGCACAACAATAAAATCTTGTAAAGCTATTTTTCTTCTTCAATCCTAACATCAGCTAATAATTTTTTCTGAGTAGCTGTCAATTTGTTATGATCAATTAAATCTGGTCTTCTTAAATAAGTTTTTCTTAATGCTTCTTTTTGTTTCCATAGAGCAATTTTTTGATGATTTCCGCTGGTTAGTACTTCTGGAACTTTCATTCCTCTAAATTCAGCAGGTCTGGTATATTGAGGATATTCTAACAAACCAGTAGAAAAAGAATCTCCTGGAGCTGATTCTTGGTTGCCTAGTACCTCAGGTAATAGTCTAACTGTTGAATCAATCATAACCATTGCTGGTAATTCTCCACCTGTTAAAACAAAATCACCTAATGAATATTCATCAGTTATTAAAGACTTAATTCTTTCATCATATCCTTCATAATGACCACAAATAAAAGTTAAATGTTCTTCTTTAGATAAATTTTCGGCAGCTTTTTGATCAAATTTTTTACCAGCGGGATCCATTAAAATAATTTTCCCTTTAGGTATATTTTGCTCTTTTGCTTGATTTTGAGTGTAAGCCAGTGCATCAAAAATAGGCTGAGCTTGTAATAGCATCCCTGCGCCACCACCAAATGGATAATCATCTACATGATTATGTTTATCAGTAGTAAATTTTCTAAAATCGGTTACATTAATATCCAATAAATCATTTTCTTTTGCCTTACCAATAATTGATTCACCCATTGGGCCACTAAACATATCTGGGAAGAGACTCAAAATATCAATTTTCATCATCTAGCCCTCCAGGAACTTCAACGATTATATTAGAATTTTCAAGATCAACCTTTTTAATTACTTGATCAATTTTTGGCAAAAGTAAATCTTCCTTATCCTTACGTTCAACCACCCATACATCATTAGGTCCAAGTGACATGATATCTTTAATTTTACCAATATATTCATCATTAATATCAATAACATCTAAACCTATAATCTGATGGTAAAAGTATTCGCCAGGTTTTAAATCTTTAGCATCTTGTTGATCTTCAGATATTTTTAAAGAAGAAGGTTTTAAGTATTCAACATCATTAATTGTAGGTTTACCTTCAAAATGAAGTAAAATAAAGTTTTTATGTTTTCTAGCACTATCGATAATAAGCTTTTCTTTATCTCCATTATTAAGAAATGCATAAACTACATTGCCAACTTTAAAACGTTTTTTAGGAAAATCGGTAATGGAAGTTACCCTAACTTCACCTTTAATTCCCTGAGTATTAACAATTTTACCAATATTATAATAGTTCATATATATACCTCATTTTGTATAATAAAAAACTCTTAAACAAAACACAAAGGTTTCATTTAAGAGTTTTTATTTTTGCCATCTTCAATAATTAAACGAACACGCTTTTTGCTAGAAATACGAGCACTATAAACAATCGTTCTGATTGTTTGTGCTACATGTCCCTTTTTACCAATTATTCTACCAATATCATTAGTATTGGTGAATAAATGATATTCGTAAAAACGATCCGATTCACTATGTGTAATAGCAACATCCTCTGGATATTCCACCAGTGGTTTTACAATTTTTTTAATAAGCTTATCGAAATTAGTCATAATTACTTATCACTTATTTCTTAGCATATTTAGCTTCGTGATATTTTTTCATAAGACCAGCATCAGATAATAAGTTACGAACAGTATCTGATGGTTGAGCACCCTTATTTAACCATTCGAAGATATCATCTTCTTGTAGGTCAACAGTGCTTGGTTGGGTAACTGGGTTGTAAGTACCAACCTTTTGGATGAAACGACCATCACGAGGGCTGCGTGAATCAGCAACAACAACACGGTAGAAAGGACGTCTCTTTGATCCCATTCTCTTCAAACGAATTTTAACAGACATTAATAAACACCTCCTGCTTTTCTTTTAACGATATTAAATATAACAGTTATTTAGATGCTTGTAAAGGTTTTTTTCTTTACACCATTAATTTTATTTAAAATTATTTAATAATTCGTTTTTAGCATCACTTTTTAGATATAAATCATTTTTCACTATAAAATTATGCACTGATTTATAATTATCAAAATCTATTTTGGTTTCACATAAATTGGCATTAATTATCTTTTTGGCAATAACAATCGCATTAGAAGAAACTTTATTAGCATAAAGTGGATTATCATCATATTCATCGCTAATTTTATCTCTTAAAACAGCAAATGCATTTTTAACATCTATATTATTATTGACAGCAGCTATTAAAATATCGGGTTCTAAAATATCATTCATAGTAAATCACCATTCTCTTAATTAATATTTGTAATCCTTATAACATTACCAATTCTTTTATTAATGGATAAATTGTTAGAACTATCTTCTAACACCCATAAAACATTATTAAATCCATAATTATGAACGTTTTTCTCACCCAATCCATCAGTAAATATAATACAAAAATTATTTTCTAAATGTTTAATATGGATAAAATCAAAGATAGATTGATAACTAGTACCACCATTCGATACTCTGTCATATCTTATTTTTTGTGAAGATTTTACTCTATACGCATTCTGTTCATGGATTTTAGCATCAAATGGATAAATAATTATATCTATTTGATATAATCTAAAAATATCTGATATTTGGCTTAGTGCTAAATTTAAATAATTATTACTAATAGATCCGGAATTATCAACAAAAATAATAATTGACTTTAAAGTGCTAGATATTTTCCCTGGAAGCTCCATTCGGTATGACTGTCTTCTATTAAATCTTTTAATAGACATACTTTCACCAAAAGGAATTTTACTAACACCTTTTTGAATATATTTACGCCAATTAATTTGCTTATTGTTTATTTTATCTAATTGTTCATTAACTGCGTTAGGTAATTTACCTCTATTTTTATTTCCCATCTTACTTACTGTATGTTTGATAAGATTTCTTATTTTAGAATATTTGGCACCATCACTGACATTCATTTTTTTAAAATGCTTATGATCGTCCATCAATTGCATATCACTATTACTAATATTTTTGCGTGCTTTACCATTTGAAATAAATTGCCTTAATAAATTTACATATTCATTTGAATCCTTAAATTTAGGAAGTTTTATATTATAAAAATAAGATAGTTTTTCAATGGTAAAGGCATTCTTAGGTAAAAATTTGACATATTGATTAACTGATATGTCAGCAGCAATACTCTCAACTTTATTAGGATTATTATATCTAATTGGATGTAACCATATTATATGCATAGATAAATGTTCTAAATTAGCTGTCAAATCATTATTAGATTTTATATTATTTACAAATTGCTTAGGATTATATGTCAATAACAAATTATCTTTTTCCCATTTCAAAGCAAATGTAGAATTTACATTATAATCACAAACACGATCTAAGTTAATTAGTAAATATCCATATAATTCTCCATGAGACAATCCGTAAATTATATTTTGACTAATAGCCTTTCTAATTAACAAATCTTGATTGTCTGAACTAGTTTTATTAATAGCTGATATAAGATTATTTATATTCATATAATATCACCTATATATCGATAAAATAATATTTTGAAAATGAGTATAAAGAGCTTTTATATCATTATTAGATACATCATTGATTTTGGCATATATTGATTGCAATACTTCTGTGTTATTAGCAACATAAATTGCAATTCCATATCGACCATCTGGACTTAATTCATCCAACAATGAATCAACTCTTTTAGCAATTCTAGGTTCCCATTCTACGACTTTATTAATCATTTGTTCTAATAGCTTATTCTTTTTAAACTCATCTAATTGTTCAAATCTTTTTAAAACTTTAGGAAAATCATCATTAAACATTTGGTCAATAGATAGTGAATTAAAATAATTTTTTATAAAATACAAAAAATTAGAAGCAACCTCACTACCAACATTTCCAGCAATTAAATCAAATTTAATATCATAACTAACATTTTCATATTCAGGAATTTCAATAATATCAGATACACGTTTCCAAGCTCTCGGCGTTGGATTTATATCATTATCACTGTTATTTATAATTAACATATTTTGATTATTCTCAATATATTTTATTACAGCTGAATTGATGTTTTGCTGTGCTTGGTTATTTTTACTTTTAGCCCACAATAGCCAGTCAGAAACATTAACGTCCATTACAATCCTGGTAGTACGATCTTTGATAGCTGAATCACTAGAAAAAACACTATATTCACTATCTTCAAATCCATTCATTGTGGAATCAGGATTTTCAGCAATAATGATCTTAACTTGTTTAGGTAATTTTAATGAATTAATTTGTCTTTGTAGAACCAAATTCATTAATTCACTTTGAACACCATTAGAACCACGATTAAATTCATCTAAAAACCAATAAATATTAGTATGAGGATTTTGTTCAGCATATTTTATAATCTCAATTAATGTATGAGAATATCCATATTGAACATCAGCTAAAGTACCATAACCTTTAGTATTAATAAACGATTTATCTGTTAAGGGTGGTACTGGAATACTTAAATCACCTTTTTCAGATAGACTAACTACTGTAGTGAATAATTTTGCATTATTTCTATTAGCCAAATCTTCTACCAATGCTGATTTACCAACACCAGCTTCACCAACAATACTAGGTACATTGTTACTATTTAATATTATATTAACAGCAGATAAAGTATCTTGATAACCCAATGCCATAAAATTACCTCCCTATTAAAATAGACATAACTACTGAAATATCAGTAACTATGTCTATTTTTTAATGACGTTTTTTATTACGACGTTTTTTATTTTTGTTCATTTTCTTACTCATTTTTCTGCTCATACGTTTCATTGCCATTTGTGATAATTTACCAGATAATCCAGATCCACCCATACCAGGCATACCAGAAGCACCATTACCACCCATGTTACCGAGCATATTTTCCATTCCAGACATATTACCTTTAGACATCTTATTCATCATAGTCTTCATTTGATTAAATTGTTTAATCATTCGATTAACTTCTTGAATAGGACGACCACATCCTCTGGCAATACGGCGTCTTCTAGAAGGATTTAATAAATCAGGATTATCCTTTTCTTCTTTAGTCATAGAATAAATAATGGCTTTAATATGTTCTAAATCCTTAGGGTCCATATTAATATTTTTTAATGCAGGATTATTAGCCATCCCTGGAATCATTTTCATTATATCTTCCAAGGGTCCCATTTTTTGGATTTGATTTAATTGATCTAAGAAATCTTCAAAACCAAAAGTATTGTTTTGCATTTTTTCAGTAAGCTTTTGAGCTTCTTTTTCATCATAATCCTTTTGAGTCTTTTCAATTAATGAAAGAATATCTCCCATTCCAAGAATACGAGAAGCCATTCTATCTGGATGGAAGACATCTAACGCATCCATTTTTTCACCTTGACCAATAAATTTAATAGGCTTTTGGGTAACTTCTCTAATAGATAGAGCAGCACCACCACGAGTATCACCATCTAGTTTAGTTAATACAACTCCGGTAATATCTAAAGCATCATTAAAGCCCTCAGCAGTATTAACGGCATTTTGACCTGTCATTGCATCAACAACTAATAGAATTTCATCTGGATGTGTTAGTTCTTTAATATTTTTTAACTCATCCATTAATTTTTCGTCAATTTGTAAACGACCAGCAGTATCAATTAATACATAATCATTATGGTTTTCTTTAGCTACTTGCATTCCCTGTTTTACTATTTCAATAGGGTCAACATCTGTTCCTTTTTGAAATACAGGAACATCAATCTCTTTACCAACTTGTTCCAACTGATCAATCGCAGCTGGACGATAGATATCGGCAGCAATTAATAATGGGCGAGCATCTTTTTCATTTTTTAATTTTAGGGATAATTTACCAGCAGTAGTAGTCTTACCAGCACCTTGTAAACCAGCCATCATAATAACAGTTGGTATCTTTTCAGATTTATTTAATGGAGTTGCTTCTTCCCCCATAGTTTTAGTTAATTCTTCGTCAACAATTTTTACAATTTGTTGAGCAGGATTTAAACCTTCAAGCACATCAGCACCCTTGGCACGTTCTTGAACGGTTTTTACAAATTTTCTAACAACTGAGAAGTTAACATCGGCTTCTAATAAAGCAAGACGAATTTCTCGCATTGTTTTTCTTAAATCAGATTCTGAAACTTTACCTTTTCCACGAAGATTACGCATTGCTTTTTGTAATCTTTCGGTTAGTCCTTCAAATGCCATTTAATTCCACCACTCTCAATTTTACTTTTCTTCTGTGTGTTCTAATCTATCAACTAACTGTCTTAGTTTAGTATCTTTGGGATAATTAGCAACCACATAATTTTTAATTGCATCCGCTTCATCATTTCTAGTCATAAAATCTTTATACAAATGCAATTGTTGTTCATAATTTTCTAAAATTACTTCTGTCCTTTTAATGTTATCATAAACTGCTTGTCGGCTCACATTAAATTCTTCAGATATTTCCCCTAAAGAATAATCATCAGCATAATAAAGTTGTACATAATTAGTTTGCTTATCTGTAAGCAAAGGACGATAAAATTCAAATAAAGAATTTATTCGGTAATTCTTTTCAATTTCCAATCGAAATACCTCCTAAATTAATTATTTAATTAATCCCTTAAACAATCCATATACATAATCATTTGCATCAAATTTGCTTAAGTCACTTACTTTTTCACCTAAGCCAACATATTTTACCGGTAGATGTAATTCATTCCTAATTGCTAAAACAATACCACCCTTAGCAGTACCATCTAATTTAGTTAAAATAATTCCCGTAACATCAGTCGTTTCTTTAAATAATTTAGCTTGATTTAAAGCATTTTGCCCAGTAGTTGCATCTAAAACTAATAAAACTTCGTGTGGTGAGTCAGGAATCTCTCTAGTTAATACTTTCTTCATTTTAGATAATTCATTCATTAAATTAACTTTATTTTGTAGACGACCTGCTGTATCAACAAACAAGACATCATAGTCTTCTGCTTTTGCTTTGTGAACTGCTTCATATACAACTGCAGATGGATCACTTTTTTCAGGTTTTTTAACAATATCTACTTGATCTCTTTTTGCCCATTCATCTAATTGTTCAATTGCACCTGCTCTAAAAGTATCGGCTGCAGCTAGTAAAACTTTTTTGCCATCTTTCTTATACTTATCTGCCATTTTTCCAATGGTAGTAGTCTTACCAACACCATTAACCCCAACAAATAAAATAACTGTAGGACCATTTTCAGCCATATTAATTTCAGTTGATTCATCATTACCAGCTTGATCATAAATATCAATCATCTTTTGAATGATAACATTTTGAACATCTTCTTTATTTTTGGCATTTTGCAATTTAACTTCTTCTCTTAATTGATCAGTCAAATTAACAGCCATATCAAATCCAACATCAGATTCAATTAGAGTATCTTCTAAGTCATCAAAAAAGTCTTCATCAACTGATCTAAAATTAGCAAACAAACGATTTAATTTTTCACCAAAGGTAGATCTAGACTTTGAAAGCCCCTTTTCAAATTTATCAGAATCTTGTTCTTGTTCTTGTTCTTGTTCTTGCTCTTGTTCTTGTTCTTGTTCTTGTTCTTGTTCTTGTTCTTGTTCTTGTTCTTCAGAATGACTTTGAATGTCTGAATTGTCAACTCTTTCAGAAGTTTCTTTATCATCATTTGCTAAATTATCTTTATCATTATCAACAGAAGCATTATTTTTAGAATCATCATTTTGATTTGAATTTTCATCTTTTACATTATTTTCAGATGAGCTTTCATTTGCATTTAGATCATTTGTATCTTCATTATTATTATTTAAATCTTGATTATTATCATTCTCTTGTTTTTTATTTTCTTGTTCTTCATTTGTTTCTTGTTGTTCACGTTTTTCTTTATCCTTTTTTGATCTGCGCTTAAATATATCAAATAAACCCATAATTTTAATCCTCCATTGAAGTAAATTTATTTAAATTAGCTGATACAACTTCTGAGACACCAGAATTTTGCATTGTAACACCATATAATGTATCAGCATACATCATTGTCTCTTTACGATGAGTAATAACAATAAACTGAGTAATTAAATCTAACTTACTCATATAATTAGCATATCTATCAACGTTTTCTGCATCCAAAGCTGATTCAGCTTCATCTAGTATACAAAACGGAACCGGTTTAACTTTTAGAACAGCAAATAGTAAAGAAATAGCAGTTAAAGCCTTTTCACCACCAGAAAGTAGAGACATATGACGATATTTTTTACCAGGTGGTTGTGCCATAATTTCAATTCCTGTAGTTAACAAATCTTCTGGATTAGTTAGAATCAATTTTGCCTTCCCACCACCGAAAATTTCAGTATAAACATTTTTAAATTGACTGGCCACTTTATCAAAAGTATCTTTAAATTTAACTTTAACAGTATCGTCTATTTTATTCATGGTTTCTGTTAACTGTTTACTTGAATTTTTTAAATCATCCGATTGTTTAACTAAAAATGTATAACGTTCGGAAACATCTTTATATTCTTCAATTGAAGATATATTAACATGACCAAGATCACTGATTTTTTTATTAAGTATTCTAATCTTATTTATAATATCCTGATAAGAAAATGATATTTGTAATTGCTTAATCTTATTAGAATTCATTTTATATTTATCCACAAGTCTATTCTTTAGCTTATTAATTTTCTCATCCAATTGCATGTGGTTATTCGATAATTTATTGTACTGGCTATTCACATCAATATAAGAATTTCTATAAGCATCCAACTTTTCATCGTAATCATTAATTTTTAATTGAATGCTATCAATGTCAGCATCACATTGAGACAATTCTTCTTTATTTGAGGAAATTGATAATTTTAATTTACTTATTTCATGTGAGTTATCTTTTTCACTCATACCAATGTTAATTTCATTTTGTAAATTAATTATTAAATCTTTTGTTTCATTAATACTATCATTAATTTGATCTAATTTTTCAATATTATCAGCCTTTTTATCACGATAATTATTAATCTTTTCTTTATAAACAGCTAAATTAGATTTATAGTTATTAACTTTATCATTTAAGTCATTTTTTAAAGAAGACAAAGTACTAAGTCTTTCTTTAATATCATTAGATGATCTTTGATTAATTAATAATTTCTTATCTAAGTTGGCCTTTAAATTTTTACTTTCTAATTGTTGTGCATCATAATCATCATTTTCATTATTAGATGTTAATAATTCAATAGATTCAATTTCTCTACTTTTTTCATTTAATAGCTTTTCATTAAATGAATTATTATTTTTATAATTAATAATTTTATTAGATAAACTATGAATTTTATCTTCCAATGTATCTAATTCATTTTTAATTTTGCTTTGTGCTTTTTCTTGTCCTGGAATACTCTGTTCGATAATTTGTAAGTCATTTTTAGCAGCAGAAAATTTGTCTTTCAAGCTAGCTAACTTATTATTTTGAGATAATATTCCATCATAATGTTGTTTATTCTTTCCACCAGTTATCGAACCACCAGCATTAATAATCTCGCCATTCAACGTAATAACACGATTAGTATGATGAATGGAATTACTTATATCGGTTGCAGAATTTAAATCTTTTGCAATGATAACATTTCCTAATAAATGTTCTTTAATAATACGTAAATTATCATCAATAGATACTAAATCAGACCCAACACCTATAAATCCAGGATTATTTTTACATAGCTCTAACTTATTTGAATTAATAAATCTTTTAGATAAACTATCTATTGGTAAAAATGTTGCTCTACCCAGATGATTTTTATTAAGGTAATTTACAGCAGATTTTGCATCATAAGTATTTTTAACAATAATTTGTTGTAATTGACCACCTAAAGCAGTTTCAATAGCTAAAGACTTATCTTTATCAACAATTAAATAATCAGAAACTGCTCCATATATTCCACCGAGTTTATTTTTTGCATTAAGGATACTTTGAGATCCACGATAAAAGTTTGAATGATTATCATGTAAGCTTTTTAAACTATTAAATTGAATTTTTAAATTTTGATATCTTTCTAAGCGTTTATACCAATTCGATTTAATTTGCTCTAATTTATTATCAATTAAATTTAGTTCATTCTTACTATTATCATATTCATTCTTCAAATTGGAATATTGATCTTTTAATGCATTTATATTTGAATTATCTTTATATATTTTTTCCTTAATTTTATTTAAATCTGACTTGGCATCGTTGAGTCGGCGCTTTTGATTAATATTTTGAGCATCGTTTTGCTTCCTAGATTTCTCTAAATATCTTTTTTTATTATTAAGATCTGATATTTGCTGCATTATATTTAAATAATCAGATTTTAAATTTTCTTGAGCTTTATTCTTATCGTCAATCTCTTTATTAATATCATTTAAATTACTATTATTTATATCTTCTGCAATTTTTTGAGAATATTTAGATAAATCTTCAATTTTTAAATTATATTGAACTTGCCTATCATTTAAATCAGATTTTTCTTGTTTTAAAGAATTTAAATATTCCTGTTTTTCGTCTAAATTTTTCTTTTTAAAATTTAAATCCTGTTTTGATAAATTTTGTTCTCCAGAAACTTTTTCTAATTTTTGAGAATTAACTAATAACTGATCCTGTAATTTTTCCTTGATATTTAGTTTATTTTCCAAATTTTTTTTATAAATACCAATTTCACTAGATACGTTATTTATTTTATCATTTAGGCTATTTTTACTGGATTTAATATTATCTAAATTAATTGCATTGGTATTATCTTTATCTAATAAATCTTTTAATTCAAGAACCAATCTTTGTGTATCAATTTTGTCTAATGCATCTTTATTTTTCAAATATTTTTTAGCATTGATACTCTGCTCTTTTAAAGAATCATTTCTATCCTTTAATTCATAGATAATATCTTCAACACGATCTAAATTTTCTTTCGTTTGACTAAGTTTTAAATTAGCATCATGTTTTTGATGTTTATATTTAAAAACACCAGCAACAGTTTCAATAATAGAACGTCTTTCTTCAGGTTTACTATTAAATATTTTTTCAATATTCCCCTGTGAAATGATAGAAAATGAGCCAAGTCCCATTCCAGTATCCATAAATAAATTATTAATATCTTTTAACCTACATTCTTGATTATTAATAGAATACTGGCTTTCACCACTTCTAAAAAGCTTTCTAGCAATTATTATTTCAGAATAAGGGCTATTAATATATTGGTCTGTATTATCAAGAGTCAATTTTACTTCAGCACGATTTACTGCTTTGTGTGTACTAGAACCAGAAAAAATGATATCTGGCATTTTAGTGCCACGAAGCGTTTTAGCGGACTGTTCACCTAAGACCCATCTAATAGCTTCAATAACATTACTTTTACCACTACCATTTGGACCGACTATTTCGGTTAAACCATTATTAAAATTAATTTTTGTCTTATTAGCAAAAGATTTAAAGCCAATAATTTCTAATGATTTTAACTTCAAATTTAATTCCCCATTCTAAATTTTAGATTATTCTAAGTATTGTTTTAAGGCCTTTTTAGCAGCACCTTGTTCAGCGTTTTTCTTAGAATGACCTTCCCCAACGCCTTCTTCTTTGTCATCAATAGTAACTGAAACTTTAAATCTACGATCGTTGTCTGGACCATTTTCATCTAATAAGTGATATTCAATTTCAACAGGTCCATTTTGTTGAGCCAATTCTTGTAATTCAGTTTTGTGATCAAAAAATTCATCAAACCATCCCTCATCTAATTTAGGGAAAATCACTTGATGACAAAACTTAACTACTGGATCCATCCCTTGATCTAAGTAAACAGCACCAATAAATGATTCAAAAATATCACATAACAGAGAATCTCTTTCTCTAGCGTGTGCCTTTTCTTCACCTTTACCTAAGCGAATGTATTTATCAAAATGACATTCTCTAGCAAAACTACTAAAACTATGTTCATTAACCATAGCTGCTCTTAATCTTGTTAATCTTCCCTGTGGTAATTTAGGATATCTTTTAAAAATATAATCTGATACTACTAATTCATAAACTGCGTCACCCAAAAATTCAATTCTTTCATAAAATTTTAAATTTTGGCCTGGATGTTCATTAACATATGAAGCTTGAGTAAAAGCTTCATCTAATAAAGATTCATCATGAAATTTTATTCCAAAATTTTTTTCTAATAATTCATCAAACTCTGCTATCATTTAAAATTCCTCCATATTATTAAAACAATAAAAAGCGATTACCCTTTGAGTAATCGCCTTATAAATTATCTATTTATTGTCTGAGTTGGACATTACATAGTCTACAGCTTCGTCAATGGTTTGAATTTTTTCAGCATCTTCATCTGAAATTTCAGTATTAAAAGTGTTTTCCAGATCTAAAACAAATTCAACAAAATCAATTGAATCAGCATCTAAATCTTTTTGGAAATTTAAACTACCATTAACTGAATCACGATCAACGCTAAATTGATCTGCAACCATATCGGAAATTTTATTCAATACTTCTTCTTTATTCATTTAGCTTTCCTCAAATCTATATTAAATTAGTATCTAAATTATACCAGATTTATTTGTTTTTAGCATTTTGTTTAATTTCTGCCATTTTATCTGAATGTTCATCAAAATATGAAACAACATTATCAATCGTTTTAGAATCAATCATTGATTTAATTTGGAAAATTGTATTTTTAATAGTAATGGCTTTACTACTTCCATGCGCCTTAACAACGGGGGCTTTAGTTCCCATTAAAACAGCACCACCATATTGAGAATAGTCCATTTGTTTGCCAATTTTCTTAAATGTAGGTTTTAACATCAATGCACCAAATTTTGATTTTAAACCAGCAGACATAATATCTCCCTTAATTAAGGTTAATAATGATAAAGCAGTTCCTTCAATTGCCTTTAATGCAGCATTACCAGTAAAGCCATCAGTAATAACCACATCAGCAGCACCATTTAGTAATTCTCTTGATTCAACATTACCAATAAAGTTTAAATTATTATCTTTAGATAGTAACTCATTAGCTGCTTTATGCAAACTATCACCCTTATCAGCTTCTGTCCCATTGTTTAATAATCCAATTCTTGGGTTATTAATCTTTCGAACATTTTCAGCGTAATATTTACCCATAAATGCATATTGATATAAGTTAAATAATTTAGATTCAGCATTAGCACCAACATCTAGCATAACAAAGTTATCATGTTCTGGATCATTAACAATTGGTAGAGTAGTAGCTAGTCCCGGTCTATCAATACCTTTAATTCGACCTATGATAAATAATCCAGCTGCTAAAATGGCACCAGTATTCCCAGCAGAAAAGAAAGCATCTGCTTCATGGTCTTTTACTGACTGAGCAGCCATATCTAAACTAGAATTTTTCTTTTTCATAACTGCTTTAACTGGTTCTTCAGCCATTTCAATTATTTCGTCAGACTGAATCAATTCAATTCTTTCTTCATTTTCAATTAGTGGCTTAATCTTATCAATTTGTCCAAATAATTTAAATTCAAGATCTGGATATTCATTTCTAGCCAATTCCACACCTTTAACTACTTCTGTTGGTGCATAATCTCCACCCATAGCATCAATTGCAATTTTCATCTTGTTTCTCCTTTAATTAATCAAATATTTTTTTGTTATTTTCGCTGACATATTCAAATAATTTACTGTATTTAGTTTTCCAATCACTTTGGCTAACAATTTGAATAGCTTCTTGTTGTGCAATATTCAACATTGTTAAGTCAGCAACTGGATCGCCAACCTTAAAGTCTGGCACTCCAGATTGGGCATTACCCATTACATCACCTGGGCCTCTAAGTTCAAGATCCTTTTGTGAAATAATAAAACCATTATTACTATCAACCATTACGTTCATTCTTTTAGCACCAACTTCAGTTTTAGGATCTGCTACTAATAAACAATATGATTGATTTTTTCCACGACCTACTCTTCCTCGTAGTTGATGTAATTGGGCAAGACCAAAATGATCAGAATTAAATACAATCATCATCGTTGCATTACTTACATCTACACCAACCTCAATAACTGTTGTTGAAACTAAAATTTGTAAATTGTTTTTTTGAAATTCACCCATAATACTATTTTTTTCATCATCATTCATTTTTCCGTGTAAAAGTCCAACTTGATATTTAGGTTCAAAGATATTTTTAAAACTTTCATAAATATTAACCGCATTTTTCATATCAACTGCTTCGGACTCTTCAACTAAAGGAGTAACAACATAGATTTGTTCTCCAGATGATAATCTGTCGTTAATAAATGGTAAAGTAGATTTAAATTGATTTTCTCTTATCCAAGAAGTTTTAACCGGTTGTCTTCCAGCTGGTAATTTGTCAATTATTGATACATCCATTTCACCATATGAAGTAATTGCTAAAGTTCTAGGAATTGGGGTAGCTGTCATTGCTAAAACATTGGTTCCTTCACCCTTTTCTCGCAACTTTTTCCTCTGATTAACACCAAAGCGGTGTTGCTCATCAATTATGGCTAATCCTAGATCAGCATATTCAACACTATCTTGAATTAATGCATGTGTACCTATTATTAAATTTACTTCTCCATCTTTTATTCTTGGAAGTAATTCCTTACGAGCAGATTGTTTAGTATTACCGGTTAATAATGACACATTAATATTAGTATTTTCAAATAATTTAGCTAATTTATTAGCATGTTGTTCAGCTAAAATTTCTGTTGGTGCCATTAAAGCAGCTTGATACCCAGCATCAATACATGCATATATTCCTAATACTGCAACAATAGTTTTACCAGAACCAACATCTCCTTGCAACAGTCGATTCATTTGACGATTAGATTTAAGATCCATAAAGATCTCATTAACAACTCTTTTTTGAGCATCCGTTAATTCAAATGGTAATTTATCAATGAATTGGTCTATTTTGATTTGATCAAATTTAATAGATAGACCTTTATTTTGATTAACCGACTTTAAATTTTGCAAACGCATTTGAAATAAAAAGAATTCATTAAACTTAGCAGTTCGACGAGCTAACATTGCTTCTTTTTTTGTTTTCGGAAAATGCATATCATGAACAACCGTCTTGAGATTTTCTAGTTTATATTTATTTCTTAAATCATCAGGAACAATATTAAAAATACAATCTTTATATTCTTCATATGCTAACTTTACTGTTTCTTTAATAGTACTTTGTCTTACATGTTTATTAGCAGGATAGATGGAACTCATTTGATTACTATCGCTAGACTGCAAAATTTTAATGCCGGCCATAGATGAACGATTTTTATCAAATCTACCATAGATTAAAACTTCTTTTCCTACCGGTAACTGCTTTTTTAACCATGGCTGATTAAAAAAAGTGACCTTTACTATATCGTTATTAATTAAAAATCGAATATTTAGTATATTCCTTCTACGACCATAATGAACAACTGTAGGTTCAGAAGCAATAGTTCCCTTTAAAGTTACTTTTTCTTGATCAACAATCTCATTAATATTTTTAACTTCAAAATCATCATATCTAAATGGATAATAAGATAATAAGTCAAAAATTGTATTAATTTGAAGTTCAGATAATGCTTCTTGTTTTTTAGGACCCACGCCCTTAAGAACTGATACATTATCTTTTAAATTTTTCATAAAATCAACTCCTAATCAAGAAAATAATAAATAAAAAAACCGGAGTAACCTCCGATTGATTTATTCTACTGAAACTAAAAATGGATAAACTGGTTGATCTCCTTCATGAACTTCGATTTCAAGATCAGAATCGATTTTTTCTAAAGCAGATTTTACTTTGTTAGCTTCCTTTTCATTAGAATCACTACCATAGATAATGGTAATAACTTCACTATCTTCATCTAACATTTTTTGAACCATTTGAACAGCGGTATCAACAGAATGTTTCCCAGTAATTTGAATATCACCATCAACAATACCCATAAAATGACCTTTTTTAATATCAACACCATTTATATTAGTATCTCTGACAGCATAAGTTACTTCTCCACTTTTAACCGTATCTAACATGTCTTCCATTGAATCAACATTTTCATCTAATGAAGCAGTTGGGTTAAATGATAAGACGGATGTAAGGCCCTGTTGTAAAGTTTTAGTATGAACAATTTTAGTAGGTATATCTGAAACTTCAGCAGCTTGTTCAGCGGCCATAAATATATTTCCATTATTAGGCAAAACAATAGCTTTTTTAGCATTACTACTATTAACAGCGTCCACAATATCTTGAGTGCTAGGATTCATTGTTTGTCCACCCTTAATAATGTTAGTAACACCTAAACTACGAAATAATTCTCCTAGTCCATCACCTGATACGATTGAAATAATCGCAGTTTCCTTAGGTGTATTATCTTCTTTAGCCGATTTTTTATCATCTTTTTCAATAATATCCTCTTGTTGTAGACGCATATTATCAACCTTAACATTAGCTAAATCCCCAAATAATTGTCCCCAAGCAAGTACCTTTCCTGGATGCTCGGTGTGAACATGAACTTTAACAATTTCATCGTCGTTAATAACTAATAAAGAATCACCTAATTTAGCTAAGTATTCATAAAATTTATCATAGTCAAAATCATATTTGATTTGTTTTCCACGACCAATTCTAACCATTATTTGTGTACAATAACCATACTTAATGTCTTCAGGATTTAACTTGCCTTGTGCACTTTCATCACTTTGTTCGTGATTAGCGTCTATCATTTGACTCATTTCAGCAGCGTTAGGTTGATGACTTGATTCTATTTTTCTACCATTTAGTACATCACTAAAGGCTTTAATTACAAAAAATAATCCTTGACCACCAGAATCAACTACTCCTACTTGTTTTAAAACATCCAACAAATCAGGAGTTGATTTTAAAGCAATATCAGCACCATCAGTTAATTCATCAAATAATTCAGCTAAATCCTTCTTATTTGAATTCTTTCCAGCTTGAGCAATTCCTTTGATAACTGTCAAAATTGTACCTTCTGTAGGCTTCATCACAGATCCATAGGCAATTTTAGCACTATTAATGAATGCATCAGTAATATCATTTGCATCCAATTCTTTTTTATCTTCAACAGATTTAGAAAAGCCTCTAAAAATTTGTGAAAGGATAACACCAGAATTACCCCTAGCACCCATTAATAATCCTTTAGCTAACGACTTTGCCAAATCACCGACAGATTCACTATTATCTTGGTCTACATATTTAGCACCACTAGCAAAAGACATGCTCATATTTGTACCAGTATCACCATCAGGAACTGGAAACACATTTAAAGAATTAATAAATTTTGCATTATTATTCAAAGTTATAGATGCTGCTTGTACCATCTGATTAAATTTTTCGCTTGTTATATTTGAAACAGACAACTACAATAAACCTCCTCCGATTAATCACAATCAATTAGTTATTAGTCTAAGACTCTAACACCTTGAACAATAACATTGACTGCATTGGCAGAAATGCCAAGCATCGTTTCTAAATTATATTTCACTTTTGATTGAACATTTTTGCAAACTTCTGAAATTTTTGTCCCAAAGCTCACAATTATATTTACATCAACAGAGATTCCATTGTCATTTTGGCGAACAACAACACCTCTTGCATAATTATCTTTTTTTAAAATATCATTAACATTATCTCTAATTTGATTTTTGCTAGCCATGCCAACAACCCCAAAGTTATCAGTAGCAGCACCGCCAACAACAGTAGCAATGACATTGTTATTAATATCAATTAATCCATGTTTTGTTTTAATTTTTACGGCCATAACCATAGCCTCCTTAGAAGATAAATTTTCTAATATATTCGATATATAATATTACCACAAGTTTAAAAAAAGCTAAAGGGTTGTTATTATAAAAGGGTTTAAACTGTCAAGTATAATTCCTTGAAAGAAAAACATTGCAAATCCGCTTTTAATATGCTAAATTATTAGAGTGAGATGTAATAAAAGCAACGCTTTTGAGAAATCATTAAAAGGAGGAATTTACCGATGGCTAAAGATTTTATTAATGGTAAAAGAACTCATTATGGTAACAAACGTTCCCATGCTTTGAATTCTTCACGTCGTAGCTGGAAGCCAAACCTACAAAAGGTTAATATCCTTGTAGATGGCAAGCCTAAGAAAGTTTGGGTTAGTACCCGTACACTAAAATCAGGTAAAGTTACTCGTGCCTAATTTTATTCAGCTTGGCTTGTTGGCCAAGCTTTTTTAATACAAAAAACGATGTCTACTCTTTCATAGTAGACATCGTTTTTTTTACTTTTATAAATCTTTGCTTTGAATAACGCTTAAAATACCCTTATCAAATGAAAACTTCGCCTTCGTACCAATAAATTCATTACTGGCAAAAGATATTGGCCTAGCAACATGATAATTATCTAAAGTATATTTAACATCATTTAAAGTTAAATTCATTTCGTTCAATGGTAAATAAGCTAAATATTTCTTGTCTAATTCCTTTTTAATTATATGACTGCCAGGTAAGAAGTAAGATATCGTATTTTGATTATCTATAATTCTGATCTTACTAACGATCTTCTTATACCTTGGTTCAGTCATCATTAAAAAGTTAGATAAAAAGTGATCTAGTCTTCCACCAGTCGCTCCATATATGTTAATTATATCAGCATTTAATTCTTTATTAGCTATTTTTAAAGCTAATTGAGTATCTGTATCATCTTTAATTGGATCAAAAGTTCTTAAGTCATCTACATGACTTTTAACAACAGACAATTCTTCATCATTCATAGAATCGTAATCACCAATAGATACAATTGGATTTATTCCCATCTCAATCAATCTAAAGCTACCACGATCAACACCAATCCAATTATCATGAATTTTTCCTAATTTTAAATCATTAGGCCATAAATTAGTGGGTCCACCTACTAATAAATTAACAGTTTTCATAATTATTTAGTGGCATCCTTAATAGCTTGAACCTTTGATGAAGGATTTTCATCGTTAAAGACATAGGAACCAGCAACAGCAACTGTAGCACCTGCATTATAAGCAGTTTTAACAGTTTCATTATTAACCCCACCATCAATTTCAATATCAAATGAATAACCTTCACTCTTCTTTAAATCATTTAATTGTTGAATTTTCTTAACAGTTTCAGGTAAGAATTTTTGACCACCAAATCCAGGATTAACAGTCATTACTAACACTTGATCAACCATATATAATACGGGCTTAATAGCTTCTACTGGAGTTCCAGGATTAATAACAACTTCAGCTTTTACTCCCTTATTTTTAATCATTTGTAATGCTCTATGGATATGTGGTGTAGCTTCTACATGAACACCAATTAGGTCTGCACCATTGTCAGCAAATTCATCTACATATCTTTCAGGATTTCTTACCATCATATGAACATCTAAAATTAAATCAGAAGTTTTTCTAATCTGTTTAACCCATCCTGGTCCATATGAAATTGAAGGTACAAAATCACCATCCATTACATCAATATGTAAATATTCAGCATCTTTTTCAATTTTATTAATATCTCTTTCTAAATTTAAATAGTCAGCACTTAAAATTGATGGAGCTACTTTAATCATAAATATGTCCTCATTTCTTTTTATTATAAATTGGTTTTTTGTTCTTTAATATTTTATACAACTGTAAATAATTATTATAACGTTCGTGAGATAATTTATTCTCATCTAATAATTTTTTTATTTCACATTTAGGTTCATTGATGTGAACACATCCCCTAAATTTACATTTATCAGCGTTTCTTTTAAATTCGGGGAAGTAATTTCTAAGTTCATCAGATCTAATATCAAAATTATCATAAGACGAAAATCCAGGAGTGTCGGCAACCAAACCACCATTCATTTTAAGAAAGCTAACTTTTCTAGTGGTATGTTTCCCACGATTCAAGGATGATGATATTTCACCGGTTGGTAAATTGAGCTTTGGAGCAATCTTATTCAATAATGTAGACTTACCAGCACCTGTTTGTCCCATAATTACGCTTACTTTATTTTTAAAATATTCATTTAATTCTTTTAAAGATTCAATATCATTTTCACCATTAGACATAATAACATTATAGCCAATATTCTGATAAATTGATTTGATATTATTGAAATAATTAAGATTATCATTATCCAATAAATCTATCTTGGTAAAATAAATAATTGGCTTAATATTATTTATTTCTAAAGCAACTAACTGACGATCTAATAAATTACTAGAAAAATTTGGTTGAATCGTTGAGGTTACCACAACAGCTTGATCAATATTAGCTATTGGAGGTCTAACCAATGAATTTTTCCTATCAAATACTTTAAGTAAATATCCTTCTGTTAAAGAATTTGATTGAAATTCTACCTCATCACCTACCAATGGAGTAATTTTACGCTTTCTAAAATTACCACGAGCACGAGTTCTATATATTTTACCATCACTTATAATATCATAAAATCCACTAAGTGATTGAAATACTTTTCCTTTTGACAATTAATCACCTCAATCTTTATTTCATAATTAGTTTTCCGTCTCGATATATTTCATATCTTGATTTTTCATTTGACTTTAAATTATATGGAATCGTTATATTAGTATCCTTATTAATGTATATAGTCTCATAGAATGAAAGTCCTTTGCCATTTATATTAGAATAGACAGTAATTTTATTTCCATTTAAGTTATCAGTCTTTTTATATGGAACTTGTAATGACAAGTTAAATCCATGGCTTAAGTTTACACCACTTGTATTCCCCTTTGAAACCCAAATTTCAACATTATAACCACTTTGAAGTTTCAAACCATCACTAGGATTTTGTTGGTAAACAACCCCGACTGGTTCATCTTTAGTATTTTCATAATGAAATTTAGCATTTAGATGTTTATCTTTTACATATTTTTTAGCCTGTTCTTCATGTTTTCCAACTAAATTTTTCATTGTAAATGATTCACCATATTTTGATACAACTAAATTTAAAGACTTATTTTTGGGACTAACCTTAGCATTAGGTAAAATACTTTGGTTCAAAATATGGTTAGGCATAAAGTAGTCATTATAGTTATAAATTTTTTTAACTTTAAAACCCATTTTGGATAACTTAGGATAAACTTTATCATAATTCTTACCAACATAGTTGTCCATATTAATTACACCAGCACCATTACTAACAATTAATTTAATGCCAGAATGATTTAATAATCTAGTTTTAGCATTAGGTTCGGTCTTAATAACATGGTTATAAGGAACTTCGTAGTTGTTTCGATAAATTATTTTTGTGGAAAGTAACTTTGATTTTTTGATATTGTATTTAGCTTTCTCAATTGTCATATTATCAACATTTGGAACATTAACTCTAGAAAATAAGGTTAAATGTAGTAGTAATATAATTAAAATAATGAATAACAAAAATACCGTAATCAGAAATAATAATTTTTTGTTTTTATTGTTATTTAAAATGTTAATTCTAGCATCGTCTTTTTTTAGGTTTTCCAAATTTAATATTTTTGTTTCATCATTATCAATATCTTTTTTATTTTCAACTTTAAAAAATAATTTGGCTTCATCTTTTCTGCTAGAATCTAAAGCAGTTTCTAAATCTTTCTTCATTTCTAAAACACTATCATAACGATCACTAGGCCTTTTTGCTGTAGCTTTTAATACCACATTTTCTAATGATTGAGGTACTTTGCTGTTTTGATTCATTATTGATGGGATGTTACTGCGTGAATGTTTCATAGCAATGCTAACTGGAGAATCTCCATTAAAAGGAACATTTCCCACCAATAGTTCGTATAGAATAATACCTAAAGAATAAATATCAGATTTCATAGTGACTGATTTACCTAATGTTTGTTCAGGCGATATATAATGAATTGAACCAACGATAGAATTAGTACGAGTTAATGGTAATAGATCAGTCATAACAGCAATTCCAAAATCAGTTATTTTAATATTTTTATTTTTATTAATTAAAATATTTTGTGGTTTTAAATCACGATGAATAATACCATGATTATGTGCTACATTCACAGCATTGAGTATTTGACTCATAATATAAACAACAATTTTTAGGTCAATAGGATAATTTTTTTGAATATATTTTTTTAAATCGGATCCTGGAACATATTCCATAACTAAATATTGCATATCTTTATATTTTCCAACATCGTATACTTTAACAATATATTCACTTTTCAATTTATTAATAGCTAACTTTTCATATTTAAAATGTCGCTGAGCTTTTTTACTATGTTGAAAATCAAGTCTTATAATTTTGATGGTAACTAAACGTTTATTTTTATTATCATTAGCTAAATAAACATTTACCATTCCACCTTCACCAATTTTATTGATAATCTTATAACGATTATTTAAAACTGTACCGTTTTTCATAGATTATCACTTCCTAAAGAATTTCTAATAATAATGACAGATATATTATCACTACCACCATTATCATTAGCTCCTTTTATTAAATCATTGGCTATTTCATCAATAGATTGATTTTTACTGAGTTTTTCATAAATATATGAATCATTAACCATATTGGTAAGCCCATCACTACATAATAAAATAATATCATTTGTTGATAAGCTTATCTTAGTGATATTGGTATTAGCATCCCCAGATACTCCTAATCCTTTGACAATAATATTCTTTAAAGAAGAATAAATAGCATCTTTTTTAGATATTTCACCCTTTTTTACTAACATATTTACGTAAGAATGATCCTCAGTTATTTGTTTCATATTATTATTATGAAGCAAATAACACCTACTATCACCTAAATGAGCAACTAAGTATTGATTACCAAAAAATAATGCAACAACAATTGTTGTCCCCATTTTATCAAGTGAGAGGGCTTCTTCTGATTTATTAACTATTTGATTATTAATAATTTTAAATTGTTCTTGAATCCATTTTTCAACATCCTTAATTGAACTAATAGTATATTGTTTAAAAGCATTCCCTAATAAATTAACAGCCATTTTAGATGCTACATCGCCACCACGATTACCACCAATGCCATCAGCTAGAATTGCTATTAAAGCACCCTGATGATTATAAAAATAGCCTACACAATCTTCATTATTAGCTCTAACTTTCCCAATCGATGATTTAGCAATTATTTGCATAATATCTCCACTATTTTTTAATTAAATTACATACGAAAAATCCATCTGATTCATAATCATCTGGATAAATTTTCAAATATTTATCATTATTTTTTAAGTCCAATAAAGTTTTAGTAGTTACTAATTCAAAATCTGAGTTTAAAGACAAGAATTTATCAATAACATCACTATTTTCTTGGTTTAAAATAGTACAAGTACTATATACTAATTTTCCACCACTCTTTAATTTTGGAGCAACTGAATTTAATATATCAAGCTGTATATTTGATAAATGATTAACATCTGATAATTGTTTTTCATATCTTATTTCAGGTTTTCTTCTAATCAAACCAATTCCAGAACATGGTGCATCAATCAATATCTGATCAAATTGTCCATCTTTATACAATGAATCTATTTTTCTAGCATCACAAGCTTCGGTGCTTAAAACATCAGATACTCCTAAACGTTTAGCATTTTTTTCAACTTGTTTTAAACGTTTTTCATGTAAATCAAGTGCAAATACGTGACCGCCTTGATTATAATCTAATTTTTCAGCAATTTGGGTAGTTTTACCGCCAGGAGCAGAACATGCATCTAATATCTGATAATGAGGCTTAATATCCATTGATTCAACCGGTAACATTGCACTTTCATCTTGAATAGTCATTTTACCAGTTTTAAATAAATCACTATAGCTTGCCGATTTATCGGTCAAAATTAAGCCAGATTTGGCTAATGAACTATTTTTTACTTCATATCCTTCAGATTGTAATTCATTGGATAAGACGGATTTATCAATTAATTTGGAATTAAATCTTACTGATTGTTTAGAAGGTTTATTAATACTTTCTAAAATAGAGATTGTTTTTTGATTACCAACTTGTTGATTTAATTCCTCAATAATCCAAGGTGAAACACTATATTCAATTGATAATTTTCTCATTGGATCTTCAATTTCATTAAAAGATGGTAAACCATTCCTTTGTATTTGATGTAATGTTCCTGTTACCATTCTTCTAATTCCATCATGTCCTAATTTTTTGGCTATTTTTATAGATTCGTTAAAAATAGCACGTTCAGGAATCTTATTTAGATAGTACATTTGATAAATTGAAGTATAAAGTAATTCTCTTACCCAACTGTCTATCTTTTTTGGATTTTTTAAAAAAGAATTTAGATAATATTCTAAAGTTAGTCGATGTTGAATTACACCATAAACAATATTAGTTAATAAACTTATATCACGACTATCCAAGTCACTATGTTCAATAACTTGATTTAATTGTAAATTAGAATATGATCCATTTGATATTTTATTAAGTGTTTTTACTGCTAAAAGTCTAGGATTATCTTTACTCATTAGTAATTACCTGTTCCTTTTCTTTAATGCTTTGGCCAGCTCCATTTAAGTAAGCATTAATATTTTGTTTAGGCTTACCAGCTGGTTGAAGTTCAACGATTGCGATTACAGTTCCATTGCCACAAGCAATCTTTAAAGACTTCTTAGTTTTAGTAACAACTTGTCCCGGTGCTAAATCAGTTTTTTCATCATTAACAACTTTGGTTTGCCAAATTTTTGTACGTTTACCTTTAAGAAAAGTAAATGCACTAGGATCTGGTCTTAGAGCTCTAACCTTGCGGTCAACTAAAAATGCAGTTTTATTAAAATCAAGTTGTTCTTCAGAACGTTTGATGTTAGGTGAAAATACTACTTTGCTTTCATCTTGGGCTATTGGTTTAACACTTCCATCAACTATCTTGGGTAAAGTCTCTAATAATAACTTACTACCTAAGATACTTAATTTATCAAACATTGAAGCAGTATCATCATTTTCTTCAATTTTAATAGATTCCTGAGCTAAAATATCACCAGCATCCATCTTTTTGACCATATACATAATAGAAATTCCAGTTTTATCGTCACCATTCATAATTGAATATTGAACAGGCGCACCACCACGATATTTAGGTAACAAAGAACCGTGGACATTAACTGCAGCTACTTTTGCAGCATTCAAAAGCTTTGTAGGTAAAAACTGTCCAAACGCCGCAGTAATGATAAAATCTGGGCTTAAATTGATAATTTTTTGCATTTCTTTACTACCACTAATTTTTTCTGGTTGTAATACATCAATATTTGCTTCTTCGGCAAACAATTTAACAGGAGATGCTTTTAAAACTCGCTTACGACCAAATGGACGATCTGGTTGAGTAACAACGGCTAAAACATCATAATCATTTGATTTGACTAGATCTTTTAAAATTGGAACCGCAAAAGAAGGGGTTCCCATAAAAACAATTTTTTGCATATTTTATATACTTCCTTACATAAAGTTTAATGGATTAGGATCAATATTTACATAAAGTCCCTTTTGTGCATCTTTTTGATAATGTTGCAAAATGTATTCTAAACAGGCATGTAAATTAGGTTCATTTTTATATTTAATAATAATTTGATAATAATATTTATTTTTTATTCTCAAAATAGAACTAGGCGATGGACCCAACATAATTGTCTGATCACTTAACTTAGCTTTTAATATTTTTGATATTTCAAACATCTTTGCAGCAGCTTTAGATTCGTTTATATCACTAGCAGTTATTTTAACAGTGAAATAATATGGTGGATAGTTGGTTATATGTCTAATATTCATTTCAGTTCGATAGAATTTTTCATAATCTTGCTGTCTAGATAACTGAATAGCATAATTATCTGGATTAAATGTTTGAATATAAACTAACCCTTCCTTCTCCGCACGACCTGCACGACCACTAACTTGGGTTAATAGTTCAAATGTCTTCTCACTAGAGCGAAAATCTGGAAAATCTAATGAAGTATCAGCATTTAAAACACCAACAAGAGTCACATTAGGAAAATCTAAACCTTTGGCAATCATTTGTGTTCCTAACAATATGTCAGCATTACCTTGGCCAAACTCTTGTAAGAGTCTTTCATGAGAGCCCTTTCTTCTGGTAGTATCGACATCCATTCTAATGATTTGAGCATTAGGAATTAATTTTTGTAATTTTTTTTGAACTTTTTGAGTTCCTGTTCCATAATATCTAATTTTTTTATCATGGCAATTAGGACATTTATATGGTATAGGTTCTTCATGGCCACAATAATGGCATTTCATCGTTTTAGTATCCATATGCAATGTCAATGAAATATCACAATTAGGACATTTCAATACAAATCCACAAGTTCTGCACATTATAAATGAAGAATAACCTCTACGATTCAACATTAAAACAGTTTGTTCACCTTTACTAATACGATTTCTAATTGCATTTAACAGCTCAGAAGAAAAGTCTTCATCGCCACTATTAATTAGTTCATTCTTCATATCAATAATTTTCACATCTGGTAGTGACTGATTATTAATTCGATGCGGTAATCTTATCAAAGAATAAACTCCCTTAGTTGCTCTTGCTCTCGATTCTAAAGAAGGGGTTGCACTTCCTAATATAACTGGACATTTATAATATTTAGCACGCCATTTAGCAACATCCCTAGTATGATAACGCGGAGTATCATCCTGTTTATAACTAGTATCATGTTCTTCATCCATAATAATTAAGCCAATATTTTTGAGTGGAGCAAATACTGCTGATCTTGCACCTACTACTACGTCTGCTTCACCATTGTTTATTCGACGCCATTCATCATATTTTTCTCCATTAGATAGTCCGCTATGGAGCATCGCAACTCTATTACCGAACCTACCTTTTACTCGATTAGCCATTTGTGGAGTTAACGCAATTTCTGGCACTAACATCAAAGCTGTTTTACCCATAGCCAATGTTTTTTGCATTGCCTGCAAATATACTTCTGTTTTGCCTGAACCTGTAACGCCCTCTAATAAAAACACCTTACTATTATTATTGTCGATTGAATTGCCAACTTGATTTACTGCATTTGATTGATCAGCGTTAAGCTTTAAAGGGTAATTTCTTTTAACAGGTTGTTTATATGGATTACGATAAGCTTCCATCTGAAATTGTTTAAACCAACCCTTGTTAACAGCAGTTTTAACGGCAGACTCAGATATATCATATTTTTTGCATAATTTTCTCTGTGAAATTGTTTCTCTAGGATAATCTCGAATATAATATAAAATATTTTTTTGTTTAATTGCATTAGAACGTAAGCTCGATAATGCTTTGTCTATATCATTATCGAAAATATTAGGCTTTAAACCTAATATTTTTTTAGACTGTGCTTTATTTTTAACATTATATTTAATTTCAATCTTATTGTTCTTCTTTAGACTCAAAATTTTTCTTAATATATCTTTATCAAATTCTTCTGGATTAAAATCTACAATTTTAGACTTACTAAATATTTTAGCCACATTTTCATCATCAATATCATCAACTAATTTTAATTGTTTTTGATATTTAGCACGCATCACACTAGGCAACATTGTTAATATGCAGCTAATTTGAAAAGAAAAGGTCTTATTAGCCATCCATTTTGACATTAATAATAGTTCATCATTTAATACAGGTTCAAGATCCATGACACTTTCGATAGCTTTTAACTTACCATCAAACTTACCATTATGATTTATTTTCCAAACAATTCCTTGAACCTTACGACTCCCATTACCAAAAGGAACTATTACTCGCATTCCTTTTTCTAGTTGTTCATTTAAGAAGTCAGGAATTTGATAAGTATAAGGATCATTAGTTTGCATAGTTGGTACATCAACAATTATTTTTGCTAAATTCAATATATCTCTTCCTTATTTATCAATTCTTTCACTAATAAGTTTTATTAAATCATTGGAAATTTTTTGCTTACTTTCAATACCAGTTTGGCTAATTATTCCATTATTATCAATAAAGTAAACTTTATTATTATCACTATTAAAGCCAACTTTCTCCCCAGAAACATCGTTAGCAACTAACATGTCAAGATTCTTATGTTTTAGTTCACTTTTAGCATTCTCAATTAAGTTTTGTGTTTCTGCTGCAAAGCCTATTACAAACTGATTAGATTTAATTTTTGCAATTGCTTTTAAAATATCGTTAGTTTTCGATAATTTTATAACTAAATTATCATCATTTTTCTTAATTTTTTGATCAGAATAACTAACCGGCTTATAGTCAGAAACTGCAGCTGCCATAATTAAGATATCGGACTGATAAAAATTCTCTTTAACTGCATTTTCCATATCCGCAGAGGAATTAACAGAAATTAATCTTGCTTTATCATTAGCAGTTAATTTAGAAGGAGCACTAATAAGTGTAACGTCAGCACCTGCATTGATAGCAGCATCTGCAATCGCATATCCCATTTTACCAGATGAATTATTACTTATATACCTAACTGGATCAATAGACTCTCTAGTTCCACCAGCAGTAACAATGACCTTTTTTCCCTCTAATAAATGACTATTACTTAAATTACTCTCCATTTTTTCTATAATTAACTCTGGTTCAATCATTCTACCTTTACCAGAATAACCTTCAGCTAAATACCCCTTTGTAGGTGAAAAAATAATTATACCATCATTTTTTAATGTGTTAATATTCCTTATAGTAGCCGGATTATTCCACATATTGTCATTCATTGCTGGTACTAATATTTTCTTACCATTAGTTGCTAATAAAGTAGTACTAGCTGCATCATCTGCAATACCGTTAGCTATCTTAGAAATAAAATTAGCAGTTGCGGGTGCAATAAGTGATATATCGGCCCATTTTGCAATATTAATATGGGTTATTTCTTTTTCGTCCGGCTCTTCACTAATGTTAGTAAAAACTTTATTTTTAGTAAGCGTCTGAAATGCAAGTGGAGTTACAAATAGTTGTGCACTATTTGTCATTATTACTCTTACATTTGCCCCTTGCTTAATTAAATCTCTAGCCAAGGTTAGTGACTTATAGGCAGCGATACTACCAGATACATATAATGCAACATTTAGATTATTAAACATTTTTACACCTCAATCATTATTTATTAATATTGTATCAAAATTTTGTTACTAAATTAAAAATAAAAACCCTTGCAATCAATGCAAAGGTTTTAAAAATTATTTTTCGGTTCTTGTAAGTTCTACCTTACCAGCAGCAATTTCTTCAAAAGCCTTACCAACTGGCTTTCTTGATTTATAGCTATCTAATAATAATGGAGAACCGGATTCAATTTCATGAGCTCTTTTACTAGCTAACATAATTAATGAATATCTAGAATCGACTCTTTCAAGTAGTTTATCTACAGATGGGTATAATAACATTAAGCTTCGTCTCCTAACGATGATAAATAATCTGGCATAACACGATTTACTTTAAGTCTTTCACTACTAATAATAGTTTGAATTCTATCAACAGCATTCTCTACTTTATCATTCAAAACAGCATAGTCGTAGTTACGCATCATTTTAATTTCTAAAACCGCCTTTTTAATTCGCTTATTAATGACTTCCATATCATCAGTACCACGACCAATTAGACGGTTCTTTAGAACTACTAAATCAGGTGGAGTCAAAAATACAAATATTGCTTCAGGGCAATTAGCTCTAACTTGCATTGCACCATTAACTTCAATTTCTAAGAAAACATCATGACCAGCATCTAAAGTCTCATTTACATATTTTAATGGTGTACCGTAATAATTGTCAACATACTTAGCATATTCCAATACTTCTCCATTTTTAATATGATTCTCAAATTGTTCCTTAGAAACAAAAAAATAGTCTTTTCCATTAACTTCGCCTTCACGAGGCTTTCTAGTAGTCATTGAAATTGAATATTTAAAATCTACATTGGGTTGATTAAAAAGTGCTTTTCTAACAGTACCTTTACCAACACCCGAAGGACCAGAAAGAACAATTAGCATTCCTCGTTTTGCCATTATAAAACCCCTTAAAATTAAATAATATTATTACTATTATGGTCTATTTAAGTAAAATTTTCAAATTTATTTTTTCTCGTCATCTGCTAAATTAAGCAATTCATTAGCATGTTCCATTGTTAACTTAGTAACAGTGGAACCAGATAACATCCTAGCAAGTTCTTCTACTCTAGCATCACTACCTAATTTAACTAAATTAGTATTAGTACGATCATTGGAAACTTCTTTTTTTATGAAATAATGATGATCGGCCATTGCAGCCACTTGTGGTAAATGAGTGATACATAAAACTTGTGATTGCCTAGAAATAGAAGAAATTTTGTCAGCAATGGCTTGCGCAACTCTACCAGAAACACCAGTATCAACTTCATCAAAAACAATGGAAGTAATTCCTTGAGAACTAGCAAATACCGTTTTTAGAGCTAGAAGAATCCTGGAAATTTCACCACCAGAAGCTATTTTACTCAATGGCAATAAGCTTTCTCCTGGATTAGTACGCATATAAAATTCTACATGTTCATTTCCAAACTGATTAAATGATTTATTAGGTAACTTGTTAAAAACAACTTTAAATTCAGTCTTTGACATATATAAATCAGATAATTGTTGATGAATTGCATTCTCTAATCCAACAGAAACCTTATGCCTAACTGAACTAATTTTTTGGGCTACAGTTTCTAATTTATCATAAGTATGTTTATATTGCTCAGTAAGGTCTTCGCCAGTTTCCTTATCAGATTGCATCGAAGATAATTCATTTTTGACATTATCATAGTGTTGTAATATCTGCTCAATCGAATCACCATATTTTCGTTTTAGTTCATAAATAATGTTCAGTCTTTCTTCAATCTCTTCTAAACGATTATAATCAAATTCTTGCAAATCAACTTGATCAGAAATATTATCAGACGCATCTTGCAATAAATAAAAAGCGTCTTTTATGTTATCCGATATCTCACCAAATTTAGAATCAACATCTTCAATTGATTGCATTGCATTCATCGCTTGACCAATCATATCTAAAGGACTAATTGCATCATCGCCATTAATTGCACTAAAAGATAAATTTAAAGAGTCAACAATCCTTTGATAATTTTGTAAATGATCACGTTCTTTGGATAATCTTTCTTCTTCACCATTTTCTAAATTGGCATTACCAATTTCGTTTTCTTGAAATTGGAGCATGTCTAATCTTTGAGACCATTCTTTTTCATTATTACGTTTTTCTTCAATTAGTTTACTGAGTCGATTATATTTTTCATAATAATGATTATATTTTTTCAAAAGCGGTTGCAATTCATCGGAACCAAATTCATCTAATAATTTTACATGTTTATCCGGTTGCATTAAATCTTGACTATCATTTTGCCCCTGAATGTCTACAACCGTTGATCCAATTCTTTTTAAAGTAGTAGTATTAACCAAAATACCATTCACACGACAAATATTTTTACCATTACGGTAAATCTCTCTTTGCAAAATAACACTGCCATCACTATGATCAATCCCTAAACCATCAAGAATCTTATATGTTAATCCATCTTGTGGGAAAACAAACAAACCTTGAATTAAAAGTTTGTTACTACCATTTCTAATAAATTTTTGTGATCCACGGTTACCAGCTAATAATCCAACAGCGTCAATAATAATAGATTTACCAGCACCAGTTTCTCCAGTAAGTACTGTCATGCCAGATGAAAAATCTATCTCTAATTTATCGATGATTGCTAAATTACTTATTGATAAATTTTCTAGCAATTAAAGAACTTCCTTTCAAGAATTATTAAGTAAGATAAACTATCCTAAATTATCAGATCTTTCAATTGTGTCATTAATTGAAACACTAGGATTAATTAATGGATCATCATCAGACTTTAGATGTAGCAAAAATTCAATATTACCTTCTCCTCCCTTAATAGGAGAATAATCTAGTCCTTTAACTGAATAACCAGATTTAATTGAGAAGTTTATAATGTCATCTAAAACTTCGGCATGAACTTTATGATCTCTAATAATTCCATGTTTACCAATTTTATCTCTACCAGCTTCAAATTGTGGCTTTACTAAAGCAACAACTTCTCCATCTTTTTTTAAAATATTTTTTAATGGTGGCAAAATTAGATGTAGTGAGATGAAAGAAACATCGATCGATGAAAATTCTGGTTGTCCTTTATCAAAATCATCTAGTTTACTATATCTAAAATTAGTATGTTCCATTACTTCAACGCGTGGATCTTCTCTTAGTTTCCAAACTAATTGGTTGCTTCCAACATCAAGTGCATAACTTAACTTAGCACCATTTTGCAACATAACATCAGTAAATCCACCAGTTGATGATCCTATATCTAATACAACTTTATTATTAACGTCTATATTGAAAACTTTTAACGCTTTGGCTAATTTTAGGCCTCCACGACTAACATATGGCATTGGTTTCCCTTTTAAATGAAGTTTAGTTTCTTCGGAAATTTTAGTTCCTGGTTTATCTAATCTTTCTTCATTTTTTCCTAAAATTTCACCTGCCATTACAGCTCTTTTAGCTTTTTCTCTAGTATCGAAAAGTCCTTGTTGAACTAAAAGTACATCAACTCTTTGCTTTTTCATTAATAAACTGCTCCTATTTAACTAATTTTAAAGTAAGTTAGGAATGCTGCTAACAAATCAGTATCAATCCCATAATTTTCTTCTATTTGATTAAGTATCTTATGACTATGATCTAAAACTTTTTCTAATTCTGCATATGAGTTTTTCAAGCCAATTAAATTAGGATAAGTATTCTTTTTATCATCTTGATGAACTGGCTTACCTAGCTGTTTAGAGGTAGCAACAACATCTAAAATATCATCATATATTTGAAAAGCTAATCCATAATCATCTGCATAGATAGATAAAAGATTTTGTAAATTTTTATTAGAATCCGACATAACAGCGCCGGCAGAAACAGCATAATGAATTAAAGCACCCGTTTTACCACGATGTAGTTTTTTTAAAGATTCTAAATTTATGGTTTTATTTTCAAATTCAATATCTGATGCTTGTCCAGCAACCATCCCACTTGGTCCACTAGCTTTTGAAAGCATTAAAGTAAGGTGTGCTCTAATATCACTAGATAAATTATTATCAGAAACCCATTGAAAAGCCAAAGAAAGTAACCCATCCCCAGCTAAAGTGGCCATTCCAGCACCAAATTTAACATGATTAGTAGGCATCCCTCTACGCAGGTCATCATTATCCATAGCTGGTAAGTCATCATGAATTAATGAGTATGTATGCAATAATTCAATTGCACAAGTAGCCCTTAAATCATCTTCATTTATACTATGATTTAAAGTTGTCATAGTTGCTAACGTCAATAATGGTCTTAATCTTTTACCACCTGCCATTAACGAGTAATACATTGAATCAGCCAAAGTAGTTTGATTAATATCTTTCTTTAAATTAGATTTTAAATAATTATTAATTTTGGGCAAGTTTTCTTGTTCAAAATTATTTAACATTTGTTCTAACATTAGTTTTTATCACTTTCTGATTTTTCAAAAGGAATTTCTTCATCATTACTTGTCATTTCTTTAGCAAGAGTGTTTTCAGCATTCTTTAAAGTAGCTTGAAGATCCTTGGTTAGACTAACTCCATTTTGAAATTCTGATAAAGCTTTCTCTAATGGAATATCACCTTGTTCTAATTCATTTACAATTTGTTCTAGTTTTTGCATATTTTCTTCAAAAGTAACTTTTTCAGCCATTATTTTTGCTTCCTTTCTATTGAATTAACGGTCGCCTTTGCAGATCCATCTATTAAATTAAGATTGATTGTTGAATCTGGATTTAAATTATCAACACTTTTAATTACATTATTATTTTCATCAGTTGTATAACTAAAGCCTCTAGACATTGTTTTAAGAGGGCTTAAATGATCTAGTGATTCAATAATATTATTTAAACTACTTTCTTTGCTTTTAATAATCAAATCAATATTTCGTTGTAATTGTTGTTGTTTCATCTTTAATATTTGTATATTCGATTCAACTTGTTGCTTTGGAGAATTAAGCTTTAAATCATTTTTTAATTGATTAAATTTTCTATCAACATAATTAATCTTATTATTCATATTGTTAAATAACTTTTCCCGTAAAGCATCTAAACTTTGTAAATATGAATCATATAGCCTATCAGGTTGTTTAAATATATATGATTCTTTTGCTTTATTTAATCTTTGATTAAGCGTATTCAATATGTTCTTAAATGCATTAAATATTCTCAGCTCATCTTTTTGTAATTCTGTTAATACATCTGTTAACACTGGAACAGATAGCTCAGCAGCGGCAGTTGGCGTAGCAGCTCTCACATCGGCTACTAAATCAGCAATTGTAGTATCAGTTTCATGTCCGACTGAAGAAATAATTGGAATATTACTATCAAAAATAGCCCTAGCAACTATCTCTTCGTTAAATGGCCATAAATCTTCAATAGATCCACCACCACGTCCAATAATCAAAGTATCAAAATTTCCCATATCATTTACTCTTTTAATTTGACTAGTAATATCATCTGCTGCTTCATTACCTTGAACCACAGCTGGAAAAAGTACAATTTGAGCAATTGGATATCTTCTTCTAGTAGTAGTAATAATATCTCTAATTACAGCCCCACTGGGTGAAGTAACAACTGCAATTCTTTTAGGAAATTTAGTTAGAGTTTTTTTAGGTGCGGAGAACAATCCTTCTTTGGAAAGTTTATTCTTCAATTGTTCATATGCTTGATAAAGTTCACCAACCCCATCAGGTTCCATATGATCAATGTATATTTGATAATTACCAGTTTTTTCATATAAAGATACTCTACCAGTAACTAACACCTTCATACCTTCTTCAGGAGTGAATTTAACTTTATTAAATGCTGATTTAAACATAATTGCACTTATTTTAGCGTTATCATCTTTAAGACTAAAATATTGATGAACTGGTCTTAATCTAAAATTAGATATTTCACCAGTTAAATATATTTTTCCTAAATAAGGATCACGATCAAATTTTTTCTTAATATAGCTAGTTAAATCACTAACTGATAAATAATCATTACTCATTATAAAGATTCACTCCATTTTGTAAGTTCAACGGTTTGAGTCATTAATGTACTAATTGTCATAGGGCCCACTCCTCCTGGTACTGGAGTAATATATCCAGCAATTTCAGAAACTTCTTGATAGTCGACATCTCCAACTAATTTTCCATTTTCATCTAAATTTTGACCAACATCAATAATTGTGGAACCTTTTTTAACATCATTCTTAGTAATCGTATGTAACTTACCAGTTGCTGAAACTATAATATCAGCATCTTTAGTATAATCACTAACTTTAGCATAATGATTAATTATGTTAACTTCAGCTCCAGCATTAATCAATAAAGCTGCCATTGGCCTTCCAACAATTGTACTTCTACCAATTACAACTGCCTTCTTGCCTACAAGCTCAATATTATATTCCTCAAGCATTTTCATAATACCTTTAGGCGTACAAGCAACTGGATAATTTTCTGTTTCATCTAAAAATAATTTACCAGAATTAATTATTTGGAATCCATCGACATCTTTTTTGGGGTTAATTTGTCCCATAATATATTTTTCATCAATATGTTTAGGAAGTGGTGATTGAATCAAAATTGCATTTATATCACTATCATTATTACAATCGTTCAAAATTTTAAGTAATTCTGCTTGTGTAGTTTCTTCTGGCATTTCTTTTACTATTGATTTGATACCTAGTTTTTCAGCTTTTTTATGCTTACTCCTAACATATCTTTTGCTAGCTTGATCATTTCCAACAATAATAACTGCTAGACAAGGTATAATTCCATTTTCTTTCATCTTACTTACAGTTACCTTAGTATTTTCATTAAGTTTTTTTGCTAATGATTTTCCATCAATAATAGTTGCCATATAGAAAACACCCCATTCATTTTATATTTATTCTAGCACATTAAAATTAATTTATGCATTAAAAAAATAGATTTGCAGTTAAGCAAACCTATTTTTTAATTATGAAATAGCGTTAGATAAAACACCATTAACGAACTTACGTGAATGATCATCGCTATATTTTTTTGTTAACTCTAAGGCTTCATTAATTGCAACCTTATTTGGAATATCATCTACATAGTAAATTTCAAAAAAAGCCATTCTGAGAATTGCTAAATCGGTTTTAGCAATTCTATTAATTGACCATCCTGAAATAAGATATTCACTAATTTTATTATCTAAATCTTCTTTATGTTCCAAAACACCATTAACTAATTCCAAATAATATGATGGAATTTCGTCTTGCGTTTTAGAAATAGCATGAAAGAAAAGTTCTTTATCAGTAGTATCATTTGCATTAATCGCAAATAAAGTTTGAAATGCAAACTCTCTTATTTTGTGTCTTGTAAAATTCACTATTGTTCACCCTTATTATTACTATCGTTATCATCAAATAAGTCATTTGAATCAAATTTATCGTCCGTTTTTTCAGGAACAATTCCCTCTACATGAACATTAACTTCACCTAAGTTTAATTCGGTCATGAATAAGAGTTGTTGTTTTACTTGTTCTTGGATATTTAAAGCCACTTTAGGCACGGAAACACCATAATTTAAGTAAACATAAACATCGACAATTAATTTATCATCGTCAAAATTTAATTTAATTCCCTTACCAAATTCTTTTCTACCAAATAATTCATTTACACTAGTAGCCAAAGAACCACGCATACTGTTAACACCCTTAACTTGAACAGCAGCAATACTAGCAATTATTTCTAGTACTCGTGGAGATATTTGAACATCTCCTTCTTGAGCACTTGAGTTTTTTAAAGCAATGTTATTTCCTTCTGCCATAAAGATTACCCCCAATCGAGTAATTAAATTTCAAAAAATTAAGCTCTTGAAATATAACTTCCATCAGTAGTGTTAATAATTAATTTATCATCAGAATTAACAAAGAATGGAACTTGAACAATTAATCCAGTAGTCATTTTAGCTGGTTTGCTTCCACCAGAAGCAGTGTTACCTTTAATACTTGGTTCAGTTTCTGCAACTTGAAGAGTAACTGTATTAGGAACTTCAATCCCAATTACTTCATTTTCATATTGAACAATACTTACTTCCATATTTTCTTGTAAGTAGTTTAAAGCATCTTTAATTTTATCACCAGGAACAGTAAGTTGATCATAAGTTTCCATATCCATGAAAACATATCCAGAACCATCTTCGTATAGATATTGCATAGTTCTTGAGTCAATTTGTGCTTGTTCCATTTTTGCACCAGAACGGAATGTTTTATCTTGAACTGCACCAGTTCTCAAATTCTTTAGCTTAGAACGAACAAATGCTCCACCCTTACCAGGCTTTACGTGTTGAAAACTAATAATACGCCAGATAGCATTATCAACCTTGATTGTTAATCCAGTTTTAAATTTAGCTGTTGAAATTACTGCCATAATTAAAATAATCCTCCTAATATTAACTAATCGAATAGTTATTTGTAGCACCATTACTTAATAGTATTATAACATTATATTTTATAATAAAAAAAGCCTGATAATCAGGCTTTTAATACATTATTTACTTAATTATTTAGCAACTGCTTCAGAAACAGGGTATACTGAAACTTGGCGCTTCTTGCGGCCCATACGTTCAAAACGTACAACACCATCAACTAAAGCAAATAAAGTATCGTCACCGGCACGCTTAACATTCTTACCAGGGTAAATATGTGTACCACGTTGACGGTAAATAATTGAACCAGTTGTAACAGTTGAGCCATCAGCAGCCTTAGTACCTAAACGACGACCTGCAGAATCACGACCGTTAGCAGTTGAACCTCCCCCTTTATGGTGAGAGAAGAATTGTAGATTCATTTCTAACATTGAATTACACCTCCGTACAATTTAATCGTTTATTATATTTAATTTAATATATTTTGCATAACTTTTAGAAATATCAATCATTCCATTCTCAAAACTACGTAAAATAGCTTGAGAAGCAATCATATTATCATGATTTTTAGTATTAGGAATAGTTACCTCCATAAAGCCACCATCAATATCATTGCTTTTAACTTTAGGATCTAACTCAGCAACTTCATTCAACCCATTTACAGTAGTAATGGATAAAACTGAAACTGCAGCACAAACTATATCCTTACCATACTCTCCTGAATCAGCATGACCAGTTATTTTAAATGAATTTATATTATCATTCAAATTATTATGAGAAATAGTAACTTTAATCATTTTATCCTCTTTAATTATGCATTGATTGAGTCAATAGTAACCTTAGTGTATGGTTGTCTATGACCCTTCTTTGAACGAGCACCCTTCTTAGGTTTGTAACGAAGAATAGTAATCTTCTTACCACGACCGTGCTTTTCAACAGTACCTTCAACTGAAGCACCGTCTACTAGAGGAGTACCAACCTTAGCTGAGTCACCACCAACGAAAACAACTTGGTCAAATTTAACCTTGTCACCTTCATTTGCGTTTAACTTTTCAACGTAAATTGATTCACCTTCAGCAACTTTATATTGCTTACCGCCTGTTAAAATAATTGCGTACATAATGTGCACCTCCTTGAAATAATATGCTTAGACTCGCCGAAAATAAGCGTTCATTAATATGAAACTTAATACTCATTCCATGCGGTTGTAGCTGTGAAAGTCCACAAATACAACAACGTAAGTATACACATATTATAGTAATTAGTCAATAAAAAAACACATTACAATTTTGTAATGTGTTTTTAGAAAATAACTAATGTCGCAGAAGAGATTCGAACTCTTGACCTACGGTTTAGAAGACCGTTGCTCTATCCTGCTGAGCTACTGCGACAACAAATAACCAACAAAAATAATTATATTAAAAATATAGATAAGTGTCAACACTTTTTTAATTTTTATTAAAAAACTCTTTAGAAATATCATCAATACTTAAATTCATATCAACAATACCAAATTTATTAAAGATCTTCCATGCATATGTAAAATCTTTTTCACTATGGTTAAAAAAACTATTAATCATCATCTTTTTAATAACCAAATAAACATTGCTAAACTCTTTATCAGCTTTATTTTTAAACAGTTTATTTTGCTCGTCATCAGAGATAATAATAAGATGGTTCCAATTCTTTAAATTTGCTACTAAAAAGAAAAGATTCATGCTTTCAGTAAAATCCTTTATCATAGTATTTTTATAATTGGTAATATCAATATTCATATTAGAATTAGATAAAATACTAAATCTTTTAGAATCTTTAGCCAACCTAGATAGACTAATATCTAAATTAATATATGCCTTTTGCAATCGATTGTTTTTGTTTACAGCAAAATTACTTTTTTGCTCAGATAATCTAAAATCAGCTACTGATTTTTTTAACATTTCCTCAAAATTAAACAAACTACTCACTTCCTTCAAAACAACTTAAAATTTTAACATTAATGAAAATAAATTCAAGAAAAAAAAAGAGATTATAAATAAATATAATCTCTTTTAAAAATCAATATTTTAATATTGTTCCATGTATTGGTCTCTTTCCCATTCGGAAACTTGTGCACGATATGCATCATATTCCAAATGCTTAGCAGCTAAGAAACTATTAAAAATCTTCTCGCCCAATGCATGTTTCATAGTCTTATCAGAAGATAATTCTTTAAGTCCATCTAATAGGTCATCTGGTAAGTTAACAATTTGATTATCTTTTCTTTCTTGAGCATTCATATGATAAATATTTCTATCAACACTCTTTGGTGGAACAATTTCATTTCTTAATCCATCTAATCCAGCTTCTAATACAGAAGCAATTGCCATGTATGGATTAGCTGTTGGGTCAGCACTTCTTAATTCTAGTCTAGTTGCCAATCCACGAGCATTAGGAACTCTAATTAATGGTGAACGATTTGATCCAGACCAAGCTACATAAACAGGTGCTTCATATCCAGGAACTAAACGTTTATATGAGTTAACAATTGGATTACAAATAGCAGTATAACTCTTAGCATGTTTCATTAATCCACCTAAGAAATGATAAGCAGTTTCAGATAATTGTAATTCACCATCTTTATCATAAAAAGCATCCCCATCATTGTTAAACAATGACATATTTAAATGCATACCTGATCCATTAATACCACTTAATGGTTTTGGCATAAATGTAGCATAAAGTCCGTGTTTTCTAGCAACCGTTTTAACAACTAATTTAAATGTTTGAATATTATCAGCAGCGTTCAAAGCATCTGCATATTTAAAATCGATTTCATGTTGTCCAGGAGCCACTTCGTGATGGGCAGCTTCGACATCAAAGCCCATTTCTTCAAGAGTTAAAACAATATCTCGACGACAATTTCCACCTAAATCTAGTGGAGCCATATCGAAATAACTACCATGATCATTCAACTTTGTAGTTGGTTTTCCATTTTCGTCCATCTTAAATAAGAAGAATTCAGGTTCAGGTCCAATATTAAATGAAGTATATCCTGCATCTTTCATATCCTTTAAAACACGAATTAAGTTATTACGAGGATCTCCTTCAAATGGTTCACCGTTAGTTTTATAAACTTCACAAATCACTCTAGCAATTTTGCCTCTTTCTGAACTCCATGGGAAAATCATCCAAGTTGAAAGATCTGGGTGTAAGTACATATCACTTTCTTCAATTCTAACGAAACCTTCAATAGATGAACCATCAAACATTAATTTGTTATCAAGTAAATCATCTAATTGACTAATTGGAACTTCAACATTTTTTAATGTTCCTAAAACATCGGTAAACATTAGTCTTAGGAATTTAACGTCTTCTTCTTTTACGATTCGACGAATATCGTCTTTTGAATAATCATGTTTTGTAGCCATTTAACTCTACCCCTAACATTTTGATTAGATTTAATTAAAAAGAATTATTGCCTTTAACGTCTTTTGAGTTTAAGCCACCAACGTTTAACAATTCATCAGATAGTAATCTCCTTGCTTCTTGGTCTGATAATTTGTTGCTAGAACCGCTATTAAAAGCTTCCTGCTTTCTCTGTTCATAAACATTCTTAATTTTAGAAATATTCATACCATCAGATATATAGTCTTTAATTTCCAAAATTAAATCGATATCATTTAAAGAATACATCCTTCGATTTCCCTCATTTCTTTCTGGAGAAACCAAGCCTTGTTCTTCATAATATCTAATTTGTCTAGCAGTTAAATTAGTAAGTTTCATAACAGTACCTATTGGCAAAACTGATAATGAACGTCTTAAGTCTTTTTCTTTCATAAATAACTCCCTCTAATAATTTTATAATAACATTATAATTAAGTATGTCAAGTTAATATGTAACATAATATAACATGAGACTGATTACTAACTCTTTTTCCATTTAATAATGTCTTTTTTTATTGTATCAATTTGATTATTATCAGATAAAATGTCATACCATGTCACATCCATTTTATTTCTAAACCATGTAAGTTGTCTTTTGGCATAATGTCTTGAATTTTTTTTAATCAAATCTTTTACATCAGAAACCAACATATTTCCATTAAAATATTCATTAAATTCTTTATAACCAATACCCTTACATGCAGGCAATGATAATCCGCCATGTTGATACAGCCATTTATTTTCTTCCAAAAGTCCTTCATCAAACATAAGGTCCACTCGTTTATTAATACGATCATATAGCAATGAACGATTAGTATTCAAAGCAATAATATAACTATCGATTTCATTATCATAGTTATCAGATTGGGCAGAAAACTTTTTACCAGTTTTTTTATAAAATTCTAATGCTCTAATTATACGCCTGTCATTGTTAACTGGAATGTTAATTGCTGCATCATGATCAATTAAATCTAACTCTTTCCATAAAGCATATTTACCATTTTTAACGGCTTTTTTATGCATCAAAACCCTTAATGAATTATCAACTGAAGAACCTGCTCCAAAATTAAATCCATCAACAAGAGACTGTAAATAAAATCCAGTACCACCAACTATAATTGGCAATTTATTTTTATTAGATATTTCTTTTATTAATTTTTTAGCATCAGATACAAAATCAGAAGCAGAATATGTTTCTTCAACATTTTTAATATTAATAAGATGATGCTTAATACCTTGTTTTTCTTTTTCCGTAACTTTGGCAGTACCAATATTTAAATTACGATATATTTGCATTGAATCTCCAGAAATAATCTCCCCATTAAATTGTTTAGCCAATTTAATAGACAAATTAGTCTTTCCAACAGCCGTTGGTCCAGCTATTATTAAAACTTTATACATAAAATCACATCATTTCGTTTAAATAATCAGTATACTCATAATAATAAATTATTGAATAAAAATAAACACAAAACTGGATATATTAGTACAAATCTTGCATAATAGAATTGTATATAACTTATACATAAACAAATAAGGAGGGTATTATGATGAAAAAATTTGGAAACGGATTCTTTCTTGGGGTATTAGCAACATTAAGTGCTGTTGTAGGTGCATTATTCTCTTTCAAGAAAACAGTTGTTGAACCTGTTGAAAATCATGAACAAAAACTTGATGAAAATAGAAAAAGAGTTTTGCGCAAACAACGTTCAGCTCACTTAAACTAAAAAATAATTTAAGGTAAAAAATAAACCTATTTAAAGTCACTCAGTATTTTGACTTTAAATAGGTTTATCTTTTATTGTAAAGCATTTATTTTTTAGTCTTACCGTTCCAATTACGATAACCACTTTTTAAGATATAAAGTTTTTTATATCCTTTTTTATTTAGTAAAATCGCAGCTCGCATACTAATAGTCATTCCTTGATCATATAAGTATACAGGCAAATCAGATCTAATATTACCATAAAAGGTTTTAAGAGTTGAATATGGCATACTTCTTGCACCTAAGACATGTCCAGCATCAAAATCTCTAGTTTCTCTAAGATCAATTATTTGGCCACGATGACTACCCTTTTGAAATTCATCTTCACTAACTATTTTAGCAGCATTTTTAGCTCTTAACCTGGTTGAAAGATTAATAGCAAAAAAGGCAACAATAATTAATAAAACTATCATAAGTGAAGAAATCATTATGATTCCCCCTAATTAAATTATTTATTTTAATTTTTGGCATTTCTTAAAGCTAATGATCCAGCACCAATAACTCCAGCATCATTACCTAATTGAGCTAGACGAATCTTGGTAGAATCACGAACTGGTCTAAATGCATTTTCTTGGAAATATTTAGTAGTTGGTTGTAATAAAGTATTACCAGCGTTTGAAACACCACCACCAATAACAATGTTGCCTGGATTTAATGTATTACCAACGTTAGCTAATGCTAAACCTAAGAAATAGCATACACGATCTACAACTTGATTTGCAAAAATATCGCCATTATCTGCTAAGAAGAAAACAATCTTAGAAGTAATTTCTTCCCCATTAATAATCATTTCTTTAAGTCTAGAATTCCCAGTGAATTCAGTAGATAAACTTTTAGCAACATTAACTACTCCTGTAGCAGAAGCGTATTGTTCTAAACAGCCTCTTTTACCACAAGTACACATAAATCCACCAGGTTCAACGGTAATATGACCAATTTCACCAGCACCACCATTAACACCATGTGCTAGTTCTCCATTGATGATAACACCACCACCAACACCAGTTCCTAAAGTAACAAATACTACATCAGAATCTTTACTACCAGCACCTTGCCAATATTCTCCAAGAGAAGCAACATTAGCATCATTGTCTACTGAAAAAGGAAGTCCTAATGCTTGTTCGATTTGATCTTTAATATTTTGAGTAGTCTTCCAATTTAAATTATAAGCACCAACAACTGTTCCATTTGCACGATCTACTGAACCTGGAGTTCCCATACCGATTCCTACAAAGTCATCGATTTTATGATCAGAGTTTTCCATTTTTTGAGTAATAGACTTAATAATGTTTGGAACAATTTTACTTCCGTTAGCGCTTACATCTGTAGTAATAGCCCACTTATCTAAAATTTCACCGCTATCAGTTAAAAATGCTAACTTTGTAGTAGTTCCTCCTAAATCAATTCCAATCAACTTACGTACCATTGTAGATTCCTCCTAAATATTATTATCCTTAGTTTTATTTTCTTCGATTCTATGTTCATGTTTCAAAACTAATTTAGCCTGTAAGAATTCTTCTTTAGTTATTACTTTGGATTCATGTAAATGGTCTAATTCTAACGCCATTACTTCAATGTCCCATAGTCTTTTACCTACATAAACATAGATACCAAATTTTTTTAATAATTGCTGCACATCATACAACGTATTCATTGTCCCACATCCTAAAAAAAAATGCACTAATTATTTGACATATATCCAGTCTTTAGACAAAAAATTATTATAATCATTAATACTACAAAAGATAATATTTTTTTAGACTTATTCATTTTATAATTTGGAATACCTATAAAATATGGTATAAAGAATCCGCCAATTAATCCGCCTAAATGTCCAGCTATATCAATACCTGAGCTTAACAAGTCAAAAACGATATTAACAATTATTAATAATAAAAAGCTTTGTGACATTTGTCTAACCGCAAAGTTATCACGAAAGTTTTCACCTAACATTAAAAATACACCAAATAATCCAAAGATGGCAGTACTTGCACCTGCACTTAATCCGCTTGAAAATGCAAAGCTTATAATATTACCCATTATACCTGAAAGCATAAAAATAGTTAAAAATCTGATATGCCCAAATATTTTTTCAATTTGAATTCCAACATAGTACAAACTAATTCCATTCATTAGTATGTGCAAAAAGCCAAGATGAATAAATATTGGCGTAATAAATCTCCACCATTCACCATAATATATAATTAGTGGCTTAATCATTGCGCCATTAGTAATAATTATCTGGCTAGTATTAGTTAAAAGTCCAAATAGGTAAATAAAGGCCATTATAATTAATATAAGTTCAGTGAAAAAAGGCCTTTCATCCATTTTTCTGTAAAAATTTGAATTTTTCAATTCAATATATAATTGTTTTAACTTTCTGATCAAAATCATCTACTTTCCAAATTGGTTGACGATATATTTGTTCTGGAAGCCCTATAGAAATAGTATGACCCGAATATTTCTTTAAAATTCGATCATAAAAGCCTCCACCAAAACCTAATCGATCGCCAGTTTCAGTTGAAAAAGCTATTCCTGGAACAATAATTAATCCAATATCGTTTATAGGAAAGCTTGCTCCTCCAACTGGTTCATATATACCAAAAGAACTTTTTTTTAAAATAGTTTTTTCATCACATTCAATAAATATCATAACATTTTTAGAAACAACTTTAGGAATTAAAATTTTTTTATTATCTCTCAATGCTTTTCTGATAATTGGTTTAGTATCAAATTCAAAAGGTAAGCTCATAGTTATAGCTATAGAATTACTGTTTTTCCATTCTAATCTACTAAATAAATTATCATATATTTTATCTAAACCATTATAATTATTTACTTTCAAACTATTAATAATTTCTTTTCTAATATCAGATTTCATCATTTATATATTACCCCAAGATATAAAAAAAGGATTGGGCTTTAAACCCTAATCCTTATTTTGTTTCACGATGTAATGTAACTTTTCTTTGACGTGGACAATATTTCTTTAATTCCAAACGGTCAGGATTGTTACGACGGCTCTTAGTAGATAAGTAATTACGTTCGTGACATTCTGTACATTCTAGTGTAATGTGTACTCTCATTAGTGTTACACCTCCAAATTTACTTTATTTATAATTTATAGATATAAACAACTGTCAACTTTTAATATATTATCATTTTTTTAGCGATTTGACCAGAGTTTATATAAATATTGTTAAGGAAAATTACTTAACACCTATATTTTTATTCTAAACCTTTATCTGATTGGACATATTTCCAATAAGCAGCATATATTTGTTTAGCTAAATTAATATTATTACTTTCAGCATCATCTGGCAAATTAGGAATAGCAAGTGCAACAACAACTTGTGGATTCTTAGATGGAGCAAATGATCCTAAACTTAAAGTAACTGTACTTTGTTTATCATAAAATGTTTGGGCAGTACCCGTCTTAGCTGATACTTCAGGTTTAATTTGGTTCAAATCAATACCTGTTCTATATTGACTTGTTCCATGCACAACTTTATAAAAACCATCTGTAACGACTTTTCTTTGTGCCGGGGTCATATCTACCTTATTTAAAATATCAGGTGTAACTGAGTACTTTATTCTGCCCAATTTACCATCTTTATTAGAATCCCTAATATTTTGCACTACATGTGGTTTGATTCGATATCCTCCATTAGCAATGGTAGAAATATATTGAGCCACTTGCATTGTTGTATAACCATCATAGTTACCATATGATAAATCAAGTGCTTTCCCAATATTAGAGAAACCTCCAGGTCCTTGTATTCCCTTAGTTTCACCAGGTAAATCAATTCCAGTTTTAACACCTAATCCAAATTGATTAAAGTAACCTCTTTCAATGTCAAAAGCATCTGGATTCATAGTTAATGGAGCTCCAGAAAAGTAATGGAACTTGGCTTCTTTCATAGCTAACTGCATCATATAAGAGTTAGATGAAACTTCAAGAGCTGTTGAAGCATCAACTGGTAAATTGGCTGAACCATTGTGATTAAACCATGAACTCTTTTTAATGCCACCAGTTAAAATGGGCTTATCAGTTAGTGTTGAATTAGTTGGAGTAATCACATTATCCATTAATGCTCCTGATACTGTGGCCCCTTTAACTACAGAACCCATTGTAATAGCACTATTAATTGTTCCTAATGCATTTGGAGTTAATTTACCAGTTTTAGGATTTCTATTAACTCCTCCCATACCTACAACAGATCCATCTTTTGGATTCATAACAACAGCATATGCTCCGGTAGAATTACCAGACATTTGAGCATTTTCTACTAGCGATTGTAGTTTCTTTTCAAATTGAGAGTTAATGGTTAATTGAAGATTATCTCCTTTTTGGCCTCCATATTGTTGTACTGCTTTATCTAAACTGCCACTCTTAATTAAAGTCTGAGATTTAGATCCTCTTAGTGCTGGTTCATATTCTTGTTCTAAGTAACTTTGCCCAACACTATCATTTCTTGAATAGCCTTGAGATAACAAAGTATTAATCCGATCAACTGGCAATCCCGTCTTTTCAGAAGAAACTGTTCCTACAACACTTTGAATAGCATTACCGTTAGGATATTCTCTAGTCCAACTATTACCAATTTGGATTCCTGGCATATCTGTTAGATGTTCTCCAACCTCAGATAATTCTTTATTAGTAACCCCAGTTGTTTTAATAAAGGTTGTTGACAATTGGTATGCACCACTCATTTTTTGAAAAATAGTAGCTGCATTTTTATAATTATTAATATTATTATACATTTTATCAGCTTGTACTTTATCAAGAGATGCATTGTATTGAGTATCTGGAGTTGAATTAGCAGGCAGCTTCAACTGACTTTCAACTGCTTTTAAATTATCGGGATTAGATAAATAATATTCTGCCGCTTGTCTAGATGTTAATGCACTAGAGTCTACATGCAAATATTTGCTTAATTTGTTAGCGATGTTATAAAGATCATTAGTAGTAACCCCTAATTCTTTGGTATATTGAATGGCTTGATGAGCTTTATTACCAACTAAAACTCTCCCAGATGAATCATAAATCATCCCTCTTTGCACATTTCCATACTTAATAGAGTTATCAGATCTATTAACTTCTGCTTTATATTGATTTCCATTAACAACTTGTAGATATGCTAATTGAATCACCAAAATAATAAATAAGGCTCCAACAATAAATAAAATAATATTTAAACGAAAAGGAACCCTCGAATTAATATTCTTGTCTTGGTGATGAAATATTTTTTTAAGAAAACTATTCAAGGTTCTCAAAGCTCCTTGCTATAAATTTTTTAATGTCTTTAAATGTTATTATATAATATATGTAAAAATAAACATAATTAATGAAAGGAATGATAATAATCAATCATATTAAAAAGTTTACAAGAAATAACCTACCATTAATTTTAAGTTTTTTTACTCCATTTATCATTATGGCATGTTACTTTGCTTATCGCAATATGTTTCCTTTTGGTAACGGAAGCATTTTAACAGTCGACTTAGGACAACAATATGTTGATTTTTTTGCATTTTATAAAAGAACCATTAATAGCTTAAATATACATAACTTTTTTTATTCTTTTGCAAATGGATATGGTGGTGAAATGATTGGCATCTGGTCATATTATTTAATGAGTCCATTAAATTTAATAATTGCAATTTTACCAAAAAGTTTTATGAACGGTAGTTTATTATTAATTACTTTATTAAAATATGGATTATCAGGATTAAGTTTTGGCTATATGCTAAATAAAAAAGGCTTCGAAAAAAATATAATAATAACAACATTTTCCACTGCATATGCATTAAATGGCTGGATTATTGCTAATCAGTTAAACATAATTTGGCTAGATGCAATGATGCTACTACCAATTATTGTTTTAGGAATAGACAACATAATTAATAAAGACAAATCCAAATTATACATCTTATCGTTATCAATAATGATGATCGTAAATTACTATATGGCATATATGGTCTGCATTTTTTCCTTGCTATATTTTATAACGAATTATGCTATATATTATAAAAGTAAAATAAAGCATAAATACCAAATTATATTAAAATATTTTGGGGCAAGCTTAATATCATTTATGCTTTCAGCATGGTTAATAATTCCAAACATACTAGAACTTCGAACCGGAAAAGCGTCATATACCGTTAATAATTTTAACTGGAAATTAGAATATAATCCTATCGATATGCTTTCTAAATTAATGAACGGAGCATTTAATTTTAACCAAATGCCCAGCGGCTATCCTAATATTTTTGTAGGTAGTCTGGTTTTAATATCTGTTCTAGCATTTTTCTTTAACCATAAAATAAAGTTGCATTTTAGATTGTTATATCTATTTTTAACTTTTGTATTTTTAATATCTATGTGTTTTGAACCATTAGATTTAGTTTGGCACGCTTTTCAATTTCCTATCTGGTATCCATATCGTTTTTCTTTTATTTTTTGCTTTTCAGTTACATATTTAGGCGCTATTGGATTTAGTAACTTACCTAATAAAATTGACAATAAAATAACGATAAAGATAGCAATCATGTTAATAATCATATTATTAACTGTCGGAATAAAAATCAATAATTTTACATTTTTGTCACCAATGAAATATGTTGTTTCAGTTTTATTAATAGCGATCATGTTTGTCATAGTAATAATTTCCAGAATAAATAATTCTAAACTGTATATAATTAGTATTTTTATAATTACTTGTTGTGATATGGGAATTAATGCTTTTAACTCATTAAATAGTATCTCATATGTAAATAATAGTGATTATTCTTCATATAATAAAATTTTAAATGAACAAATCAATAAGATTAGTAAAAATGATAAATCATTTTACAGGATTAATAAAAATTTCTATAGAACTCAAGATGACCCTATGGAATTAGGCTTTAATAGTGGATCCATATTTTCATCAACGATGAATAAAAATAATGCTAACTTTAATTCAAACATTGGAAATCCTAATAATACCGGCTCTATTAATTATTCTAATGGTACTTTAATTACAGATTCATTATTAAATTTTAAATATTATTTGTCATTTAATGGTAATTATAAAAACTATCCAATGATTCAAAAATCAGCAAATAGATACGACATATTAGACAATAGAAAAAGAAAAAATGATTTTAATATAAAAAGAAATAATTTGAGTTTACCTTTAATTTTTGGTGTTAATAATATTATTAAAAATATAACGAGTACAACAAATCCTATTGATTATCAAAATAATATAGTAAAACAAATATCAGCATCTAACAAAAATGTATTTAATGTTGATAATAATTATAAAGTGAAATTCAAAAATATTTATAATACACCATCTTTAAGCCAATCAATTTTGAAAAAAATTGATCCTCTAAAAAGTGCGTCAGTAGAAATAAATTATCATTATAGAAATCAATATATTCCCTATATAGTATTACCAAGTAATTTAAGTCCTAATATTTGCTCTATATTTATTGATGGTGAAAAAATAACATCACCTAAGAATTTTCAAAATTCATTAGTATATAGTCTTCCCAAAAAAGATGGAACTATAGACATTAATTTTAAAAGGCAAAGTATATTTACCAATAACTTTGGAATATATAATCTGAATTATAAAAAATTCAAATACGATATTTCAAAAATTAAACATCAAAATATCATATCCAATAATAAAGATATGATATCTTCTAATGTTGATTTAAATAAGAACGGCAGTTTGTTAACATCAATTCCATATTCAGATGGTTGGCATGTAAAAATTGATAATAAAGAACATGATAAATCAAAGTGGTTAGGAGAATTTATAAGTGTTAAACATATAAAAAGAGGAAAACATCATATTGAAATATATTATTATCCAAGAGGACTTAATTTAGGAATAATCATTACAATATTAACAATTATTTTTATTAGTATTAAAAGTATAATTAATGAAAAGGATAATAAAAAGGATTAGGCAAATAGCCTAATCCTTTTTATTTTATATATTATTTAACTTCAATAATTTTAACTTGCATATCACCAGCAGGAATTTCAATGGTAACTTCTTCATTAGTCTTATGACCCAATAATCCCTTAGCAATTGGTGAATCATTAGAAATTTTACCAGACATTGGATCAGCTTCAGCAGCCCCAACAATTTGGTATGTTTCAGGATCTTCATCTGGTAATTCTTTAAAAGTAACTGTTTTACCAACATTTACAAGATCTTTATCAACATCTTCATTATCAACAACTTGAGAATATTGCAACATATGTTCTACAGTAGTAATTCTACTTTCTAGCATACTTTGTTCATTCTTAGCTGATTCATATTCAGAATTTTCAGATAAATCACCATAACTTCTAGCAATTTTAATTCTTTCAATAATCTTTGGTCTTTGGTTTAATCTTAAGTCTTCCAATTCATCTTCAAGTTTCTTTTTACCTTCAAGAGTCATTGGGTATGTTTTATCTTCAGCCATACTAAATCTCCTTTAAATTAAATTGTTGTATCTATATTATTTAATACTTTATTATTACCATGCTTCAATAAAATTGATTGAATTTTTGTGGTTAATAAATCAATAGCAACTTGATTTTTACCACCTTCCGGCACAATTATATCAGCATAACGTTTACTTGGTTCCACAAATTGATTATACATTGGTCTAACAGTTTCTAAGTATTGTTGAACCACTTCATCCAACGTACGTCCTCTTTCCTTTGTATCACGTTGAATTCTTCTTAAAATGCGAATGTCATCATCAGTATCAACAAACACCTTAATATCCATTAAATCTCTTAAGCGTTTGTCATCTAAAATCAAAATACCTTCAAGGATAATTACATCTCTAGGTTCTTGAGTAATGGTTTTATCACTACGGTTTAATTTTGTATAGTCATACACTGGCTTTTCAATTGATTCATAATTCAATAATTTGTGTAAATCATCTATTAACAAATCAGTATCAAATGCTAACGGATGATCATAATTAGTTTCTTCTCTTTCGGCCCAAGTTTTGTGAGACTGATCCTTATAGTAAGAATCTTGTTGAAGTATCATTATTGAATGACCTAATAATTGATTAAAAATTGCACGACTTACAGTAGTTTTTCCACTACCAGAACCGCCAGTTACCCCGATAACAACAGGACGTTTTTTATTTTCTACCATAGTAATCTCTCCAAATCAATTTTATCTCATATAATTATTGTTCTTAACTACTGAACTAGTGTTAACCAAATTACTAGAAAATACAACTTTATTCTTTTTAGGGTCAATGTAAAAATGTAAATAATTTTTATCCATATTCTTAGGATTCAACACTGCCTTAACAGAATTTATACTTGGATTACTAATTGGTCCAGGTCCATATCCAGTATGTTTAAATAAATTATAAGCAGATTTAATCTTATAATCTTTTTTGTCAATTTTTTGATTAAAACTTTTCCCACTAGCATACAAAATAGAGGATTTCATTTCAAGTGGTAATCCATTATTTAAACGATTTAATAATACTCCAGCAATTTGCTGTCTATCAAATTCACTATATCTTTCTAATTCAATCATTGAAGCCAAACTTAATACTTGTTGCACTGAAAAACCTTTTTTATTAATTTCTTTATAATAAGGCTTTAATTCATTATTAGTTTTATCTAACATTTGTTTTATTAGATCTTTTAGTGAAACATCATTTTGAGAATTATAAGTAGCTGGATATAGATATCCTTCTAACTTATATTTTGTATCTTTAGCATTAAATGATGACTTAAGCATATCTGGATATTGTTTTTTTAACTGTGACAAATATTCTTTATCATTCATTAAATTCATGAATTCCGAGCTTGAATATTTACTATTGCTATTAATATTTTTAGATATTTGCTCGATATTATCGCCTTCCCTAATAAGAAAGCGACCGTAACGACCTTGTAAAGGTTGAGCTGATCCACCCTTTTCTAATTTTTTAGCAATTAAATCTAAACTCATAGATGGTGAAAATTCATAATATCCTGCTTTTAAATTGGAATAGTGATGGCTATTAACGAAATAGTCAAAAACCATTCCACTTTTCACAATATTTTGATCTTGTAAAATAGATCCAATTTTCTTATCGGAAGCACCCATTGGAATATTAATTTGTACTACACTTTTATCATGAGAATTAAGTGGTTGCAATGATCTATTCAAATATTGATGACCTAAGAAAAATATGAAGCATCCTAATATTATCAAAATTCCAATAATAGTAAAACTAATTTTTCTTCCTAAATTTTTGTGCTTCTTGGGAGAATCATTGGATTTTAATTTATTAGCCAATTTTATTCCTCCATATTTTTAAACTAACGAACTTCAATTTCAAATTCTTTTTCAAGATTTCTTTGAATCTTATCCATTGCCTTATTTACATCATCATCAACTAATGTATCTCGTTTATTTTGGAATATTAAATTATAAGCCATTGACTTTTTACCACTTGGAACATGTTCACCATTGTATACATCAAATAGGTTTACATCTCTCAAGAATGCTCCACCACGTTTATTAATAACTTTCAAAATATCATTATTAGTAACATTTTCATCAATTAAGATGGCAATATCTCTTGAAATAGAAGGATATTTAGAAATAGATTCATAACTTTGATCAGTCTTAGGCAAATCATTCAATAATTGTAAATTCAAATCAAACACATAAGTCGTATTAATCTTAAATTTTTTGGCAATATTAGGATGAACTTCACCAATAAATCCAACATAATGTCCATGAATCATAATATCAGCTGTTCTACCAGGGTGCATTTCTGGATAGTCTGCATTGGCAACATATTCAACTTGATTAATAAATCCAATTGTTTCTAAATATTTATCAACAATTCCTTTAATTTGATAGAAATCAACTTCTTTTGCTTTTTCATTCCAAGTACTACGTAACAATGAACCAGTAATTGCTCCAGAAATGTGTTCTATTTCTGAAGGTCTAACCTCATTTTCATTTTCTTTGTAAAATACTCTTCCTTGTTCATACAAAGCAACATCATGAACATTTCTTGCCTTATTATATGCAATATCATCTAATAAACCAGTAACTAAGTTCATTCTTAAAGTTTCATGATCATTAGTCATAGGATAACTTAAATTTGTTTCAAATGATTTTTGCATCATAAACATTTTAGCTTTGTCTTGGCTAGTTAAAGCATAAGAAATAGCATGAGTTAATCCTAAGCCTTCTAATATACTTCTACTATTACGAATTAGTTGTTGTTTTGGTTGTAATTTTCCAGTTGTCATTGTAGTTGTTGGTAATGTTGAAGGAAGATTGTCATATCCATAAATTCTAGCTACTTCTTCAATTAAATCAGCATCGATATGAATATCCCAACGACGTGTTGGTACAGTAATTACAAAAGCATCCCCATCAACTTTAGTATCAAAACCTAATCGTTCAAATATATCTTTTACTTGTTCACTTGAAAGATTTGTTCCCAAAACATGGTTTATTTTAGTTAAAGTAATGTTTACTACAACTGGTTGAGCATTAAATTCACTACCGTTTAAAGTATCATCACAAACTTCACCATTAGCCAACTCATTACTCATTTGACAAGCATTTTCCATTACTTCATCTAGACCGCCACGATTAATACCACGTTCAAATCTTTGTGAAGCTTCAGTGTGGATAACATGTTTACGAGCCATTTTTCTAACTTTAATTGGATCAAACACTGCACATTCAAATAATACGTTTTTAGTATCGTTAGTAATTGAGGTATCAATTCCACCAATAACCCCGGCTAATGCAATTGGGCGATCATCGGCAACCACAATATCATTTTCGTCTAAGTCCACTTCATCTTCAGCTAAAGTAGTAATTTTTTCACCCTTTTTAGCATTTCTAACAGAAATATTATTGCCACGTAATTTATCTAAATCATATGCATGCATAGGTTGACCAAATTTAAGCATTAGATAATTAGTAATATCAATAATGTTATTAATTGGTTTAATACCAGCATTCCATAAACGAATTTGTAACCATAATGGGCTTGGCTTAATTTCAACATTATTAACAATACGATTTTTATATGTTAAAGCAATTTGGCTGTCAACATCACTACTAATTTGATCAGCGGTCTTTTTACCAGAAGTTTTTTGAACTTTCACATTGTCGAACTTAGCTGGCTTATTATAAATGGCTGATAAATCATGAATAGTACCATACATGCTTAACATGTCACCACGATTAGGAGTAACATCTAAATCTATTAATTCATCATCCATCCCTATATATTTGTACACATCGTTACCAACTTTAGCATCTTCAGGTAAAAAGTAAATTCCATCAGCCCATTCTTTAGGCACAACATCTTTTGGATAACCAATTTCATCTAATGCACATAACATTCCATTTGATTGGATGCCACGCATCTTAGATTTTTTAATTTTAATATTGTCGGCAATACGAGCACCTGATAATGCAACTATTACCTTTTTACCTTTTTCAACATTAGGAGCACCACAAACAATTTGTACTGGTTCATCATCACCCACATCAACTTGACAAATATGTAAATGATCAGAATCAGGATGGTCTTCTAAGTTCAAAATTTGTCCAACAACAATTTTTTTAAGTCCTTCACTAGGTTTTATAACAGAATCAACTTCAACAGAAGAACGTTCAATTTTTTCGGCTAATTCATCAACTGGAATATCTAAGTCAATATATTCCTTAAGCCATTTATAAGATACTCGCATATAAAATTCTCCTTAATTAAATTGTGATAAGAAACGTACATCATTTAGATAGAAATCACGAATGTCGTCAACACCGTATTTCAACATTGCAAAACGATCTGGGCCTAAACCAAATGCAAATCCACCATAAGTTTCAGCATCAACACCAGCCATTTTTAGAACATTAGGATGAACCATTCCAGCACCTAACACTTCAATCCATCCAGTATGCTTACATACTTCACAACCCTTACCATTACATTTAAAACATGTAACATCAGCTTCAACTGATGGTTCAGTGAATGGGAAGTAACTAGGTCTTAGTCTAATGTCATATTTATCACCAAATAATTGATGTAATAAATATTCTAAAGTACCCTTTAAATCAGCCATTGTAATATGTTTATCAATTACAATCCCTTCAACTTGATGGAATTGATGAGAATGAGTAGGGTCATCAGTATCACGGCGATAAACAACTCCAGGAGAAATCATCTTTAAGGGTCCTTTAGAAAAATCATGTTTTTCTAAAGTTCTAGCTTGCATTGGAGAGGTTTGTGTTCTCATCAAAATATCTTTAGTAATATAAAAAGTATCTTGCATATCTCTAGCGGGATGATTTTTAGGTAAATTCATCATTTCGAAGTTATATTTATCTTCTTCAACTTCTGGTCCACTTAACACTTCATAACCCATACCCATGAACATATCAGAGATTTCATCAATAATTGATTGAATAACGTGTGGATGACCTTTAGTTACGGAATCCCCAGGTAGTGTGACATCAATTTTTTCTGATGCTAGCTTCTTATTCAAAGCAATAGTTTCTAATTCTTCTTGCTTCTTATCTAAAGCAGTTTGAATATCATCACGAATCTTATTAGAATAACTACCCACTTTTGGACGTTCTTCAACTGGTAAATCTTTAATTCCTCTTAAAGCTTTAGTAATAAGGCCCTTCTTACCTAATAAATGAACTTTTATTTCATCGTTCATTTTTTTGACATCAGTTGCATTTTCAATATTTTTTAGACCATCATCACGTAATTTGGTCAAATCATCTTTTAAACTCATAAATTTCTCCCTTCATACATAAAAAAAGCTCCATCCCATAAGGGACGAAGCTTCGCGGTACCACCCTAGTTTATGAAAATATCAGAATAAATTCATACACTCAATCTTCATAACGGCAATTAACCGGATAATTTTTGTTATTAATAACTCCCAATATCAGCTCAGAAAATGAATTCAACTAATCTATTGATTGATCTCAGTATACACAATCTTCCTGTGAATATTAGTCTACTACTTTTTCTTCGTCACTCTTATTTAAAATAATAATGCAATTTAAAACTCCGGTCAAGATAAGTTTTATAATTTATACCATTTATCTGACCATTTATGGATTTCATACATAATAGGTTCTAATTCTTTACCCCTTTTAGTTAATTCATATTGAATTAACGATGAATCCTTAAAAGTGTTTCTAGATACAATGTTATCTTTTTCTAGTTCTCTAAGTCTTTCAACTAAAACACGATCACTACATTTATCAATAGTTTTAGCAATCGTCTTAAATCTTTGAGGACCATTAACTAATAATGTTTCTATAATTAATCCATTCCATTTTTTACCTAGAATAGAAAAAGTTTTTTCAAATTTTGGACATAAATTACAGTCAAGTTCTGACTGTAATTCTTTACTTGATTCCAATATTATTACCCCTTACAAACTTTTAGTACTAAATATTTGCTTAATGTTCCTATATTTAGGTGCAAAATATTCTCTTACAGCATCGTAATCATCAACTAAAGAAACAATAACACTTTCAGCATACTTGGGTTTACTTAAAGTAAGTCCCCACATATGCTTAATAATAATATCTTTTTCCTTGTCATTTAAGTTAGTTATCTTTTCAGCATTACGTAAAGCAATTCTAGGATGCATATATGCATGTGAACCTAAATGAAATTTATCGGTTCTCCAATCATAATAAAATAAATCATGTAATAATCCGGCTCTAGCAGTTGACTTAGCATCTAAATTAAAGTTTTTTGCGATTTGATAACTTTCATAAGAAACATCAATACAATGCTTTAGTCTAGTAGATGAATGATGCTGAGTATAATTAGACAGCTCTTTTACCATTGATGAATTCAATAAGTCAGAAACATAAGACATATAAACTTTATCATTTTTCCATGCTTTTGTATTCATGCAAAGTATCTCCCTTATTTAAAATTATTTTTTTAAATGAAACATTAATATGCCAGATGCAATAGCGACATTTAATGATTCCGCGTTTCCCTTAATAGGAATATATAAATTTTTATCTGTTATTTTAAGTAGATCATCTTGCATACCATTTCCTTCATTTCCCATAATTAATGCAAAATTATCACTAGGAACAATTTCACTGTAAATAACAGCGTTTTCGTTTAATTCACTACCATAAACTTGATAGTTTTTATTTTTTAATATATCTATCCAATATTGTAAATTACCTTCAATTATTTTTAAATGAAATTGACTTCCTTGCATAGATCTTAAAACTTTAGGATTAAATTGACTAGATGTTCCCTTACCAAAAATAACCCCACTCATACCAGCAGCATCTGCTGTTCTAACCATCGTTCCAATATTACCTGGATCTTGTATATTATCCAACAATAACCAGGATCCATTAATATTAGTTTCATTAATATCTTCTTTACTAGGAAGCCCTACAATCGCAAAAATTCCTTGTGGAGTGATAGTGGATCCTAAATGATTAGCCACTTCATCGTTTATTTCTATTAACTCACCATTATAGTGTGATAGTTCATTTTGATGTAGAGACAATTGTTTTGTTGTTGTTAATATTACTTTTACATCTTGATTGGTATTTAATGCTTCATTTACTAAATGCCAACTTTCAAGAAGATAAGCAGATTGTTTTTCTCTGCCCTTTTTATTATTTAATTTTTTCCAAGCTTTTATTCTGTCATTTTTAACAGAAACTATTTTTTCCATAGTAAGGATTAGCCCCTTTTAATATAGTAACTTATTCATATTATTTTATCACAATACTATAATAATATATAAATGATTGCAAAAAGTGAGGTAATAATTTATGAAACAAACCGTTAAATTTATAATAAAAGGAAAAGTTCAAGGCGTTGGTTTTAGATGGTCAACAAAAAATTGGGCAGATAAAATTAATGTCAAAGGCTATGTACAAAATCTTTCAGATGGATCAGTAAAAATTGTGGCTAATATTAAAGATGTAAACAGTTTTATAAATGGTATAAAATCATTAAATAATCCTTTTATTAACATAATAAATATAGATTACACTTTATTGAATTATAAAGAATATAAAACTTTTTCAATTAAAATTTAATTTAGTAACACATTTCTGGTATTATTAGTAAATGAAAAAAGTTAGGAAAGGTTTTTATAAATGAAGAATTTAAAGAAATATAGTGTTCTTTCATTTGTTGGTCTTGCAGCATTAACATTAACTGGTTGTGTTAGACAAGATGGGTCTGGTAAACCATATGGACTAACATATGAATATTTAGCATTACCTGCTCAACACATTTTGGATTTTATAGCAAAGTTTGTTGGTGGATATGGATGGGCAATTATTCTTTTAACAATAATTGTTAGAATGATTTTATTACCCGCTATGATCAGTCAGATGAAAAAGTCTACTATGATGCAAGAGAAAATGAGTTTTGTTAGACCACAAATGAAAAAGATTCAAGAACGTCAAAGAAATGCTAAGACTAAAGAAGAACAGATGCAAATTCAACAAGAAATGATGCAACTGTATAGAAATAATAATATTAGTATGACTGGTGGAATTGGTTGCTTACCACTAATAATTCAAATGCCAATTTATATTGCATTATATAATGGTATTCGTTTTTCCCCAGAAGTATCACATACAATGTTTTTAGGTATTAAATTAGGAGATAAAAGTTTAATCTTAGTTGCCCTTTCATTTGTTGCTTATATTATTCAAGGATACCTAATGACACTAGGTTTACCTGAAGATCAAAAGAAACAAATGAAAATGATGTCATATATCACTCCTGTTATGATTGCATTAATTACTTTTAGTGCTCCTGCAGGACTAGGATTTTATTTCTTTGTAAGTGGTATATTTGCATGTATTCAAACTCTTATTATTAACTTGTACCGTCCAAAAATTAAAAAAGAAGTGGCTGCACAAGCCAAAGAACAGGCAGATCAAGAAAAGCAAGAAATTCACGACATTACAGAAGAAGATTCAACGTCTATAAAGGATGATTCTCAAGAAAAAGCCATTGAAAGCAAAAAAAATACTGACTTGAGAAAGCGAAATTCTGGAAAACAAAACAATAAACATTAATTATAAAATAAAAGGGGGCTGTGACATAAGTCTCTACAAAAACAGGATTTACGTTTGATATTTAACGTAAATCCTGTTTTTGTATATAATTGTATAAAATTAATGACTTTCGTCATTAACTTTCTTATGTTTAATGCCATTATGGCAAACCCAGCTTCTTTTTTTACCTTTTCGATTCCCCTAACGGAGAATCTATTAAAACGCAAAGAAGCCTTTAGTCTACCAAAAACTGATTCTACATCTATTTTTCTTTTTGCGTAGATATCATTTGTTTTCGGTGCTAAAAGCAATTCTTTTTGTTTATTTTTAAAATATTCCCATGCATAATTAATTCTAATTTTTCTGTTATTGCCAGATTTGGTTAATGCATTAGAGTTTATATTTTGATTAATATCATATTTTTCAGCTTCATATTCTTTAATTGATGCTTATCAGTTCTTTTACAATAAGCATTAAAATTAAATCGAACACCATTAGGATCTAGGTAATAGTCATCTTTTGCATTGTAATACCAATTCATGACCTTACGGTCATCACTTTTCCATTTACGACTTTGTTTTCTTTTAACATTGTTCCATAGGGAATTAAAGGAATGTGATTGGTTAGTTTATCTTCTATAAAGCGATAATTACTTTCAGATCCATAACCAGCATCGGCAACAATGTATTTACCTAAACTATTATTCTTAATTTGTTTATTTAAGAACGGAATTAAAGTACGAGTATCAGTGGGATTTTGATAAATATCAAAATTAGTTATGAATTGTCCACTAGTAGCAATTTGTAAATTATAAGCAGGTTTTAAGTTGTCCATTTAACATAGGATCTTTCTTAACACGCATAAAAGTAGCATCATGATCGGTTTTAGAATAACTATTACGGTTATCAAAAATTTTATTAGTTTCTTGATATTCAACTAGCTTATCTTTGCGAAAACGAAGTTTTCTTTTAATAGATTTTAACTTACGACGTCTTTGCTTATTAGAATTAGATGATAACTTTTTATTCTGTTTAATTTGATCATTTAAATCCGCTAAGCAATTTTCTAAATGTATAATAATTTCATCTAACTCACTTGTTGAAATATCAGAGCCATCTGGAATTTCACCCACATATTTAACATCATTCATGTCATGTAGTAATTTTATGATCGCTTCGCGATTTAATTTATCGAATCTGATTATATTTTTACGCCAAACAAAAGAATACTTATTAGCATTCGCTAGTATTTTAGTCCCATCAATAAAACTTACATCATCAATATAATAATTTTTTCTGAGATATTTAGTTAATTGATTCATGTATTTACTAATTAAATTTTCTGCTTCATCTGAAATCCTAAATCGACAGATTGTTCGATATGAAGGAAATGAATTTTTAGTTAACCAACGTGCAGGTAAATTTTCTTCTGCCAACTCACTAATTTGGCGACTACTAAAAATTCCTTTTGAATAGGCAAATTAAGGTTAATTTTAATAGTGACCGTAGGTCATATTTTCGTGGTCTACCAAATATATATTTTTCTTCTAAACCAATCATTTCAACAATTTGATTGATAATTTTTACTTGATGATTATTTTTAGGTTGCCAATTTTGAATATTTAAAATATAATTATTCATTGAAATTTCCTTTCGTTGGGAGAATTTATTGAAACGATATCGGTTGTGTCGATATCGTTTTTATTATACATAAATAATGCTCGTTGGAAAACTTAAGTTCCAACGAGCATTATTTTTAAGAGACTTATGTCACAGCCTCCTTTTATTTTAAGTTATTCTTTCTTATCATCTAATTTTTTAATATGTTCAATTTTTTCTTTACTTAACAAAGGAAATGAAATTGTAAATATTGAACCATATCCAGCAGAACTTTCTACAGAAATTTTTCCGTGATAAGCTTCTACCAATCTTTTAGCAATAGATAAGCCTAAACCATTGCCACCTTGATTACGGCTTCTGGCCTTGTCGACACGATAAAAGCGATTAAAAATTTTATTAACGCTATCTTGACTAATACCCTCACCAAAATCTTGAACAGCAATATCAACATACCGATATTTTCTAGATAATGAAATATGGACTTCTTTACGATCTTTTGAATATTTAACTGCATTATCCAATAAGATAATAAGGATTTGTTCTAAATGGTTACGATAAATTTGAATAATAGTTTCCTTATCAATATCATCATCTAAGTTAAAAGTATAATCTGGATGAATCATTTTAAAATCATTAAATTCTTGATGAACAATATCCTGAACATCAGTTAATTTGTTATTATAATTAATTTCGACTTGTTCAGCTCTTGAGAGATCAAGCATTTCTTGAACCAAACTTTTCATACGATTAATTTCATCAATTGAAGATTGAATAGATTCATCTAAAATTTCAGGATCATCTTTACCCCATCTAGATAACATTTTTAAATGCCCTTGAATAACGGCAACTGGAGTTCTCAATTCATGAGACACATCTTCAACAAATTGTTGTTGTTGATCAATATAACGTTGCATAGTATCAAGCATATCATTAAAAATATTTCCCAGATCAGTTAACTCATCATTTTGATTAAGCCTAGGTACCCTAACATTTGTCTCTGGTGAATCGTTTACACTACTTATCGTATCAGAAATCATTTTAATTGGCCTTAACATATATGCAGCTAATACATATGATAATAATGAAGCAAAAAACACACCTAATAACAATATTACAATTAATATTATCATTAATTTTTTAGTATAAATGTGATAATCAACTAAATTATTTATAACCCTTAAATAACCTATCTTGTTACCAGTTTTTTTAGAATAGATTGGTGTTTCTTCAATTAATGAATAATTGTTATTATAAATACTATTTTTATCAATTTTACTATTTATATGACCAATTTTCATAAATTTCTTTTCGGTTTGTTTAGAAAAAAAGATAGGATTAGCATCTTTATCAAAAACATTAACTATTATGTCATCTCTGGAAATACTACTAAATAAAGAATTTGAATGAACTCCATCTTCATTCTTAGATTTATTAATATTTTCATTATGAGGACTAAGTATACTTATAACTTCTTTTTCTGAAAGGTTATCATTAAATCCTGTCAATTTTCCAGATAAAGCACTTAAAGTTTCACTAGTATGAACTGATTCTTGATTTAATAAAACATCAGAAAATCTATTATAGATTAAGAAAGAAAAAATAGATAAAATTAAGAAAATTATGATGGCAGAACCAATAGACCATTTCCATTTAATAGATATCCATTTATTTTTGCCATTCACATTATCAACTTTACCGTATTTTTTTACAATCATGACCTCATCACATACCCAGTGCCTCTAACAGTTTGAATATAACTTTTTTGATCGCTACGATCAATTTTGTTTCTTAAGTATCTAACATATACATCAACTACATTGGTTTCAGCATTAGAATCATATCCCCACACTTGATTAAGTAATACATCTCTAGCTAACACCACGTTCACATTTTCCATTAATGTTAATAAAAGTTCATATTCACGTTTAGTTAAATCTATGATATCTTCACCGCGTTTGACAATGCGACTTTCTTTTTCAACAGTAATATCTTTAAAATGAACAACTTTTTGATTTTCAGTTTTTTCATCGCCTTCAATATTAATACGACGCAATAAAGCACGAACACGAGCTAATAATTCTTCAATAGCAAATGGCTTTACGATATAATCATCAGCACCATGATCAAATCCAGAAACTCTATCAATAACTGAATCTCTAGCAGTCATAATAATAATTGGAGTATTTTTCTTTTCTCTCAATCTTCTGGCTACTTCCATACCATTTAGTTTAGGTAACATTAAATCAAGTAATATAATGTCAAAGTCTTCATTAATGGCATCATCTAATCCGTCTCTACCGTTGACCGCTACCTTGGTTTCATAACCTTCATGTTTAAGTTCTAGTTCAACAAATCTAGATAAACTTTTTTCGTCTTCTACTATTAAGATTCGACTCATACGAGTACACCCCTAAATAATTTATAAAATTGTAATATACTAATATATTCTATCACAATAAAATGTTCAATAATAGCTGCATAACAACTATGAACATTTTATTTTATAAAATTTTAATTTATATATATGAATATTATAATCTATAAGGTTTATTATTTAATTAATAAATGTTATTGATTATATCTGTAAATTTATTTATAATTTTTAATGTTTAAAATTAATGAATAGAGGTACTTTTTATGAAAGCTGCTGTAGTTAGAAACAATTCAGATGGATATGTAGATATTAAGGATGTAAACTTAAGACCAATCAAAAATGGTGAAGCTTTAGTTGACGTTGAATACTGTGGACTTTGTCATACAGATTTGCATGTTGCTTCTGGTGACTTTGGTGAACAACCTGGTAGAATTATCGGTCATGAAGGTGTGGGTAGAGTATCACAAGTTGCTGATGACGTAACTAATTTAAAAATTGGTGACCGTGTATCAATTGCTTGGTTCTTTAAAGGATGCGGACACTGTGAATATTGTTTAACTGGACGTGAAACTTTATGCCGTAATGTTGAAAATGCTGGTTTTACTGTTGATGGTGCAATGGCAGAACAAGTGATTGTTGATGCTGATTATGCTGTTAAAGTACCAGAAAATTTAGATCCAGTTGAAGCAACATCACTAACTTGTGCTGGTGTTACAACATATAAAGCTCTTAAAGTTGGTAATTTAAGACCAGGACAATGGAGTGAAGTTGTTGGTGCTGGAGGCTTAGGTAATTTAGCAATTCAATTTGCTCATAATGTGTTTAATGCACATGTAGTTGCTGTTGACGGAAATGAAAAGAAATTACAAGCAGCAAAAGAAAATGGCGCTGAATTATTAATTAATCGTCATGATTCAGACGTATCAAAAACTATTCAAGAAAAAGTTGGTGGAGTTCATAGCTCAGTTGTTACTGCAGTTAACAAAGATGCATTTACCACTGCTATCAATGCTCTAAGACCTGATGGTAAATTAGTTGCAGTTGCATTGCCTAAAGGAGATATGGCCTTAAACATTGATAAAACTGTTCTTGATGGAATTCAAGTTGCTGGTTCACTTGTTGGAACTAGACAAGATTTAACAGAAACTTTCCAATTCGGTAGTGAAGGAAAAGTAAAACCAATTGTTCAAACATGCAAATTAGAAGATATTAATCAAGTTATTGATGATATGAAGAATAATAAAATTGTTGGTAGAATGGTTGTAGATTTCACTAAATAATTAAAAAAATTAAAAAGAGTCCTTTTCAAATTAAAAAGAGTCCTTTTCAAATTAAGAAAAGGACTCTTTTTATTTTAGAAAATAAAAAAGTTATCAGATTCCATGGTGATCTGATAACTTTAAAAAATAATTAGTCGTTAGTTTTAACAACTTGTTTTCCATCATAGTATCCACAACTAGGACAAACCATATGAGGTTTACGTAATTCACCACAGTTTGGGCAAGCACTCAAACCTGGGTTAGCCAACTTAATGTGGCCACGACGCATACCCTTTTTAGCTTTTGAAGTTTTTCTCTTTGGTACAGCCAATGCAAAGACCCCCCTTACTCTTTAAAATAAAATATCCACTAGTGAAAAATTTTAAGTCTTACCAATTACTTATCACTATCGTTCAATAGATCTTTTAGCTTAGCAAGACGTGGATCTACTTTTTTATTATCTGTCTTTTGATTGTCATATTCTTCTTCAGAAATAACTTCCCAATCATTACCCTTAGGCATTTCACTACCATTTTTTTCATCAGGCGACAGAATATGCATTGGAATTTGTAAGATAATGTTGTCTGCAACTGATTTATCAAAATCGATAACACCATCATCATCTAATAAAAATGCAGCTTCATCTTCTTCTTCATATTTCTTCAATTGAGCTTTTGTATCCACATAAACTTCATCTATTTTAAAGTCTAAAGGAAGATCAACTGGAGTCAAAGACCTTGATGAAGGCACTACGATATTACCACGAACATGAGCATTAACAATGGCATTACCATTGTCATAGAATACATAAGCATCCACACTAAATTTATCATTAGCAGAAATGACATATTTACTATATCTTTCCATAATATCTTGAGATAAATCCATCTTTTCACTAACATAAAGTGGTTTATTCTTGTAATCTGATAATTCTCTTAATACCCATTTCATAGGTTTACCTCCTAATGCAACGACGTTAATTATACATAGTAACAAGATGGTTTGTCAAGGTGTTTTCCTTGATACCTAAAATTACTAAAATATTAACGGTACTTTATATAAATCTTCATTCTTTTTACTTTCAATACCATATATATTACCAGATAAGTAGTCAAACTTAAGCTCTTTTTCTAGCAAAGCTTTGCTAGGGTTTGAAATAATAATCATATTAGTTTTTTTCTTTATTTGTTTAAGATATTTTCTGCCTACACTATTAAAACCTAATATACGAATATACTCAGAAGAATTTTCAAAATCAATAGATTTAAAGTTCATTAAAACGTATACACAAAGTCGTCTTAGTCTCGAAAATGTATATCTTTTGGTCTTTAAATTATTTAAAAATTCGTCAAAATCATTAGATATTTTAATATATTTTTTGAATCTATACTCTAAGCCCTCTGTCATTTGATAAATGCTTCTTAATTCATTAACAGAATTGGTTAATATTTTGTATTTTAAATATTTCCAAAAAGTATTCCAATCAATGCATTGATTATTCTCAATGACTTCCAAGGTAGATTTAGGAATTACATTATAAATTTTAGAAACATTATTAATATTTTTTCTAATAGATGTTGCACTAGAAATATTTAAACTAGAATCAATTATTTCAACATCATTATGATTACTACTCTTTCGTTTAACAGGAATTAGTTTCATAGGTATAGATAGTTGTCTATTATATAAAGCATAATTAAATGCTAAAATATCATTCGGTTTGTTTATAAAAAAACCAGTTTTTTCGGCAATTAATTGCTGAATTGCTGAAGTATAATTTTCTTCATAATTTTTAAAATATTCAGGATTTTCTAAATTAACAGTAGCTAATTTAGAAAAATTCATTTCTGGATTTTCACTGCCAAATGATAACCATTTACATTGCAAAGCGCCTAATATATTGACCGCAGATTTAGCAAATATGCTAGCTGGCTGAACAGAATATTGAAATGGTAACTCTACAACCAAATCAACATCATTTTCTAGTGCCATTTTAGCACGATTCCATTTATCAAAAGAAGCTGGCTGGCCTCTTTGAACCCAATTTCCACTCATAACTACAATACATAAATCGGCATGGGTAAGTTCTTTGGCTTTTTTTATTTGGTATAAATGTCCATTATGGAAAGGATTATATTCACTAATTATTCCAACTGCATTTAACATATTATCACTTCTCACAAACAAAAAACCATCTAGTAGTATTTTCGTCAATTTTATTTTTTCCAAAATTACTAAAAACATTTACTTTAGAAAAGCCGACTGAGTCTAATGATGAAATATAATCTTCTAGATTATAAGTACGTTCATGATGCAACTCACTAAATTCATCATAAGCATCTAATTCTTCATTATAGTTAAAAAATGATAAATCATGATCAACAGAATGCTCTTCATCCCCAATATAAGTTGTCCACATAAAAGCCCTATTTTCGTCATGAAAATTATACATATATCCTGGATAAATCTGATCGGTCTGATAAGGGGTGATTACATCAAATAAATATTTTCCTTTATTGTTAAGGTGATTATATGCATTTTCAAAAGCGATTTTTAACTCTTGTAAGTTTTTTAAATAACATAGAGAATCATCAAAACATGTAATTACTTCATAATTGGGAAAAGAAGATAAATCTAACATATCGCCTTGAATTAAATTGGCAGTCTGATTGTTTCTTCTTAAATTATCATCAGCAATTGTTAACATATCCGAAGACATATCAAGTCCACTAACATTATATTTTTTGTTTCTCAACAAAGAAATTAGTCTACCTGTACCACAAGCAACATCTAAAATATCATCATCTGCATTAGCATTATGTTCAACAAAATCCAACCACTTGTCATACATGGTTGGATCAAATAATTCATCATATAATTCTGCAAATTCTTGATAAATCATATTATTTTACCCATTGATCAATTTTTACTGATGGTGCATCTGACCATAACTTTTCTAGATTGTAATATTCTCTCTCATCACTTTGAAATACATGAACAATTACATCCCCTAAATCAACCAAAATCCATTTTGCAGTATCTTTGCCTTCTACTTGTTGCACTTCAACATTTGCTGCTTCCGCTTGATCTACAATTTCATCAGCAATTGATTTTACTTGACGATTTGAAGTTGCATCCATAATCACAAAATAATCTGACATTAAACTAACTTCATGTACATTTAAAGCAACAATATTATTTGCTCGTTTACTATCTGCAGCTTTTACTACTACTTCTAAAGTATCTTTACTACTCATTTATAAATTGCTCCTTATTACTTTATTTTTGAATTAACAACCCATTGATTATAAGTATCAATAGTTTTCGGATAAACTGATTTATTATTAGAAATTAAATATTCAAGTGTATGTTTAGTTTGATATGCAACTCCATCTTGTAAATTATTAAATGTAATTTTTCTGGCTTCATCAACACCTGGGAATTCACGACCCATTTCAAGATAATCTGCCATATAAACGATTTGAGATAAAGTGGACATATATTTAGAACCTGTTGTGTGATATTTTACAGCATTAAGAATTTCCACATTGGAAATTCTTAATTCATTTTGCACAAACAAATATCCTACTGCTCCATGCCAAATTGCATTACCATAATTTAATAAATTTTCATTCAAATGATATTTTTTAATGGCAGCAATAAAATCTTCATCAGGTCTTTGTTTAGCATAATCGTGAACTAATCCGCCAATACTAGCCATTTCTTCATCAAAATCATTTAATTTAGCTAACTTAATAGCCATTTGTTCAACTCTTAAAACATGTTCAAATCTAGATTGCTTTAGAGCTGATTTTAATTTATTAATTAATTCTTTTCTGCTATATGGAACAATATTTTCTTTATATTCTAATTCGATATCATTCATAAATACGATGCTCCTTTATATATTGTAAAACCTCATCTGGAATCAAATAACGTACAGATTGTCCGTCTTTAATACTATTACGAATAAGTGTTGAAGAAATATCAAGCTTATGAACATTCAATTTAATAATACTATATTTTGAATTATTATCGTATTCTTCTCTTTGAACACCAACAAATTTTATTATTTTAGTTAATTCATCAATTTTATACCATTTAGGCAAATAATGAACCATGTCCCCACCAATAATAAAATAATAATCAACATTTCGATTATTACGCACCAATGCACTCATTGTATCATAAGTATAGCTCTTACCTTTTCTATCAATTTCATCCATCAAAATACCAAAATTATGATTATCTTTGATTGCCAAATGAACCATATTAACCCTATCAACAGAACTAATTGCAGACTTTTGATCAATATGAGGAGGAATATAATCAGGCATAAATAAAACTTTGTCCAAATTCAATTTAGTTCTAACTTGTTCAGCAATAAATAAGTGTCCATTATGAATAGGATTAAACGTCCCACCCAAAATACCAATTTTCTTTTTGCGCATCTTAAACAGCTCTTTAAATATTTTTAACTTCTACAGAATAATTTTGAAATTTTTCTTTACTTGCTGGCATAAATAATAATAGTGTTTTTCCAATAGTTTGAACTACAGATACATCACTATTTTCTTCAATAAATGATTTTACATCTGATACACTTTCATCAGCATTTTGTTGAATATTAATTTTAATTAACTCTCTTCTTTGTAATGCATCTAAAATTTGATCTAACCAAATTTCATTTAACCCATTTTTACCAACAGAAAATAAAGGCTTCATACGATTAGCTTGTGATCTCAAATAACGCTTTTGTTTCCCTCTTAATTTCATTGAAATTCTCCTTATAATTAAATCATTGCTCTTCTTAACAACACAGAAACTCCTTTGGGAGCCCATCCAGCTACTACAACATTTGAAGGTACGGTAATCCATCCTAACCCTTCAATTACTAAATCACTTTTTTGATCTGTCTTAAATTCATATCGAACCAATTCTGGAAAATCTTCAATAGAATCTTTACTAGGTGGAGTTAACATTTCTCCAAAATGTTTACTATAAAATGCGTCTGCATTGATAAGTTTAGTTCTATGAATGAAAAGATTATTTTCAACATAAACTGTAAATCCATGCTTTTTATCTCCATTAACATAATCAAACCTAGCAACACCACCAAAGAATAAGGTCTGTTCCGGATTCAATTGATATACTTTAGGTTTAATTTGTTTTTGTGGTTCAACAACTTTTAAATCCTTTCCAGTAAGATAATGAGCCATTTGTTCTTTATGAATAATTCCAGGAGTATCAACTAATTTATGTCCATCTTCTAAATCAATACTAATTTTATCTAAAGTAGTACCAGGAAATCTTGAAGTTGTAATTAACTCTTTTATTCCAGTATTTTGTTTAATAATTTGGTTAATTAAGGTTGACTTACCAACATTAGTTACACCGACAACATAAACATCTCTATTTTTACGATATTTATCAATATTATTTAATAAATTATCAACAGATTCATTAGTTCTAGCTGAAACTAATTCTACATCAATAGGCCTAATTCCTGCTTCGTTAGAACGTTGCCTAATCCAATCTCTTAATTTACGATTTTTTAATGATTTTGGTAAAAGATCGGCCTTATTCCCAACTAACATAATTGGATTGTCACCAACAAAACGATGCAGTCCTGGAATTAAACTACCATTAAAATCAAAGATATCTACTAAATAAACGATTAATGCATTAGCATTTCTAATTTGATTTAAAAGCGCTAAGAAATCATCATCAGTCAAACTTACAGGAGAAATTTCATTATAGTGACGCAATCTAAAACATCTTTGACAGTAAATTTCACCAGTTTCTTTCCCTTTATCTAAAGCTGATTTAGGAGTATAGCCTAATTCATCAGGAGTATCCGTTTGAATTTGAGCTCCACATCCAATACAACGCAAATCTTCGTTTTCTAAATTTTCAGTCATTAATATCCTCCTGCCATTTTAAATCAACATATTTTTTATTTAACTTTTTCCAAATCTTTTTTTCAATAAAACGATTTGGCTTTGTATTCCAAGCATCCGTTTCAATTAATGGTTTAACTAAGACACTTCTAACTCCAGCATTATTGGATGCCCAAACATCAGTTAAAAGTTGATCTCCAACCATTATAACTTGTTTTTTATTTAAGTGATATTTTTTTAATGCCTTGTTAATACCATTTGGAAATGGTTTTAAAGATCTAGATATAAAATCTAAATCTAGCATTTCTAAAGCTTTTTTAACTCTTGATCGTTTATTATTAGATATAACAACAAGTTCAATATTATGTTTGCTTAGATTATTCAACCAATTTCTAAGCTGAGGAGTTCCATATGGATTATTCCATGGGATTAAAGTGTTATCCAAATCTGTAAAAACATATTTTATTCCCATGTCTTCTAATTTAACTGGTGATATATTATAAATCATAGGTATCATCCAGGTTGGTTTAAATTTAGATATCATAATAATAAAACTCCTCTTAATAAATATATGTAAAGTAAGCAATTTTAATTACTTACTTAATAAGAAAAAAACTCCCACCTACTTACCTTAAGTGGTGAAAGTTTTATTTTTGAAAATTATTTAACAGCTTTCTTAGCAGTTTCGGCTAATGAAGCAAATGCTTTTTCGTCATTTACAGCTAAATCAGCTAACATTTTACGGTTCATTTCAATGTTTGAAAGTTTCAAACCGTGCATTAATTTACTGTAGCTTAATCCATTCATACGAGCTGCTGCGTTAATACGAGCAATCCATAATCTTCTGAAATTACTTTTGTTTGCTTTACGATCACGGAATGCGTATTCGCGTGACTTCATAACTTGGTCTTTAGCAGTCTTGAAAAGACTGTGTTTACCTTCACGGTAACCCTTAGCTTGTTTTAAAACACGTTTACGACGTGCATGAGTAACTGTTCCACCCTTAACTCTTGGCATGTTTAAATCCTCCTATAATTATGTCTTATTAATTAAAACATTTTTTCGTATTTATTAGCAGTTGTCTTATTGATCATGCTAGTTCCACGTAGGTTACGACGTTGTTTCTTTGTCTTACCATGGAAACGGTGACTTGTAAATGCATTAGCACTCTTTAAACCACCCTTAGCGGTCTTTTTGAAACGCTTAGCAATAGCACGATTTGTTTTAGTCTTTGGCATTGTGAAATCCTCCCTTAAATTCTTTAAAGTATTATATAAATACTAACTATTTTTTATCGCTTGATTTAGGTGCGAGCATTAGGAACATACTTCTTCCATCCATTTTTGCTCGTTGAGTAACATTAGCAACTTCTGATGTAGATTCTGCCATTCTGTTTAACACATCACGACCAATTTCTTTATGTGTGATGGCACGTCCCTTGAAACGAATTGATACTCGAACTTTTTCACCTTTTGATAAGAACTTTTGAGTTCTTTTCAACTTAGTGTTGAAATCATTAGTATCAATAGTTGGGCTAAGTCTAATTTCCTTAACACTGACAACTTTTTGTTTCTTACGAGCTTGACGAGCTTTCTTTTGTTGTTCAAAGCGGTATTTACCGTAATCTAATACTTTAGCAACCATAGGCTTAGCTTTAGGAGCTACAACTACAAGATCTAATCCTGCATCTTCAGCAAGTTTCATTGCTTCCGCCTTTGACTTAACTCCTAATTGATCACCATTTGCACCAATTAAACGAACTTCACGTGCTCGAATTCCATCATTAACCATCATATCGTTTGCTATGGTAATTCACCTCCAAGTATATTAAAAAGCAGAAAAAATGCGGGAACCTAAGAAGGCTCCCGCATCTGTCCTTTGTAAAATAAACAAAGGTTCATCCGATATCATGCCTAGCAACTTAATTGTCACTGAGGCGAGAAGCGGGAAGGCTTCTGCTTTTTCGATAATTTAATACTACCAAATAAATAATTAATTGTCAACAAATTATTTATTTCCTCTAGAATAATTATCAATATCATTTTGAATCTCTTTAGTAAATTCATCAAAAGATTCATCTTTACTATCTTTTTCACTGTATTTACGTACAGAAACGCTATTGGAATTCATTTCATTATCACCAACAACTAATGTATAAGGAATCTTATTAGTTTGAGCATCACGAATTAAGTAACCCATTTTTTCATTACGGTCGTCAACACTTGAGCGAATACCCATTTTAACTAATTTTTCATTAATTTGTTTAGCATAATCACCATGTTTATCCATGCTTACAGGAATAATTTTAACTTGATGAGGAGCTAACCATGTTGGGAAAGCACCCTTATAAACTTCAATTAGATAAGCAATGAATCTTTCCATAGTTGAAACTAAACCACGGTGCATCATAACAGGACGGTGTTCTTTACCATCTTCACCAACATAATGTAGATCAAATCTTTCAGGTAACATAAAGTCTAATTGAATAGTAGATAGTGTCTCTTCATTACCCATAGCTGTGTATGTTTGAACATCAAGTTTAGGACCGTAGAATGCTGCTTCACCTTCAGCTTCAACATATTCTAAACCTAAATCATCCATAGCGCCCTTAAGCATTGATTGAGACTTGTTCCACATTTCATCATCATCAAAATACTTTTCGGTATTCTTTGGATCACGGTAACTTAATCTAAAGTGATAATTACTAATATCAAAGTCCTTGTATACTTCAGTCATTAAATGCAAGATTTTCTTAAATTCATCTTGAATTTGATCAATTGCTAAGAAAGTGTGACCATCATTTAATGTCATTTCACGTACACGTTGTAATCCTGATAAGGCACCTGATTTTTCATATCTATGCATCATTCCTAATTCAGCAATACGAATTGGAAGTTCACGATATGAACGAATATGATGTTTATAAATTTGAATATGACTTGGACAGTTCATAGGACGTAACTCTAGTTCTTCACCATCTCCCATATCCATTGGTGGGAACATATCATCACGATAATGTGCCCAATGTCCTGAAGTTTTATAAGCATTAAGATTCATAAGAACTGGAGTAATAACATGTTCATAGCCATTAGCCAATTCTTTGTCCACAATATATCTTTCAACAACGCGACGAACAGTAGCACCATTAGGCATCCAATATGCTAAACCCGCACCAACCTTAGGATCAACAAAGAATAAGTCTAGTTTGTTACCAATAACACGGTGGTCACGTTCTTTAGCTTCTTGACGTTTTTTAACATCAGCATCTAAATCTGCTTTCTTATAGAATGCAGTTGCAAAAATTCTTTGTAACATTGGGTTTGATGACTTACCTTCCCAGTATGCACCAGCAACTGATAGTAGCTTAAATTCTTTAACTTGTTTAGCAGAGGGAAGAACAACGCCTTCACCTAAACCTAAATAATCGCCAATTTGATAAAATACAACTTGATCGTTCATAGCTAATTTATTAACTAACTTAGCTTGATATGGATCTCCATCAACTTGCTTTAAGGCATCTTCTTTGCTTAAAACTTTACGTTCAATTTGAACATTATTTTTAACCATTTTATGCATACGTTCTTCAAGTTGAGGCAATTCATCAGCACTAACTTGAGTTTCTCTTTTATCAGTATCAACAAAGAATCCATCTTCATCAGAAGTACTTTCACCAAATTTAATATTTGTAAATTGATCAGCTAATGCAGCCTTTAATAGTTGAGAAGCTGTTTGACGTAATACTTTTAAACCATCATCGGAATCTTTAGTTACAATTTCAATTTTGCCACCAGAATTCAATGGTAAATCTATATCAACCATTTTATCGTCAATTTTTCCGGCAACTGCTTTTTTAGCTAAACTAATGGAGATAGATTTAGCGATATCTTCAGTAGTTACACCCTCATCAAAATCTTTTACATTTCCATCTGGAAATTCAAAAGAAAGCTTAGCCATAAATATCTCTCCTCTTTGATTAATTTATACGGGAAAAGGAATAAAAAAATCCCTAGCGTCACAAAAAAGTGACACTAGGGACGTAAATTACGTGGTTCCACCCGAATTCTATCTACATAGATTATATGCAGACCTCATAGTTAGTCTTTAACGGTAACAACCCGATTTAGAATTTCCTCTAAAATATTTATAAAAGTGGTAATTTAAAAATTAAATATAAAGAAACTTACAGTTAATGTTTCTTCTCCCTGAAAATTTAAATAATTAAATTATATCTTTTATGTCTATAATTATGATTATTTGGAGATAAAATGTCAAGTCTATTTTATTGTGGACGACGATTATCACCAGTTATTTTAACTTCTTTGGATAAAAAGCGAATTCTTTGCATAATTCTTTGAGCTTTCAATGGCTCTTCATCACCCTTATTATTAAATTTCAGATGATTATGCTCAAACTCACTCATTGAATAGTTAGATGTAAAAAATGTAGGCAGTGAATTTTGCATTCTATATTCCAATATTACACTAAAAATATCATCCCGAATCCAAGAAGACATATCATCAGCACCAATATCATCTAATATGAGTAAAGGCATTTTCTTAATTCTATCTAACTTTTTGGCAACAGTATTGTTTTTAATAGAATTTTTCATTTCAGTAACAAAACTAGGAAAATGTAATAGCATTACTTCATATCCATTTTGAACTAGTTCATTTGCCATTGCAGCCATTAGAAATGTTTTCCCAACTCCAAATTCACCATGAAGGTAAATTCCTTGATGATATTTTTTAGAATCTTGTTCATAATCAACAATAAATTGCAATATATCGTTATATGCATCTATACGTTCCTGATCTTTATCAGTATAAAATTGTTTTAAATCAATTTTTCTTAATGCATTGGGCAAAGAAACTAAATGCATTTTCTTTAACATTTTTGCATTCTTAATAGAAGCTAGTTTACTTTTTGTTGGAACATAAGCAACATTAATTGAGTCCTTACTAAGCTCTAATTTAGGTTCGTATCCTGGAATTGTAGAATTTTTACCAGAAATAACTTTATCTCGTTCATTAACAAATTCATATAATTTAGAAATAGATTTAATAATTGTTTGGTGATCTAAATTATTTTTATTAGCATTCAAAAATTCATTTACATCTTTGTCTTTTAAAACATTATTAGCAAGCTTTTTAAATTGCTCACCAAACTTCTTATTAATCATTAACCTTGATAGCTCATCACTTAAATTTTCCATTGTCTACCCTCACTTTTTACCCCAACTTCTAATTCTTTTTAGTTTACCTTCTAATTCTTTTTTTCTAGATTCATCCGGAATCGAATCTTTATCTTGGGTATTCTTTTTGTCTTTTTTCACAGAATTATCTTTTGCATCATTATTTTTTGCCCAGTCAGGAAGTTCTTCCTTAATTGGTTTACGATAACTTCTCTTATGCTCACGCTTCTTTTCATCAGACGTCTTTTTGCGATTTCTAATTTCTGAAATTGCATCTTCAGCAGTTCTAATACCCTTTTGAGACCAATTATCAGCAATGGTAGTAAAAAGATTTCTACTTAGTCCTGACTTTTTTTGATCAATAATTATATGATAAGTTACCATATTTATAACTTCTGGTTTTAATACAGAAACATCCATTACATCGCGAATAGTTCTAATTTCATTATCATGAACAAAGCCATCTACTTGTTTTTTTAAACCCTGCAAAAAATCTAAGGGAGAAAATTCTTTAGCCATATTAACTATCTGTTTTTCACCTTGATTAAGATTATTATCATCGTTAGCAACATAAGATTTTCTATTATCTTCATTAAGATTAACATTATTATTAGAAAAGTCCCTATCAACCAATAATTTTAGTTTATTAGGATCAAAAACATTATTATTAACATTAGTGGCTTTTTCAATAAATCTGGCCATCTCTGGTTCATTAATTCCGTATAATAAATGCTCAGATTGAATTAAATGATGATTTTTCTTAACATCAGAAATATTTACAAAAGATTGCTCTAGTATTGATAAAACCAAACTAAAATCAAAATCGTCATCAGAATTAACATCATTTGTACCCGGTTTTGTGGAGTTTACAACTAATGATTTGGCTTCGCTAACATCCTTAGGTGTATTAGATAATTCACTGCTCTTGATATGAAAAACTTGCAAAAAGTTTTTTGAGATATCATTATATTTTTCTAAATCGTAATTATCTGTTATTACATCATTAACGATATCTTCATAACGATTTTCACCAATGGTCTGTAATAAAGTAACACTTAACAAATCGTCACTAAAAAATTGATTAATATCAAGCGGCTTTATAAGCTTATATACATAACGATGGTTATCATTTACATAAGTTTTAACCAATCCGGCACCTTCAAGCTTTAATCTAGCTTCATAAAATGCTTGAATATCAATGTTTAAATAAGCAAGCAGTTCAAAATTAACATGTAATTCAAAATCTTTATCTCGTTCATACATTCTCCAAAGATTATTTATTAAAGCATAAGCATTAATCCCAATAATTGGTTGATAAAGAATGTCTAAAGCTTTTCTTTCTAAATCAGAAATGAAATAATCAGAAGTTAGAATAAAATTATCTTGAGGACTAATATTACGCCATTCTTCCATGTCTATTCTCCGTTATTTTTTTGACTCTTTTGATGATCATTATCTAAGACTTCTTTTAATTCATTATAAAAGACAGTCATATCTTTAAATTGTCGATATACACTAGCGAATCTAATATATGCAATTTCATCAACATTTACTAATTCTTTCATCACATATTCACCAATAGATTGACTTGGAATTTCATTTTCACCCATAGCTCTAATTTTCGATTCGACATTATCAACAATTGTTTTCATAGAATCCATAGAAACTGGACGCTTTTCTGCTGATCTGATAATTCCTTTTAAAACTTTTTCACGATTAAATTCTTCTCTATTACCATTATTTTTAACTACTAATAATGGTGTTTGTTCAATTCTTTCAAAGGTAGTATATCTATAGCCACACTTTTCACATTCTCTACGACGACGAATTACTTGTCCATTTTCAGTGGGACGACTATCTACTACTCTAGATGAATTTTTATGGCAATGAGGACATTGCATTTACTTTCACCCCAAATTTTTAATTATCTATTTTATTAAACAATTTTATCACTTGATTACGAGTTTGCATAATAGAACCATTACTATCTATCAAATAATCAGCCAATTTTTCCTTAAAATTTAAAGGCCATTGACTTTTAATCCGCTTAATGGAATCAGAAATACTCAAATTATTTCTAACTTGTAATCTATTTAACTGATTAATAGGTGTACAAGTAACAACAATTATCCTATCGCACATAAAAGCATAACCATTTTCAAATAAAGTAGGCGCATCGAATACAACTAGTTTTTCATGAGTATTATTAATAATTGATTGAACGTTGGATCTAATATATGGATCCATAATTCGCACTAAATTAGTTAGGTTTTCTTTATTTGCAAAAACAAGTTTAGCTAAACGAGAACGATTTAATTCACCATTTTTTTCTAGAATATCATTACCAAAATGTTTTGTAATTGCATTTAAGCAATCATTATCCTTATGTTGCAGCTGATAAGTTATTTTATCAGCATCAATTATTTGATATCCCATTTTTGATAAACAATCAGAAACATTAGATTTTCCAGTTGCAATTCCGCCTGTTAGTCCAATTACTTTAACCATTTTTAGTCACTTTATGTTGACAGTTAGGACAAAAAGTTGTTCCTCTTTGAGCTACTTTAATTTTTTCCAAATTAGTTCCACATCTTTCACATGGCTCTCCAGCTCTTCCATAAACATGAAGGCTATTTTGAAATTGACCAGCTTCTCCATATGCATTGGAGTATGAATGAACAGTAGTACCATGACCCTTAATAGCCATTTTAATTTCTTCAATGATGTTTTTTCTAAGTTCCATTATTTGATTATCAGAAATTGTGTTAGTAATGGTTTCTGGATGAATTTTGCTTAACCACAAAACCTCATCACAATAAATATTACCTAAACCAGCAATGTGACTTTGATTTAATAAAAATGGTTTTATTTTACCTCTACCTTTATTCATAATTGATTTCATATAATCAAATGTTAAATCATCATCGGTAGGTTCAGGACCAATTGTTCCAAGTCCTGATAAAGTATGTTCATCACCATTTTTAATCAAATACATTCTGCCAAATTTTCGACTATCTTTATATCTTAGTTCTCGATCATCGTTTAAATGAAAAATGACATGTGTATGTTTTGTTGGTTCTGTACCTTCGGGTTCAACATCATATTTTCCTTCCATTCTTAAATGGGAAACTAATGTCATGTCATTAGAAAAACGGAAAAGTAAGTATTTTCCTCTTCTATCTATTTTTTTTATATCTTGATTAGTTAAAGTAACTTTTAATTTTTCTGGAGTAACATTAATCATTTTAGGATATAAAACATCAATGCTATTAACATGTGATCCTTTAACCAATTGATTTAATCCTTCTCTAACAGTTTCTACTTCTGGTAATTCAGGCATTTAAAAAACCTCATTTCTTTATTTAATATTGTACCAATTACTACCATAATGACTCTTAACGTTTAATGGTACTTGTAATTTAACAGCTGAATCCATCACTTTAGGTACTAATTTGCTTAAAATTGCTATTTCTTCTTTAGGTGCTTCAAATATTAATTCATCATGAACTTGCAATAACATTTTTGCCTTTAAATGATTATCCTTTAAAGCCTTTTCCATTTTTAGCATTGCAATCTTAATAATATCAGCTGCACTACCTTGGATTGGTGAATTCATTGCAGTTCTAGCAGCAAATGATCTTTGATGAAAGTTTCTAGAATTAATATCTGGTAAATACCTACGACGATTTAAAATGGTTTCAACATAACCATTTTCTTTAGCTTTTTGAACAATATTATCCATATAATTTTTAACATCTGGATATTCATTAAAATATTTTTCAATAAATTTTTTGGCATCTGAACGACTAATGCCCGTATTCCTAGCTAGGCCAAAATCAGAGATTCCATAAACAATTCCAAAATTAACCGCCTTTGCTTGTCTTCTAAGCTCAGGAGTAACTTCATTATTATTAGATAAGCCAAAAATTCTTCTAGCAGTGGATGCATGAATGTCATCATTATGAATAAATTCATCTTGCATATTTTTATCATTTGAAATAGATGCTAGAACACGTAATTCAATTTGTGAATAATCAGATGAAAATATTTCCCAGTCTTTATGACTTGGGACAAAAGCTTGTCTAATTTTTCGTCCTTCTTCAGTCCTAACCGGAATATTTTGCAAATTAGGATCAACTGATGACAAACGACCAGTTTGAGTAAGTGTTTGTAGATATCTAGTGTGCACTTTATGGTCATTTAAATGTATATCTTTTAATAATCCTTCAACGTAAGTTGATAGGATTTTAGCAATTTGACGATAATCTAAAACTGCCTGCACAATTGGATAGTCTGGAGCAAGTTTTTCTAAAACATCAACTGCTGTGGAATAACCCGTCTTAGTTTTTTTCAAGATTGGTAAATGAAGCTTTTCAAATAAAATCTCACCAAGCTGTTTAGGCGAAGCAATATTAAATTCAGTCCCAGCTTCATTATAAATTTTCTGTTGAATTTCATTCAATCTTTCAGTAAGCTTGCTACTCATTTCTTTTAGAACATCACTATCGACAACAATTCCAGCAATTTCCATTCTAGACAAAACAAATGTAAGTGGCAATTCAATATTATTGTATAAATCTAATTGATTATTATCTTTAAGTTCACTAAATAATTTATCTTTTAAAGAATTAATAGCCATCAATTTTCTTGCAAAGTGTTCAAATAATTTATCTTCAGATGGAATTTTACGTTTTGCACCTTTACCATAAACATCATCATCAGATTGAACTTCAAAATAATCGTGTTCATTAGCTACTTTTCCCAAATCATTACTATTATCATTGGTATTAAGTAAATAAGATGCTAATAATAAATCAAATCTTACATTTTTTAAACTAATACCTAATCTATTTAGGCCAACATATGTTCTTTTAGCATCAAATAAATTTTTGGTTATTTTATCATTTTCTAAAATTTCTTTTATTTCTGGCCTGTTTAACATATCAATATTATCTGACACATAAATATTTTCATCAATTTTAATAGCAAAACCAATAAATGGATCAATATGATAATTTTCACCATCTATTCCCAAATAGAAAGTAACTTCAGATGGAACATTGTCAGATATCACTTTTAAATTATCATTATTAATTTCTGAATATTTAATTTTTTTCATAGATTCTGACTCATCGAAGTCCATTTGACTAAGAAATTTTCTAAAATTCATTTCGCGATAGAAATTTACTAATTTATCACGATCATCACCTAAGTAATTAAGATTATCCAATTCTATTTCAATAGGAGCATCACGATCAATGCGTGCTAATCTCTTATCCAAAAACGCTTCTTCTTTATCATCAATTAAATGCTCTTTTAATTTCTTACCACTTACTTCATCTAAATGATTGTATAAATTTTCTACACTATCAAATTGCTTAATTAACTTTAAAGAGATTTTATCCCCAACACCTTGAACCCCAGGATAATTATCGGATGAATCACCTTTTAATGCCTTCCAATCAATAATTTGTGAAGGCGTTATCCCCATAGTTTTTTTGACATAATCAGTATCATAATGAGTCACTCCTGATACTCCACGATTAGAAATAGAGACTGTCGTCTTGTCTGAACATAACTGTGTTAAATCATTATCACCAGTTACAACTGTAGTTTCAAATCCTGCTTCATCAGCTTTTTTTGATAAGGTTCCAATTATGTCATCTGCTTCATAATTATCTAATTCGTAGGTCTTAATACCACGAGCATCTAACATTTGTTTTACATATTTAAATTGTTCCAATAATTCATCAGGAGTCTTATGTCTTCCAGATTTATAACCAGAGTACATTTTCGTTCTAAAGGTTGTTTTTCCAGCATCAAATGCAACTAACGCATGTGTTGGATTTACTTTATCTAGCATAATATCCAGCATATTGTTAAAACCATAAATGGCACTTGTATGAACACCTTTATTATTGGTAAAACGTTCAACTTGTTTAATTAAAGCATAGAAAGCTTTATAAGTTATACTATTACCATCTATCAATAATAATCTTTTTTCAGCCATAAAATTCTCCTTTTATATTTATATATTAACTAAATTTTAACACTTTCTTCATGTTATTAATTATATACAAAATAAAAAAGATGATGTTGTAAAAACATCATCTTTTTTATTATTAGTCTCGATCATTGCCACCAAAGATACTTAATAATTGTAAGAATAGATTAATAAAATCTAAATACAATGTCATAGCACCATAAATGGCCAAACCATTTTCTGGAATATCTGATCCATATTCATTATATGCATCTTTAACTTTTTGACTGTCATATGCAATTAAAATTGTAAAAATTATAACTGCAATAATTGAAATAACAAAGCCAAATGCAGGAATTCTTAAGAATGCATTAATAATACTTACAATAATTAATGCAATAAGTGCCCCCAATGCTTGTGTCCCAATTTTGTCTAAATTTTTCTTAGTAGTAATACCTATTAAAGCCATTACAACAAAATCAACAGTAGCAGTTAGAAAAGCTTGTGCAATAACAGTTGTACTATAAGATATAAAGATATATGAGTACAGACCTCCTGTTAGCACTGAAAATGCCATAAATAGGATAAAACCTAATGAAGAATTCTTCATTGCAACAGAAGAAGTAGCCATAGCAAGGCCAAACCATATAACAATTCCAACAATACTAGGAATAAGACCTAAAGAAGCATGGTAAACAGAACCCATTAAATAAGAAACTATTCCTGAAATGAACACTGATAAAGCCATCCATCCATATGTTTTAGTTAAAAATTTATTCATACCAAATGAATTATTTACCATACGACGACCTGTTTGATCATAATCATTCATATATTAATCCTCCTTTATATAAAGTATAAGGTTTAATATATTTTACCAAACAAAGAGCTAATAATACAAGTTTTTTAATTTACATTATTTGTAACATCATTTAATAATTCTTCATAAATCTTTTCATATTTTTGAATGTCTCCAGCTCCCATAAATACAACCACTGCATCATGATAATCTAAAAGCGGAGACATATTTTCAGCTTTAATTAAGCTACCATTTTTAGTAATTTTTGCTTCTAAATCAGAACTGGATACTTTACCAGCTTTTTCACGGGGAGAACTATAAATTTTAGTAATATAAACATAATCAGCTTTATTTAGACTCTCTGCAAATTCATCTAGATAAGCAATAGTTCTACTAAAAGTATGTGGTTGAAAAACCGCAATAATTTTTTTACTTGGATATTCTTGTCTAGCAGCATCTAAAGTAGCATTAATTTCTGATGGATGATGAGCATAATCATCAATAATGGTCATATCGCCAACTTTTCTTTGAGCAAAGCGACGTTTAACACCTTTAAATGTTTCTAATTCTCTGCGTATTTCATCTAAGTTATCATGCTCGAAATATGAAACTGCAATAACTGCTAATGAATTTAAAACATTATGTTCACCATATAAGTGAATTTGGAAATTACCTAATTTTTTACCATGATATTCAACATCAAATGAAGATCCTGAAGTACTACGAGTAATGTTAGTTGCTCTAAAATCATCATTTTCACCAGTACCATAATAATATATTGGTACATTAGCAGTTAACTTTCTAAGGTTCTTATCATCACCCCATGCAAAAATACCTTTTTTGGTCTGATTTGCAAAAGTCTGGAATGCACTGCGAACATCATCAATTCCGGTATAATAATCAGGATGATCAAAATCAATATTAGTCATAATAGCATAATCCGGTTTAGTGGCTAAGAAATGTCTTCTATATTCATCAGCTTCATATGCAAAGAATCTAGCATTAGGAACACCTTTACCAGTACCATCACCAATTAAATAATCAGTAGGCGCAATACCTGATAAAACATGTGCCAATAAACCAGTTGTACTAGTTTTACCATGAGCCCCACAAACTCCAATGCTAGTGTGACCTTCAATCATTTTACCTAAAAATTCATGATAACGATAAACTTCTAGTCCCATTTCATGGGCTTTTTTGATTTCAGGATGATCATCATCAAATGAATTTCCAGCAATCACAACTAAACCTTCATGAATATTGTTTTCATCAAATGGTAAAACTTTAATACCAGCTTGTTCTAAACCTCTTTGAGTAAAAGTATATTTTTCAATATCTGAACCTTGGACTGTACATCCTCTATCGCGAAGAATTCTGGCCATTGCGGACATACCTGTACCCTTAATTCCTACAAAATGATATGTCTTACTTGTATCCATAATCTAAACGCCCCTTTTTAATTGTCATTAATTCAATCATAGCAAACTTTTTTCAATATAGTAGCTAAATGTTCAATTTTTTATAATCTTTTTCTGTTAAATATACATCTCTTGGCTTAGAGCCATGTTGTCCAGAAACATAATTACTCTGTTCCAAGGTATCAATCAAACTAGCAGCACGATTATACCCAATAGAAAATACTCTTTGTAATTTTGAAGTAGAAACATTATCTTCTTGAGAAATATATTTCAATACCTGTGGCATTAAATCATCTTCTTGTTCTACTTTATTAACTTGTTTTAATAATGAATCAGGTTGAAAGGCATACTTAGGCTTCCCTTGCTTTCTGACTTCACTAGTAATGTTTTCAATTTCATCATCAGTAACAAAAGTACCTTGTAGTCTAGTTGCTTGGCTAGAACCACTACCTAAATAAAGCATATCACCCTTTCCAAGTAATCTTTCTGCTCCAGCAGTATCAATAATGGTTCTAGAATCCACTTGACTAGATACCATAAATGCAACACGAGTAGGAATATTATTTTTAATAGTTCCAGTAATGATATCAACACTTGGTCTTTGAGTAGCAACAAGTAAGTGAATTCCAGCAGCCCTTGCTTTTTGAGTAATTCTAACAATGTAATCTTGTACTTCACTAGATGCAACCATCATTAAGTCAGCTAATTCATCAATAACAATTACAATATAAGGAATTTTAAGTCCATAGTCCTCATGTTCTTCTGCCATCTTATTAAATTGTTCAACATTTCTAGCACCAGCAGCAGCTAATTTTTCATAACGTTCATCCATTTCTTTAACCGCCCACTTCAAAGCTGCTGAAGCCTGCTTAGGATCTGAAATAACTGGAGAAAGTAGATGTGGCAAGTTATCATAAGGTGCCATTTCAACAGCTTTAGGATCAATCAAAATTAATTTTAAGTCAGCAGGAGTTGCTTTATAAAGTAAAGAAATTAATAAACTATTCAAAAATACACTCTTACCAGAACCAGTAGCACCAGCGATTAATCCATGAGGCATTTTACGAATGTCAGTCATTTGTGGTTTACCCGTTAGATCAACTCCTAAGGCTACAGTTAATGGATCTTTACTATTTTTAAATTGTGGTGAATCTAGAACTTCAGATAGCATAACTGGTCTTGGATGTGGATTAGGAATTTCAATTCCTACGGTTGTCTTACCAGGGATTGGAGCTTCAATTCTAATGTCCTTTGCAGCAAGTGCCATTTTCAAGTCATCATTTAAATTAGTTATTTTACTTACTTTAACTCCTAATTGTAACTTAATTTGAAATTGAGTTACAGTTGGCCCATTTGTCCAATCTACAACGTTAGCATTTACATTAAATGCACTAAGTGTATCGTCTAATTTTTGTGCTTGACTCTCAATCCAATCATCTAAACTATCATCATTATCATTGTTAGGCTCTGATAATAAATCTAGGCTAGGGAATTGATAGTTATGATTTATTAAATTATTGTCTTCATTATCATCAGTTTTTTTATCATCATCTTTAAATAAAGATAGATCTTTTTGAGCATCATTCTCTGAATCCAATATTGATGACAAAGAATGCCCTAATCCAAACTCTTCTTTCGCTTTTGGTTCTACGGCATTGTCATTACCATTTTCTAAATCAGAATCTATATTATTAGAATGTGATTTATGTGAGCTTTTATCATCTTGCTCCATAATTTCAGATGATTGGTTATCATTATTTGGTGATTCATTTAATCCCTCTGGAACACCCGATATTTCATCTTCAGAATCATTTGATTCAGAAGATTTATCATTATAGTAGTTTTCATCATTATCAAAGACTTCTGGTTTATCTAAGCCACTCACATCGTCAGGCTTAGCAGCAACAAAATCTTTACCTTGAGTTTCTTTGTTTTTAATATATTCAAAATCATTAGAATATAAATCTACATACTTACTATATGGAGTTGTATTTTTTAAATCTTCATAATCGTAATCTTCTTCATCTTCAACTGGTTTAACATCAACTTCTTCACTATCATCATTAGAAGATTGATCAAAATTATTATCTTCAAACTTTGATGATACATTTTCTTCACTATCTAAATTATCATTATCATTAGAAATTTGTGATTCATTATCATTATTTGCTAAATCAGAATCTCCATAAGTTTTCTGTTCTTTTAAATTTTTATCTGCTATTGTTGAATGATCAATATTTTTATTTTCATTAACTTCATCTAAAGAACTTAAATCTTCATTTTCGCTTGTTTCATAGCTATCTAAGTCAATTGAATCATTAGATTCATCTGCATAAAGAATCAAATCATCATTAGATTGTTTCAAATTCCTTTTAATATTTTGATAAGGATAAGAAAGTTTTAAACTATAGTATGGAGTATCACTAGCTTGAGATTGCTTCGTTGGTTTAAATGCAGCAGCTCTTTGCGCAATAGGATTTTCATCATCAACGATATCAGATTGATTAACATCCTTTTTACGATCATAGTTATGCTTTTTATTTTCACTTATTTTATTTATATGTCTATTTTCCTGCTTCTTGTTTTTAATACGATACTTGCGATAAAAAGCAGGACCATCATAATGTTCCATATAACTGTCATCCTCAAAATAATTAATATTATATATGTATTAATAAAGAGATATAATATCTCTTTATTTGTCAAACAAAGTAGCAGCTTTATCAAAATCAAATTTAGTTCCTACTTCATAATTATCAGGTAAAATTAATGCTCCTGGTTTTTGTGGTGCATTAGGTAAGTGTAATTCACGACCAGAACAAATCATTCCATTACTTTCTTCCCCTTTTAATTCACCAGGCCAGATTATTAATCCGTCAGGCATCATAGCACCAACTTTAGCAACAACAACCTTAATATCTGCTTGCATGTTTGGAGATCCACTTACAATTTGTAGAGTTTTACCGTCATCAACCGTAGTTTCAGTAATTTTTAAATGGTCAGACTTTGGATGCTCGCTAATTTTGTTTACATAGCCTACAACAAACTTAGGATCATTATCTAACTCAATGTTAGCTGATAAGCTTTGTTTTTTTAAAAATGAATTTAATAAATCAACATCATTGGAAGTTAATTTAATTTGTCCATTCATGTTTGATAAATTAGGCAGAATATGACTAGCATTCAAAAAATTATATCCTAAAATTTTGCCACTATCTTTATCAGACATAATTACTACATCATCTTTATATTCTACATTTTGTTCACCAGTTGTTTCATCCAAAACTACGACCAAAATGTCACCATTTTGTTTAGGGTTGTAACTTGCAATTAACATTCAATTTTACCTCTCAAATCATTAATTTAAAGAATCAATAAATTCTTCAACTTGTTTCTTTGTTTTTCTATCCTTATTTACAAAACGACCAATTTCTTCACCATTATTAAAAGCAACAAAACTGGGAATCCCCATAACACCTAAATCAGCTGCTAAATCAATATTTTCATCACGATCAACTGCTAAGAAATTGTAATCTTTATATTCTGCTTCAATCTCTGGCATAGCAGGTTTAATAAATGAGCAATCTGGGCACCAGTCAGCTGAGAAGAATAAGATATACTTGCCCTTCTCAATTTTCTTTTTTAAATCTGTTAAATCCATTTTTGCTAATTGTTCCATAAATATTCACTCCTTATATATTATAATATTGTTATATTATAACTTATAAAATGGATATTGTTGAAAACTTTGATTATAATGTTTATTATATAACATTTAAATTTGGAGGTAATGAATATTAAACATTATAAATCTTTCTACATTGGAGCTATTGTAGGAGGCATAATCACTATTACTTATGCATTAAATAAAAATAGAAATTATAATATAGAAAAAATTATTCAGACTAAAGTGAATAATGCAAAAATGACTTTTAATAATAATGAAATTTATGGGTATTGGATTATGAAAAAGAGTAACTATTGGGTTGGCGCCATTAACATCAAAAAAGATGAACAGATTATTGAACATCCCTTTGTAATAAATAATAAATACCAACTATCTTGGCAAGAAGACTAATCAATATTAGTCTTCTTTATTTTTATTAAAATATGCAATGACTTTATAAATAGGTCCTTTAGCACTAAATTTATGTTCATATTCAGTTTCAATATTATCTTCCATATATTCGCTATTGTGTAAATCTAAAGATAATAAATCAAAATACATTCCATAGTTATTAAATGTAATTATAGAATACTCAAAGAGACCACGATTATCTGTTTTAAAAACAATTGGTGCATCTTTCTTCAATACTTTTTTATAACTATCCAAGAATTTAGGTGAAGTTAAGCGGCGCTTAGCATGTCTTTTCTTAGGCCATGGATCTGAAAAGTTCAAATAAATGGTGTCAATTTCATGTTCATCAAAGAAAGTATCAATACCAGCACCATCTGTATGCACCATTTGTAAGTTTGGTAATTCTGATGCAACAACTTTTTTCAATGCAATGGCAATTACCGTTTCTTGAATTTCAATTCCTAAGAAATTGATTTCTGGATGTTCTCTAGCCATTTCAACAATGAATTGACCCTTACCAGTCCCAATTTCAACATGGATAGGTTGCTTTTTATTAAAACGATTAGACCATTTTCCTTTCCATTGTTCTGGATTATCCACAATATATTCTGAATGGTCTTTAATAAAATCTTTTGCCCATGGTTTATTTCTTACTCTCAAAAATTTATCCTCCTTATAAAAAATGGTCAAAACAATTTGTCTTGACCATTGAATATGCCAAATTAATTATCGATAAAATACTATCTTTCATTTTAATGTTTACTGTATCATTCAGTCAAGACAGTATTAACTTTTTAATTCAGCCTTATTGATTTTTTTATTCATATATAAATGGGTTAATAAGAAAAGTTCCACAAGATCAATTATTAATAATATCAGAGCTGTATAAACCCCATTACTAAATATTGATACAACAAAGAACAAAGCAATTGTTAGATACATTAATTTATTAATGATATTAACAAAACTACTTAACTTATTTTTGTTACTAATTGGATAGATATAAGTAAATACATTTTCATCAAAATTAAAATAGTAAGGAATCATTTGAAATACTGTTAAGTATATAAATAACATGCTTAATAGTATTACAACATATTTATTGTTAATAAAAAGTATTAGTAATGAACCAATCAAAGATAATCTAGTATATAATCCACTAATTTCTTTATCTCTGAATATTCCTCTTATAAAAAGATATGAAAAAACATTATCATTTTTAAACAATTTCAAGAATGAATCTAAATATTTACGACGCTTAACTTTTCCATCAAGCATTGGCACATCAGTAAACATATTAAAAAATTGATATATACGATGCATTCTACTGTTTTCATTATTAATAACTTTATTCCAGTGAATTGATAAGCTAACACATCTTTTCTTTAATACAATAATATAACCCAAAACTATTAAAGATAAAGCAATCGATAAAATATCAGAAAGCCATATAAAAATAGATAAACTAATAATGGGGAAAACAATTTTAAAAATTAAATTTCTTTTATTACTAAAGTTATTGTACATATCTATAAAAGATGTTCCTAGTATTATATATTTATTAACTAATAACGATATTAATAATATTATTATATAAACCTTACTAAAATTAACAAATGTTTTAGATATTAACGGAATAAGTATCAACCATATAAATATTTGAATAATAGATGCCATTAAATAACTATATTTCATTGCTGAATTAAAATAATTATAAAATTGCTTCTCTTGTGGCAATAAAAAAACATAATCAGCTTTTTTTATAAAATTAGCCAAACCACCTAATTGTAAAGATATAAATAGAATTATTAATACTAATGGTTGGCTCCACCATATACCAATTGATAAATGTTTTATAGCAATTGAATATTCATATAATAATCCACCAAAGATAAACATTAGAGCAATTACAAAAAAATCATTAAATACATATTTAAGATACTTAGTTATTTCAATTAAATGGGCATTGAAACGATTTTTAAATAAACTATTCATTATTTGATTCCTCAGCTAATTTTAAGTATATATCATTCAAAGAGCTATTCTCATCACCATATTTATCTTTTAATGCATTTAAATCGCCTTCTGTTCTAACTTGCCCATTATGAATTAGAACGAAGCGATCACAAAAACGTTGCGCTGTATCTAAAACGTGAGTAGACATAAGAATACTACTCCCCTGTTCTTTTTGATTATTGATTAATTTCAATAAATCATTCACTGCTAATGGATCCAATCCTAAAAATGGTTCATCAATAATAAACAATTTAGCGTTAGTAATGAAAGCACAAACAATCATAACTTTTTGACGCATTCCTTTTGAAAAATTAATTGGAAACCAATCAAGCTTATTATCAAGTCTAAACATCTTAAGTAGTTTGTTAGCTCTTTGCCAAGCAACATTTTCATCCAATTGATATGCCATAATAGTAGTTTCAATGTGCTCTTTTAAAGTTAATTCTTTATATAAAATTGGTGTTTCAGGAATATATGCAATTTGATTTTTATATTTATTAACATCATCAGTAATTGAAGTTCCATTGATTTTAACTTCTCCAGAAAATGGAGTTAAAATTCCAATAATATGATTAATAGTAGTAGATTTACCAGCACCATTTAAGCCAATTAAGCCCACTAATTCACCATCTTTAATATTAAAAGAAATATCTTTAAGAACTGGAATTTGTGAATATCCACCTACCAAGTGCGAAACATCTAATGCCATAAAATATCGCCCCTTAAAAACTTATTATTATCGCAATTATATCATAATTTTAGTTAAGTTATTTTAAGTTTATTTTATGTTATTATTGTTATAGTACGGTAAATTAATAAAGGAAGGAGATTTTAATATGGATGACTGTATTTTTTGTAAAATAGTTAATAATGAAATTCCTAATTATACTGTTTATGAAGATGATATAGTAAAAGCATTTTTAGATATTTCACAAACAACCCCTGGTCATACTCTAGTTGTTCCTAAAAAGCATGTTGCTAATATTTATGATTACGATGCAAAAATGGCTGAACAAGTTTTTGCTCGAATTCCTAAGATTGCTAGAGCTATTAAAAATTCTGCTCCAGATATCAAGGGAATGAACATTATTAATAATAATGGGAAGATTGCTTCGCAATCAGTATTTCATTCCCATTTCCATCTGATTCCAAGATATAGTGAAGATGATGGATTTGCATTAAAGTTTACTGATAACTCTAATCAATACAATGAAGAAACATTGACCCACATTCAAAAGAATATTTCAAAAAATTTGGAGGGTTAATAAAATGAAAAACATTTTAAAAATAATGGGGATTTCTGCTGCTGGATTAGCTACATACTTGTATGTAAATAAGAAAGATCCAAAAAATTTCTTTAAAAATCTATCAACAGATGCAAAAGAATCGTTTGAAAGATCAAAAAGAGTCAATGATTCTAGAAAATCATTACAAAAAAATGTTCAAAAGTTACAACAAGAACTTAAAAAATCTACCCCAGTTATTGAACAATTGCAAAAAGATATTAATGATTTTCAATTTAAAACATCTCCAAGAATAGATATGATAAAAGATAGAATAAATCACTTACAAAAATAATTTATAAAAGTATTTTATACTATTAAAATCATATGCATTGGTATGTTATAGTTAAAAATGGTTATCTAAATTTTAGAAATGGATGTGTTAAATTTATGAATAAAAAATGGTTAGTCGGTATGGCTGCTGCTTTAATGAGTGTTTCATTAGTTGCTTGTGGTAGCAAAACAGTTGCTGTTACCAATGGTGGTAAAATTACACAAAGTGAATACTATAGTAGTATGAAAAACACTTCTAATGGTAAACAAGTTTTACAACAAATGATTTTAGACAAAGTCTTAAACAAACAATATGGTGATAAAGTTTCATCAAAAGATATCAATGCTCAATTTAACCAAACTAAGAGTCAATATGGTTCACAATTTGATGCTGCTTTACAACAACAAGGTATGACTGAACAATCATACAAAGATGGAATTAAATCTAATCTATTATTACAAGCTGCATTAAAAGACAATGTTAAAATTTCAAATAAAGATCTTGAAAAGCAATTCAAATCATTTGAACCTAAGGTTACTGTTAATGAAATCTTAGTATCAGATAAAGATACTGCTAACAAGGTTATTGACCAACTTAACGACAAGAAAGGCAAAAACTTTGCTGAATTAGCTAAGAAGTACTCCAAGGATTCTTCTAACAAGAACAATGGTGGTAAATTAGCTGCATTTGATAATACAAATACAAGTCTTGACTCATCATTTGTAAAGGCTGCATACAAGCTATCAAATGGTGAATACACCAAAGAACCTGTAAAGACTAAGGCTGGATACCAAATTATTCAAATGGTTAACCATCCTAAGAAAGGTTCATCATACAAAGATTATACTTCAGAATTAAAAGATCAAATTGCTGAAAGTAAAATCAAAGACCCTACTCTTCAAAAGAATGTTGTTGCTAAGATTCTTAAGAATGGTGGAGTAGAAATTAAAGATAAGGATCTACAAAACATCTTATCTTCATTCCTAAGCAATTCAAATAACTAATTAAAGCGAAAAATAAAAGGGGCTGTGACATAAGTCTCTACAAAAACAGGATTTACGTTTAATATTTAACGTAAATCCTGTTTTTGTATATAATTTTATAAAATTAATGACTTTTGTCATTAACTTTCTTATGTTTAATGCCATTATAGCAAACCCAGCTTCTTTTTTTACCTTTTCGATTACCCCTAATGGAGAATCTATTAAAACGCAAAGAAGCCTTTAGCCTACCAAAAACTGATTCTACATCTATTTTTCTTTTTGCGTAGATATCACTTGTTTTTGGTGCCAAAAGAAATTCTTTTTGTTTATTTTTAAAATATTCCCATGCATAATTAATTCTAATTTTTCTGGTATTACCAGATTTGGTTAATGCATTAGAATCTATATTTTGATTAATATCATATTTTTCGGACTCATATTMTTTAAAATCACGCGTAAATTGATTCTTATCAGTTCTTTTACGATAACCATTAAAATTAAATCGAATACCATTAGGATCTAGGTAATAATCATCTTTTTCGTTGTAATACCAATTCATGACCTTACGGTCATCACTTTTCCATTTACGACTTTGTTCTTTTAACATTGTTCCATAGGGAATTAAAGGAATGTGATTAGTTAGTTTATCYTCCATAAAACGATAGTTACTTTCAGATCCATAACCAGCATCGGCAACAATATATTTACCCAAACTATTATTCTCAATTTGTTTATTTAAGAATGGAATTAAAGYACGAGTATCAGTGGGATTTTGATAAATATCAAAATTAGTTATGAATTGTCCACTAGTAGCAATTTGTAGATTATAAGCAGGTTTAAGTTTTCCATTTAACATAGGATCTTCCTTAATACGCATAAAGGTAGCATCATGATCAGTCTTAGAATAACTATTACGATTAGCAAATATTTTATTACCTTTTTTGATATTCCATTTGTTTACATTTACGAAAACGAAGTTTTCTTTTAATGGATTTTAACTTACGACGATTTTGTTTATTGGGATTAGGTGATACTTTTTTATTCTGTTTAATTTGATAATTTAAATCAGCTAAACAATTCTCTAAATGGATAATAATTTCATCTAACTCACTTGTTGAAATGTCAGAGTTATCTGGAAGTTTACCTAAATATTTAACATCATTCATGTCATGTAGTAATTTTATAATCGCTTCGCGATTTAATTTATCGAATCTGATTATATTTTTACGCCAAACAAAAGAATACTTATTAGCATTCGCTAGTATTTTAGTCCCATCAATAAAACTTACATCATCAATATAATAATTTTTTCTGAGATATTTAGTTAATTGATTCATGCATTTACTAATTAAATTTTCTGCTTCATCTGAAATCCTAAATCGACAGATTGTTCGATATGAAGGAAATGAATTTTTAGTTAACCAACGTGCAGGTAAATTTTCTTCTGCCAACTCACTAATTTGGCGACTACTAAAAATTCCTTTTGAATAGGCAAATAAGGTTAATTTTAATAGTGACCGTAGGTCATATTTTCGTGGTCTACCAAATATATATTTTTCTTCTAAACCAATCATTTCAACAATTTGATTGATAATTTTTACTTGATGATTATTTTTAGGTTGCCAATTTTGAATATTTAAAATATAATTATTCATTGAAATTTCCTTTCGTTGGGGGAATTTATTGAAACGATATCGGTTGTGTCGATATCGTTTTTATTATACATAAATAATGCTCGTTGGAAAACTTAAGTTCCAACGAGCATTATTTTTAAGAGACTTATGTCACAGCCTCTTTTATTTTTCATTTAGATTGATTATATTATCTAGATTATAATGTTCAAAAACATTTTCATTACAAGTTACATATATTATTTGTAATGATTCACTAATTTTATCAAGTAATTTATACGCATTATGTGAACGATCAAAATCAAATTCATTGAAACCATCATCAATAATAATAGGCATTTTATAATCACGACCAAATACAACTGATAATGATAATATTAATGATAAGTATAATTGCTCGATTGTTCCTCTTGACAACTCTCCTGCATCGAATTGCAATTTATCTTTTCTAGTAACTTTCAATTTACTCTTGTAGTAGGTTATTTTTATATAATTATGATTGGTTAATAATCCAAAATATTCATTAGCTTTTTCTTGAAACATTGGAATTCTATCTGCAGTTGCAATATTCAATGACTTATCAATCCATTGTCCTGATAATTTCATAGTCAACCACTCATCAACCATATCATTAATTTCAGTTTCTAAGTTGGCTTTCTTTTGTTCTAAATCTTGATAAGTACCATCTGAGGTCAAATGTTTAATATTAAATTTATTTTTTTCAATATTTTTACTATTATCTAGCATTTGTTGTTTTACATTCGATTGTAAAATCTGATACTCATTTAATTTATCTTCAATTTCAGTTTTACTTTTGAAATTTTTAAGTAATTGAATTTCATTTTCACCAAGTTGCTTTTTAATATCAGCCTGTCTGTTATTTTCCTGAATAATGGACTGTTGTTTATTAAACTCATCATTAAATTCATTCGAGGTATTAATATTTCTTTGCTCAAAAAATTTAATTAATTGATTTTTTAGTTTTTCTTTTTTATTTACTAATTCATTTTTTTGAAATAAATATTTATTAATTATCTTTGTTAAACTATTATTTTCATCGATATTTTTTTTATTTTTTTTAACAAAGTCATCGATTATAGACATATTATTACCATAATTATCGTCTAATTTAAGATATTCTTCAGCAAAATGCCAATTATCAAAATAATTATTAATTTTTTGCTGAATTTCAACTAATTCATTTTTATATTTATTAATATCATCTTGAAAATTATTAGTTATATTATTATTTTGCACAAGCCATTGTTTAGGATCATTACTACTAAAGCCATATTTGTCTTTGTAAAATTGAATTTTTTTATTAAAATTATTCGATTGATTATATTTAATAATATATAAATATATGGATAAACTGGCTAAAAATAAACCTATTATTTTTAAGATACCAGGTAAAAGTACAACCAATATTATTCCTAAAAAAATTAATATTAATTTGATAGTATTCATTAAATTACTAGATTCCCTATTATTGTTAAAGTTGTTTAGCCTAATTATATTATTTTTATCAGCTATACTTAATTCAACATTATGTTCATTAATAAATGATTCTTGTTTAGTTTGATAATCATTTATTAGTTGTTTTTTAGTATTAAATGAAGTAACCAGATCGTTAATGGAGTCAGATAAATTATATAGTCTATCAATTTTATCCTCACTTTGTTCATAAAAATTTAATTGATCGCTATGATTAACCTTATCTTTAGCATCATTTATCTGGTTATTAATAATTTCAATTTGCTTATTATTTAATTCAATATTATTTTCAATTGAATATAATTTATTTTTAGAAGCATCATCAAAATCAGACTTTAAATTTAAGCTTTGATGATTATTTAATTGCTCATATAAAGACCAATTATTTTTATGATTATTTAATGTATAGATTCTATTATCTAAATCTTTAATCTGATTATTTAACTGTTCAACTTTCTTATTGGCTAATTGATTATTATATAAATAATTTTCATATTCATTAAGGTTACCCTTACTATCATTAATTTTGGTTAATAGTTTTTCGTAATCTTTTAGCTTTTTATTTAACGGTGGTTTCCTACCATTTGGAGCATATAGAGACCTAGATTCTTTATCTAATTTATCATTAATTGCAAGCCATTCATTGCTACCAACAAATCCTACCTTTTGAATTCTTTCAATTAATTCATTGTTATTTAGTTTTGAAATATCTTTAATTTTTAAATCGCCAAAATAAAAGATATGTTCAAAAGTTTCACGGTCAATTGGTCCTAATATATCAGACAAGATATTTGAATCCGTATCACACTCATTATCTAAATCATAAACACTTACTTTTCCACCATAAGTTCCAGATATCCTTTTAACTAAAAAATTGCGATTATCGTCTGTAGTAATAGATAAGCTGCCACCATAAGAACTAGTTTCTTTAGGAATATATTGCTCATAAGAATGTCCACGACCATCTTTATATCCAAATAATATACCAATTACTAAACTTAATAATGTTGTTTTACCTGATTCATTATTTCCATAAATAATTTGTAAATTATTTTTATTTAAATTAAAACTTTGATTTTGCCATTTACCATATCCATAAACTTTTATCTGATTAATCTTCATCTATATTCCCCTTATTGCCCAACAAATTAATTTTAGCTTGTTTAAGTAGATTATCTTGAATATCATCATTATCCAAGTGGTTTTGAATGAAATCATATTTAGATAAACTTTTTGATATATAAATAATATTATCTTTAGTAAAGATAGATTCAGCAGCTTCTTGCCAAATATCATCATCGATACTTGATATTTTTTCATTATCGTTAATACTAAATCGAATATCATAAACCCAAGCATTTAAATTATCATATTCTTCTCTTAATGTATTTTGAATTTTTGATAATAATTCATCGTGATTAATATTCAATAGATTCTGCTTTATATTAAATGTAATCTCTAATAAATGAATTTTAGAATATTTATTTTTATAAATTTGGCTCATCAAATCATTGATAATTTGATTGGTATTATTTTCATTAATATTCATTGTTAAATTATCCCAAATAATAACTGATGTTTCATGAAATGAAACATCCAAATTACCATTTACATCGTTGATTAAAAGGTACCCTTTGCTTCCTGACTCATTTTTATGACGTCCTTGAATGTTTCCAGAATAATAAATAGGAGGATTGGCATTAAGTTGTTGCATTTTATGTATGTGACCCAATGCCCAATAATCATATTTCTTATCTAATAAATCACTAATAGTAAATGGTGCATAGTTATCACCAGTGTTAGCTTCACTACCATGCAACATCCCAATCTGAAAATCAACGTTTGATTTCACAGGATAATTATCAATCATTTTATCGTTAATCCAACGATTTTCATAACTAAAACCAGTAATTGCAATTTTCTTATCATTTAAATTAAAAGTTTTAGTTTCAACCTGATTACCAAATACATAAACATTGTTGGGTAATTTTAGATCAGAAGCAGATATATTTAAATAATCATGATTTCCAAATATCATAAATACTTTAATGTCAGCTGCATTCAATTTATCTAATTCTTCATAAAAAAAATTATAAGTTTTAGGAGTTTGGTTATCACGATCAAATAAGTCTCCTGCCAATAATATAAAATCAACTTGTTGATTAATAGCATCTTGAACAAGATTACTAAAAGCCAAAAAAGTTGAATTAAAGATTTGTTCCCATAATTTTTGTGGTATTTCATCATCCATAAGTCCTTCAAATGGGCTTTCTAAATGTAAATCTGCAGCATGAATAAATTTCAATGTAATAACTCCTTATAAATAAAACGTCGTATCATTAGTATATTAATGATACGACGTTTTGTATATATTGGTCAATTTCTATTGGTCAATATATTTTTTTGCACTATTAAATAAATCACTAGCACCCTTTTTTAAACTGTTAAATCCTTTACCAACATTATTAGTGAAATTACTTGCGCCTTCTTGTACATCATGCCAAATACCAGATTGAGATTTTTTGGCTTTTGGTTGGTGTTCATCTTCATATTGAGTTTGAGCATCCTGTACATCAAATTTATTATCACCTGAATTAGGTAATATATGTTGCATTTCATTTCTAAATAAAGGACCAACTCCACTACCACTAAGGTTTTCTAGATGATGATTTTTGTTAGTGTTATCAAATCCCTCCCAAGTAGCAACAACTACTTTAGGAGTATACCCAATTATCCATTTATCACGAGTAGCATCAGAATCACCTGTATTATCTGCTTCTGTACTACCTGTTTTACCGGCAATCTGATATCCATATGGCTTAGCACCAACACCAGTCCCATTATTAAATACACCTAACATCATACTTGTCATTTGTTGTGCAACTTTTTTGGACATAATCTTTTTGGATTGATTTTGATCATTATTTACAATTACTTTTCCAGAAGAATCAACAATTTTCCTAATATAATGAGGTGTAGTCATATTACCATTATTAGCAAAAGCGGTATATGAACCAGCCATTTGTTGTGGTGACACTCCACTTGAAAGCCCACCTAAAGCTAAAGCTAAATTATTATCGCTTTTATGAATAGGTAATCCAAATGATTTAACTGATTGATATCCTTCATTGGCACCTATTTTATTCAATAACCATACAGCAGGAGCATTCATACTATCAGCTAAAGCTTTATACATTGGAACGCTACCTGTATAAGAATTACCATAGTTTTCAGGTGTATATTTATTCTTACCATATGACAGTTTTTTATTAACCAAAGTGGAATCATAATTATAACCATTTTGCAGAGCTGGAGTATAAACAGCTAAAGGTTTCATAGTGGAACCAGGCTGCCTTTTAATTTGGGTGGCACGGTTATATCCTCTAAAGACATGTTCACCACGACCACCAACAACTGCACTAACCCCACCATTACTTGGATTAACAGCAACTGAAGCAGCCTGTACTTTAGTTCCATCACTAGCATTACTAGGAAACATACTATCGTTAGCAAAATCATTTTGCATATTAGATTGCTGATTTTGATTTAAATTAGTATAAATCTTGTAACCACGATTCATAATATCCGATTCGGAAAGTCCATACTGATTAATTGCCTCATCAATAACTGAATCAAAATAATAAGGATATTTATAACTATCAGTATATTTGTAATCATTTACCACATGAATTGGCATCTTTTTAAGATTATTAGCAGTTGCTTGGGTTAATTTACCGTTTTCCACCATTAGCTGCAATACTGTATTCCTTCTTTGAAAAGCCAATCCTGGATGATCAACTGGATTATATGCACTTGGATTAGTTAGCATTCCGGCAATCACTGCCGCATCTTGTATTGGTAAATCCTTAGCATCCATACCAAAATATCGCTTAGATGCATCTTGAACACCATAAACTCCATTACCAAAATAGGCATTGTTCATATACATAGTTAAAATACTTTTTTTAGAATAAATATTTTCTACTTGAATAGAAAGAAATAGTTCTTTTAATTTACGACTAAAAGTCTGCTCTTGAGTTAAATAAGCGTTCTTAACCAATTGTTGAGTTAAAGTACTACCTCCACCACTAATATAATTACGATGCATAATTTTATTTTTAGCAACTGATAACATAGCTCTTGAAAAGCCTTTTACAGAAAATCCATATTCATGATAAAAATTACGATCTTCAGTAGATAAAATAGCATTAGGAAGATTTGAAGAAATATTTTTATATCCAACATAAGTTCCTTTTTGTGAATATATTTTACCAGCATTGTTATTATTAGCATCATAAATTACTGTAGATTTTTCAAGCGAAGACTGTAAATTACGAACATCGGTTGTCTTGGCTACATAGGTACAATAAGCACTTACTATAAAAATAAAGGATAATATAGTTACAATAATCCATCTTGTAATTTGATATTTATGCCATATATTTTTTAGCTGATGCTTTTTAGTATAACTTTCTTTCATATATTAAATTTTCTCCTTTAGTTAGTAGGAAATTATAATAGTTCTATTTTAACCCAAAATGACAAAATATGGGTAAAAAAAGAAAGCACATTTAACAAAAGTTAAATGGTGCTTTCTTATATCTTACATTTCTTCAGGAGATTTAACACCTAATATTCTTAATGATTCTTTTAGAACAATAGATACAGATTTAACTAATGCTAAACGTGCATCTTTTTCATCATCATCATCTAAGATTTTGGTGTGAGCATAATATTTATTAAATGCTTTTGCAAGTCTTAATGAGTACTTAGCAATAACTGAAGGTTCAAATTCAGAACATGCCAATTTAACCATTTGAGGAAAATCATTAAGCAGTTTAACAATATTCCATGATTCTGCATCATTAAGTTTATTATCAGAAATACTGAATTCGGTCTTACCAGATTTTCTTAAAATACTTTCAGCACGTGCACGTGCATATTGTACATAAGGACCTGTTTCCCCTTCAAATCTTAGTTGATCTTCTAGGTTAAAATCAATATTATTTATCTTTTCATTTTGTAAATCACCAAAGACAATTGCTCCAACTCCAACTTCTTTAGCAACTTCATCTTTATTAGGTAAGTCTGGATTCTTTTCAGCAATTTGTTTCTTAGCAATTTCAATCGAATCATCTAATACTTCATCTAATAAAATAATTCTTCCAGATCTAGTTGAAAGTTTTTTACCATTAACTGTAATTAAGCCAAATGGAATATGATGTAAATCTTTAGCTGAAGGAATACCCATTTCAGTTAAAACAGCCTTCAATTGTTTGAAGTAATATGTTTGTTCTGAGCCAACAACATATAAATTCATTGCTGGATGATAAGTTTCATCTCTATACATTGCAGTGGCAATATCTCTAGTAATGTATAATGAAGCACCATCACTCTTTAAGATAAGTGCTGGATTTAGATTGTATTTATCCAAATCAACAATGGTAGCACCTTGAGACTTAGTCAATAGGCCTTTTTTATCAAGGTCATCAACTACCCCTTGAAGTTTATCGTTATAAAAAGCTTCCCCGTTATAAGTATCAAAAGAAACACCTAATTTATCATATATTTTTTCGAATGCTTCAATAGATACTTCACGGAACCATTTCCAAAGCTTAGTTGCTTCTTCATCACCATTTTCAAGTTTTCTAAACCAATCTCTAGCCACATCGTCTAGTTCAGGCTTTTCTTTATCAACTTTATGGAATTTAACATAGTATTTAACTAAATTATTGATAGGATCCTTTTTGACGTCTTCCTCATTACCCCACATTAAGTATGCAGTAATTAACTTACCAAATTGAGTTCCCCAATCACCTAAATGATTATCCTTAATAGGTTTATAACCATTCTTGCTTAAAATATTAGCAACTGAATTACCAATTACAGTAGATCTTAAATGACCCATTGAAATTGGTTTAGCAATGTTAGGTGATGACATATCAATAGTAACGTTACCACCATTACCATCATTATTCTGACCATAATTTGATGATTGTGATAAAACATTTGCGATAACATTTTCACTATATTTAGCCTTATCTAAGAAGAAGTTAACATAAGGTCCTGCAGCTTCAACATGATCAAAATCATTTTGATCAATTTTTTCTACAATATCTGATGCGATTTGTTGAGGTGCTTTTCTGAATTTTTTAGCTAAAATAAAAGTAGGAAAAGCTAAGTCTCCCATTTTTGAATCTTTAGGACGTTCAATTTTATTTACAATGTCTTCAACATTCAATGTACCATCTAAAGCATTGGACAATGCTTTGGCAACTAGTTCTTTATTTTCCATTATATTTTCCTCCAATAAAAAAGTCTCTTACAGTAAAAAGACTGCAAGAGACGAGATAACCCGCGGTACCACTCTATTTGATATTATATATCCGCTTATTTTATTATAAAATATTCTAAAAAGTACGAATTCAATATGCTTGATTCTTCGGCTTTCACCAAATCCGAAGTCGCTAAATATCAAAACATACCTACTAATCTTTTATTACAGAATATATAAAATCCACTTAGGTAGTGATAATCACTAAGCGGGTAACGGGAATCGGACCCGCGACTTAAGCTTGGGAAGCTTATATTTTACCACTAAACTATACCCGCAGATACAAATAAATTATATCATACGTTGCACAATAATGCATATACAATTTAGTTGATATTATTTTTTAGCAATTTTTGCTTTCTTTTTACTTACAATTGCTCTTTGGTTATATTCATTAATTACTACATCATCATCTTTATGATGTTCATTAATAAGAACCATTACAGAATTTTCATAAATTTTGTCAACAGTTCCAGCGAAATCATGCTTCAAATAACCAAAACGTGGAGCAGATATATAGTCACCAATTTTTAATTCAGCCAAAGTTTTCACCTCATTTGATAAATTTGTGTTATTGATATTATCAAACAATTTCAACAATAGCAAGAATAAATTGTAATAAATATATATTATTTATTTTCTTCAAATTTTTGGTTAATAAAGGCAGCAGAATATTGTAATTTTTCTAGTTCTTCTTTTGTTAAATTTAGGTTAATTTGTTTTTCAATTCCATTTTTACCAACAATTGCTGGATATGATAAATAAACACCATATTCCTTGCGATAATTTGATACTACTAATTGTGACTTAGCATCCGAAATAATTGCATTTGCTAATTTAACTGCAGCAGTTGCCACACCATAATTAGTGTAAAATTTACCTTTAAAGACCTCAAAGCCACCATCCCTGGCATCTTTATCAAGAGTATCTAAGTTTAAATTATTTTCTTTAACTAAATTTGTAATGGGTTCACCAAATACTTTTACTGTAGACCAAGCGGTAAACTGAGAATTACCATGTTCACCCAGATTATATCCATCAACAGATCTGGAGTCTATATTAAGTTTTGCAGCCACTGCTCGCTTCATTCTAGCAGAGTCCAGTAAAGTTCCAGTTCCAATAACTTTTTCTTTAGGTAAGCCCGTTTCTTTTTGATAAATTGAAGTAATAACGTCCACTGGATTTGTAATGACATCTAAAATACCATTAAATCCAGAATCTTTAATTTTAGTAGATATCGATTTAACTGCTTCTACGTTATTTGATAATTCAGCAAAACGATCATTTCCATTAGCTTGTCTAATCAAGTCAATATTACCTACAGCTGAAATAATAACATCAGCATCACTTAAAGCTGAGTAATCATTAACATAGATGTTTGTATGAAATGGTAAGTTAGGCATTGCATCTTGAAAATCTAATGCGTCTGAATTCACCTTTTCTTCATTTTTATCAATCAATACTAAATCATCAGTAAAACCACTTGCAACGATATAATGGGCAACTGTAGATCCTACATGTCCCATTCCGATTACACCAATTTTTCTAGTCAAATTAAATCACTTCTATCTTTAGTTTTCGCTTATATTACCATTTATAATTTATAAATTCAAACTATAAATAACTTTTATGTTAAAATTACTAAAAAGGAGATGATAGAATGCTTATATTTCTTGTGTTTACAATAATGTTTATATATATATTATCAATATTAATAGGACTCACTAGAATTTCAGTCAAAAGAATTATTAATTGGTTAATCATTAATAGAATTTTATATATACTGTTGTTTATGTTCGATGGCATTTTATCAATACGAGTTTTTCACAACAATAATATAGAATCATTTATTACTGTTATTTTAGTAATAATTTCATCCATAATGGTAGAAATAAATTATTCAAATAAGCAAAGAAGTCATCTAATGACTATAAATATGCTACTTCTTATATTATCCATACTATTACTATTAACTTTCAATCTAATAATTGTAAAAAAATAACGTAACTCTCAAAATATAAGAGTTACGTTATTTTTATTTTTGTTCATTATGCAAAGCCATATCAATGGTTCGATCCACAAGCACAGATTGTGCATCCACTAAAGGATAATTATGATCAGAAGCTCTTTCTTGAGCTAATGATAGCTCAGTACATCCCAGGATAACTACATCACATTTCATTTCATTAATCATTTCATCCAAAATATGATGATATAGTTCAGCATTCACTATATTTTTTTCTTTGATATATTTATAAATTAAATCCATAGTTTCATCTTCAATATGCTTAGTTGGTTTCACTAATTCATAATTGAAATTACTAATTTCATTATCATATATACCGTCATAAATAGTTCCCCGAGTAGCAATTAAGCCAACTTTTTTTGCTTTAGGATATACTCGCCCTATTTCTTTAACTGCTTCTTTGGGCATATGCAAAATAGGTATATCAGTGATTGATTGAAGTTTACTATAAAAATAATGGGCAGTATTACATGGAATAACAAAAAAATTAGGTTTTAGAGAACTTTGCTGTTTAATATCATCCATAAGTGGTACTAATGGATTGGGTTTAGAATTATCCAAAATATAATCAGTACGATCAGGAATCGTAGCGTGATTTACTAATATATAATTTAAATAATCTTGATCAGAATGAGCGGGGGTCCGCTTATTCAAAACATGAATATAACTTTCAGTTGCTTCTGTCCCCATTCCACCAATAATTGAAAAAAAGTTTTTCATAAAATCATTTCCTATTTATTTGTAAAATATTTTTGGAAATTTTTAGCATAAATATGCTTCATCCAAGTTACCAACATCCATCGTTTGAAGTTACGATCTTTGTTATACCAAAAAGTTGTTCCATATTGATGATTATTTATTAGTTTCATGGCATATTCTTTGTCTTCATTATCTTTAGCATATTTTTTAAAGACTTCTTTACCAACACCTAACCATAACCAATATTTGGATTTGTCCTTATTAGCATAAACTGTATCTTTATCCTTTAAGCTATCAAAAACATAATCTTGAACAGCCCAATCAGCAAGATTATAGCCATTTAAACTAACAAAGAAACTACTTCTCCCCTGTCTTAAGTTAATTTCAAATAGTTTAAATGAATTATCACGAATATCATATTTCATATCAAAATTAGCATATCCAGTAAAATTAATTGCTTCTAGGAAAGTTTTTACCATTGAATATAATTTCTCATTATATTCAGGTAAGATAGCTACATAATTACCAATTGAAGATGGTGATGGATCTTCTAATAAAGGATGACCCAAACACATCATCTTAACTTTATGATTTTTATCAACATAAGCGTTTAAAGTTCTCATATTACTATCATCGCCAGGAATAAAGTCTTGCAAAATTAGGTCAGATGTATATCCATTATCATATATTTTGCTAACAATATCTTTAAATTCAGCTTCTGATTTAATCGTAAAGGCCTTTTTTCGCCCTTCAAAATGAATATCTAGCCATTCAACACTATTAGTAGGTTTTAAAGCTACTGGGTAGCCAAATGGCTGTTCAATATCTTCATCGCTTTCATATTCACTTTTACTAATAATTCTGGTTTTAGGATATGGTAAAGAAAACTTTTCACATTCTTTATAAAAGTTCTCTTTGCTGTTTAATTTTTTAATCAATTCATAATTAACATATGGACAAATAAATACATCGTCTAATTCATCCTTATGCTTAGAAATTAACTCTGCATATCCATCACCACAACCAATTAAAATTACTGGTTCAGAATGTTTCGAATACTTTTGTTTTAGTTTAAGCATCTCTTCAATCCACTTAGGATCTTCACTAAACCCATCAATTAAAGATAAATCTACAATTTTAGTATATCTTGTAGGTGCCAAAGCTTTTTCAGCATAAGCTTTAACTGGCTTACCATATTTTTCATATAAAGATCTAGCCATACCATAAGCATTAAAATCACTACCTAATAGTATAACCGTAAAATTTGATGTATTATTACTCATTTTCTATTCCTTTCAAAACATTTTTGACTACAACGGAGTCGGTTTCGTAAGGAGTATCAACACCGTTTATTTTTTGATAGGGGTCTCTGCCCTTACCTGCTACTACTATTATAGAATTTTTATCGCCAGAATGAATAGCCTTACTAATAGCTAAACGACGATCTAATTCAATATGCACATTAACTTTATCATGATTAATATAGGAATCAATTTCATCAACAATTGTAGCTGGATCTTCAAATGCAGGATCATCGGTCGTTAAAAAGGCTTCATCCGCATTTTCAGTTAATGCCATTCCAAATCCTTTTCTACGATCTTCTCCTTTATTACCAGGACTACCCACAACTACAATTACTTTTCCATCAGGATTACCATGTTTTAAAAAACTCAATAATGCATGCATACTAGCATAATTGTGAGCATAATCAACATAAACGTTCCCATGACTTTTAGCATCATAAGATTCCATTCTACCTGGAACAAATACAGTGGATAATCCGTTGCTTACATCATCACTGCTTGCACCAGACAATCCAGTAGCAATAATTGCTGAAGTCGCATTAGATTCATTATAATCTCCTGCTACAGCAATTTTATATTCGCCGTCCAATTTCATGGCTTTAGCTTTTTTATTATTAGAAACTAGCTTAATTTTATTATCACTAATAGTGTCTGAGATACTATCAAAGATAAAATCTGGATGACGATTGTCAATCAAAGATTGATCATGATCACTAAATAAATAAATATTTTCCGGTTGAGTAGTAACTTTGGCAGCCATATAAATATCTTCAAAATGATCAGTATCAGCATTAATAATACAAATATCTGAATTGACTAAAAGTTGTTCTTTACAGTGCAAGTAATCAGCAAATGTTGGATGTTCGTTAGGCCCAATATGATCAGGAGAAATATTTAAAAATAATCCGATGTTATATTTAAGACCATAAACACGATTTTTCTTATATGCTTGAGAAGAAACCTCCATAACCATATGAGTCATCCCATTATCAACAGCCATACGCATATATTTAAAGATATCTAAAGACTCAGGTGTCGTAAGATGTGATTTAAATTGTTGATCAGGATTATTGCCAACAATGGTATCAATTGTTGATAGTAATCCTGTTTTGTTATTAGTAGTATTATCTAAAATACTTCTGGCAAAATATGAAGACGTAGTTTTACCTTTTGTCCCAGTATAAGCGATCGTAAATAAGTCATTCTCTGGATAGCGATAAAAGGCAGCGCCTATAAGAGACATTGCCTTTTGTACATTCTTTACAATAATTTGCGTTAAGTTGCTTCCTTCTGCGTATTTTTTTTCAGATACATAGCCAGAAGCACCAGCAGCTTTAGCCATTGTTAAATACTCTGGTTTAAAGTTTCCCTTACAAAAAAATAAAGCATTGTTATGAACATTTCTTGAATCATAAGTCACATCATCAAATTGTTCATTTTTATTAGGAACAATTTTAATTAGTAAATTATGTTCAGATAAAATTGTTTTGATTTCATTAATTCCAAGTGACATTAAAATTCATTTCCTAACATTTAAATTTATGCTTGTAATTCTACTTTATTAATAGTATCTGCATCAGTATTTTCTGGGAAGTAAACCTCATACCAGATAATAAATAGATAAGGTGTCATAATTTTTTGCATACTAGATTTACCTTCATCATGCTCTTTAAGAATTCTCATCAATTCATCAGTATTAAAGAACTTTTGTGCGACATCTGAAGTAAATGCACGAACAATACGCTTATGGAATTTAGGTTCTCTAATCCAAGAAGCAATTGGTGATGGGAAACCTAATTTTTCTTTCATTGCAACTTTTTCAGGAAGTGCATTTTCAGCAGCTTTTCTCAATGAAATTTTAGTTCCCTCATCATTAATACGCGTTTTAATTGGCATTGTTGAAGCAAATTCAGCAATTTCTTTATCAACCAATGGTGTTCTTACTTCAAGAGAGTTAGCCATACTCATACGATCAGCTTTTTGTAGAATATCAAATGGTAACCAAGTATTAATATCAAAATATTGCATTTGGGTCATTTCATCTTTATCTTTAACTTCATCAAAGATATGTTTTGAATATGCTCCAGAATCACGATTTATACTAGGATCTTTTAATAAACGATTTCTGTCATCATAATTAAATACATAATTAACTCGATAATAACGTTCACTTAATGGTTGCGCACCACGAATTAAGAAACGACGACCATGAAATCTTGGTAACTTAGTAACCATTGAAGCTAATGATTTTCTAATAAATCCAGGAACATATTTTTGATATCTTTCGAATGGTTTAGCTTCAAGATAAGTGTTGTATCCACCAAAGAATTCATCAGCACCTTCACCAGATAAAGCAACTTTAACTTGTTTTCTAGTCCCTTTTGATAAATAAAACAATTGAATAGCTGAAGGATTAGATAATGGTTCATCCATGTAGTACATCATGGTTGGTAAGAAATTGAAATAATCATCATCAGTAATCTTAATTGGTGTATTTTCTTGACCAATTTGGTGAGCAAAATCAGTTGACCAAGATAATTCACTATATTTTGAATTATCAAAGCCTAGTGAAAATGACTTAATAGGTTTTAATTTAGAAGCTTCGTTTAATACGTAACTTGAATCAACCCCACTAGATAAGAAACTACCAACCTCAACATCAGAAACCATGTGAGTTTTAACTGAATCTTTCACAAGACTCTCGATTTTTTTGGCATCGCCTTCAACAGTTTGTGAATTATCAATATGATCGTAATTGAAATGGTAATAACGATGGGTTTCTGTTTGTTTACTATCGATATGATGAACAAAGTATGTACCGGGCATTACTTTATAAACATTCTTAAACATTGTTTCCTCTGAAGGAATGAACTCAAAGCTTAAATGAATAGGTAATAATCCAATATTCAATTCTTTGTTAAAAGCTGGGTTACTCAAAAAAGCTTTAATTTCAGAAGCATACATAAATGTATTACCATCATCATAATAATATAATGGCTTAATTCCAAAATGATCTCTTGCACCAAAGATTTCATTATTAGCTTTATCATAAATAACGAATGCATACATTCCACGAAGTTTTTTTAATAAACCGGAACCCCAAGCTTCATATCCACGAATTAAAACTTCTGAATCAACATCAGTTTCAAATTCATATCCTTGTTCTTGTAGTTCTGCTCTAATTTCTTTATAGTTATAAATTTCACCATTAAAGGTTAATACCTTCTTTTGATCTTTACTAAATAAAGGTTGACCTCCATGGGCTAAATCAATAATTGATAATCTTCTAAAACCCATTGAAATATTTTCATCTTGAAAATATTGTTCATCATCAGGACCACGATGTTTAATTCGATCTGCCATTTTACTGATAGTATCAGTAGGAACATCTTTTTGATTTACATATCCACAAAATCCACACATGTCGATTTATCCCCTTTTATATAACATAATAATTTTATTTTATAGTTTATTTTTAATTTTAAATTCTTACTAATATTATTGTACCAAATGTTATGCAATATGAACCATAAATCATAAAATTTGTTAGACAATATTAATTAGTACACAAACTATTATTAAGTATAAACATATAAAGAATTCTGTAAAGTATAATATTCCTGCTAAAATTTGTTAAAAGCCATGATATAGGTATACAATATGTACTATATGCCCTAATGGCGGAATTGGCAGACGCGCAACGTTCAGATCGTTGTTTAGTTTTTCTAAGTATGGGTTCGAGTCCCTTTTAGGGCATAAAAATAATCACACTTGAAGTGAACCCCTAAAGTGAAACAACACTTTAGGGGGTTTTGTATGGCAAAATTTAGTTTTGAGTTAAAGAAAAAAATAGTTAAAAAATATTTTTCTGCAGGAATTGGTTCTACTAGTCTTGCTAAAAAATATAATATTAAAAGTAGAACAACTATTTTAAATTGGATTCATATGTATAATGCCTTCGGCATTAAAGGCTTGATTGTAAGAAAACCAATTAAAGTATATTCTGGAAATTATAAACGAAAAGTGCTGCATTGGATGCACACTAACCACAGTTCGTATCCAGAAACAGCACTTTTCTTCAACATATCAGCCCCGAGCACCATCTTTGCTTGGGAGCGAAGATTGGAGACTAAAGGCCTAACTGGATTATACACTAAT